>DATAHW010000188.1:0-38307 GCA_036262935.1 Gemmatimonadales bacterium | reverse complement strand
CGACCGCTCGCTCGACGACGTGCGCACCAAGGTGCGCTACGACCTCGAGTACATCCGGCGCAAGAGCCTGCGCGAAGACCTGCGCATCATGCTCCGCACCATCCCCGTCGTCCTGCTCCGCAAGGGCGGGTGGTGAGCCGGCCCGGACCAGCGATCCTCCCCACCTGTTGCAACTGAGCGGCATCCGAGCGGCACCCCCGGCATTCGCGGCGGTGCCGCTCGCGCCTGTGGGGGCCGTTGCCGCGGAACGGGCATTGCTGGAAGCGCGGCGATCAACCGCCTATCTTCAGGAGCCCATGAGCACTCCCGATCTGTCCGTCGTGGCTCCGCTGTACAACGAGGCGGACAACGTCGGCCCCCTGGTGGACTGGATCCTCGAAGCCCTGGCGTCCTATCCGGGCAGCGTCGAGGTCATCCTGGTGGACGACGGCAGTCGGGATGGCACGTGGCAGCGCATCGTCGCGGCGGCGGCCGCGCACCCGCCCATCCACGGGCTCCGGCTGGGCCGGAACGTCGGGCAGACCGCGGCGATGATGGCAGGGTTTGACCACGCCGCGGGCCGGGTGGTCGTGAGCCTCGATGGCGATCTTCAGAACGATCCGCGGGACATCCCGATGCTGGTGGCCAAGCTCGACGAGGGATACGACCTCGTCTGCGGCTGGAGGCAGCAGCGGCAGGACAAGCTGATCCTCCGCAAGGTGCCGTCGTGGGTGGCCAACCGGCTCATCCGCCGACTTACGGGCGTGCAGATCACCGACAACGGCTGCTCGCTCAAGGCCTACCGGCGCGAGCTGCTGGAGCGGATCTCGCTCTACGCCGAGCAGCACCGGTTCATTCCCGCACTCTCGGCGAGTGTGGGCGCGCGGATCACCGAGCTGCCCGTACGGCACCATGCCCGCCGGTTCGGCGAGAGCAAGTACGGGATCAGCCGGACCGTGAAGGTGCTGGTCGACCTGATCACCCTGAAGATGATCACGACGTTCCGGTCTCGGCCCCTCGCGGGTTTCGCGGTGGCCGCGGCGCCGATGGTGCTGGCGGCGCTGATCTTCGGTTGCCTCTGGCTCTACGCCGCCACCCATTTCGCGCCGGTCAAGTCCGAGGCGCTCGTGTTCCCGGGGGCTGCCCTCCTCTGGCTCGGAGCCGCCTTCTACCTGATCATGCTCGGGCTCGTGGCGGAGGTGGCGCTCAACAGCGAGCGCGAGCGCGCGCGAGAGGCTCCGACCGCCTGGGAGGTTCGCTGACCATGACTGTCGAGGGTACCCTCATGGAGGCCACCATCGAGCGCTCGGGTCCCGAGAGTGCCGGCGGCACGGGGCTGATCTCCGTCGTCGTGCCGGTGGTCGAGCGGCTGGATGACCTCCTGGACCTCCGCCGTGCCTTCGGCGCGGAACTGGACCGGCGGGGCGAGGAGCACGAGTTCCTGTTCATCTTCGACGGCGGGTTCACTCCGCCGCCGGCGCTGGTCGCCCTGAGCCACGAGGACCCGTCGGTGCGGCTCTTCACGTTTGCCCGGGTGTTCGGCGAGACGGCGGCGCTCCGGCTGGGCATCGAGCGGAGTCGCGGCGCGGTAATCGTCACGCTGCCGGCCTACTTCCAGGTGAAGGCGGAGGGCATGGGCCCGCTGCTCGATGCGCTGGCAGCCGGCGCCGACGTGGTCGTGGCCAGCCGGTCGCCGCGGGTGGACAGTTGGCTCAACCGGCTCCAGTCCCGCGCCTTTCACCGCATGCTCGGCAGCGTGACCGAGCGCCGGTTCCACGACATCGCCTGCGGAGTGCGGGTCATGCGGCGGTCCGTCGCCGAGACCCTTCCACTCTACGGCGACCTGCACCGGTTCATCCCCGCGCTCGCGCTGCGGGAAGGGCATCGGGTGGAGGAAGTCCCGGTGCCGCAGCACCCGAATGACGCCGCCATGCGAGTCTACGGGCCGGGCGTCTACCTGCGCCGGCTGCTGGATGTGGCGGCGTTCTTCTTTCTGGCGAAGTTCACGGAAAAGCCGCTCCGGTTCTTCGGCCTGGTAGGTTCGGTGTTCTTCGGCCTCGGCGCCCTCACCGGGCTGGTCCTGCTGGTGGAACGGGTCGCCGGCCAGGGAATCGCGAACCGCCCCCTCCTGCTGCTCGCGGTGCTGTTGCTCGCGCTCGGCGTGCAGTTCATGGGACTCGGTCTGGTGGGTGAGATCATCGTGCATCTGCGGTCGCCGCACCGGCGCGCGTATCGCGTGCGCGAGCAGGTCTGACCGCAGGCCCGCTCGCCGGGCGCATGGAACGCGACCTGACCTCCCTGGCCGACACGGCGCACGACGTCGTGGTGGTGGGCGGGGGCATCCACGGAGCGTGCATTGCCTGGGATGCGGCACTTCGCGGCCTCCGGGTCGCGCTCGTCGAACGCGATGACTTCGGGGCCGCGACCTCCGCCAACAGCCTCAGGATTGTGCATGGCGGCCTGCGCTATCTCGCCCGCGGTGACCTGACCCGCATGCGCGAGTCGATCCGCGAGCGATCGGCGCTGCTCCGTATCGCCCCGACGCTGGTCGAGCCCCTCCCCGTCCTGGTGCCGACCACCGGGGCCGGCACTCAGGGGCGGGTGGCGCTGCGCGCGGCGCTCGCCCTCAACGATCTGCTCTCGCGCGATCGCAATCGGGAGCTCCAGTCGGGGCGCCGCCTGCCGCCGGGCCGTCTACTTTCCACTGCGGAGTGTCACCGGCTCTTTCCGGCCTTCCCGTCGGTCGACACCAGCGGAGGTGCGCTCTGGTACGACGCGCGCCTCCTGCGGCCGGAGCGCCTCACGCTGGCATTCGTCCGCGCGGCGGCGGGGCACGGTGCCGCCGTGGCCAACTACTGCCGGGTGGATCGCGTTCTGAGCGATGGCGGCAGCGTACGGGGCGTGATGGTCACCGACCTCGAGGGCGGCGGTGCCTTCGAGGTGCGCGGCCGCTCTGTAGTGGTGGCGGCGGGACCGTGGACCCGGGAGCTGGTCGCC
This sequence comes from Gemmatimonadales bacterium, assembly GCA_036262935.1. Taxonomy (GTDB): domain Bacteria; phylum Gemmatimonadota; class Gemmatimonadetes; order Gemmatimonadales; family GWC2-71-9; genus CAVVWJ01. The sequence continues at coordinate 35,331 of DATAHW010000188.1, read as the reverse complement.
CCCGGACACGCCCGGGCTCACGCGTTCGCGCTCAACCTCGAGATCGGCCGGCGCCTGGCGGAGACCGCCGTGGGCGTCCGCGCAGCCACCGGGCCCGCAGAGGACCCGATCATCGGAGGCCGCCGCTTCATCTTTCTGGTGCCGCAGGGCGGGACGACGCTGCTAGGGACCTGGTACGCCCCTGCGGAGGGTGCCTCGGCCCGCGCCACGGCTGAACGGGGGGAGGCGGCCCTGCTGGCGGAACTCGGGGAGGCCTGCCCCGCGCTGCAGCTCACGTCCGCCGATGTGGTCCGCCGCCAGTGGGGCCTGCTCCCTCTCAAGGACGGGCGTGAGCCGGGGCGGTGTGACGCCCTGGCCGAGCGCCCGGGTGTGACAGACCACGGAGTGGCCGGCAGGACCCGGGCTATGTTCTCCCTCGAGGGCGTGAAGTACACGACGGCACGCGGCGTGGCCGAACACGTGGTAGACCGCGTCGTGGCGGAACTGGGCCTCGCCGCCTCCGCGTGCCGCACCGCATGGGTGCGGGTGGACGAAGGACTGGGCGATCTCGGCGCCCCGCTCGAGACCCGGGCGCGGGAGGCCGTGCGGAGCGAAATGGCAGTGCGGCTGTCCGATATCGTGCTCCGCCGGACCACCCTCGGCGATCCGCCCGGCCCCGGCCGAGAGCAGGTGGCGGGGGCGGCGCGGATCGCCGCGGGCGAGCTCGGATGGACGGCCTCGCGCGAAGAGACCGAGATCGAGGAGGTCATGCGGCAACTCCGAGGGCTCGGCTCCACCATGGAGCCGGCGGCGTGAAGATCCTGATGCTGGCCCCCCACCCCTTCTTCCAGGCGCGGGGGACGCCGCTGGCCGTCCGCGCGGTCCTCGAGTTCCTGAGTACGCGCGGGCACGAGGTGGACCTGCTCACGCTGCACGAGGGCGAAGACGTCGACATCCCGGGGTGCCGGATTTACCGGATCCCGCCGATCCCGGGCGTCCACAATGTGCGGCCGGGTTTCTCGTTCAAGAAGCTGGCCTGCGACGCGGTGATGTTCCGCGAGTGTCTGCGGATGGTCCGGCGCAACCGGTACGACCTCGTCCACGCCGTCGAGGAGGCAGCCTTCATTGCTGCCGCGACCCGCGCGGTCTCCGGCGTCCCCTACATCTATGACATGGACTCCTCGCTTGCGGAGCAGATGGTCGAAGCCTACCCGTTTCTCAGCGTGGCGCTCCCGCTGCTGCGCTACTGCGAGTCCGTGGCGGTGCGACGGAGCCTGGGTGTGCTCACCGTCTGTGCCGCGCTCGAGGATGTGGCACGCGGCCATGACCCGGCGAAGCCGGTGGGCCGGGTCGAGGACAGCACCCTGCTGCGCTCCGGCAAGGACGAGGGCAACGGCAGGGGCCGCCTGCCGGAGTCGGTGCTCCGCGAAGGACCGATCGCCATGTACGTCGGCAACCTGGAGCGCTACCAGGGTATCGACCTGCTGCTCGAAGGCTTCCAGCACACGCTGCAGCGGGTGCCGAGCGCGAGCCTGGTGATCGTCGGCGGACGAGCGGAGGACATCCGGCGCTACCAGGCCATGGCCGACGGACTCGGGATCCTTCCGCGGGTCCACTTCCTCGGTCCGCACCCGCTGGCCATGCTCCCCGGTCTCCTCAGCCAGGCCGACGTGCTGGTGTCGCCCCGGCTCAAAGGCCTCAACACGCCCATGAAGATCTATTCCTACCTGGACTCGGGGACGGCAGTGCTGGCCACACGGCTGCGCACCCACACGCAGGTGCTGGACGATCGGACGGCGTTCCTGGTGGACGCCGAGCCCGAGCCCCTCGGCGCCGGGCTGGCAACCCTGCTCAGCGACGGGCCGCTCCGCCAACGCCTGGCCGCCCACGCCAAGGAATACGTCCAGGAGGAATTCACCCCCGAAGCCGCCCGGCGGAAGCTCGCGACCTTCTACGATCAGATGGAGGCGAGGGCCGGCAGGGCGCGGGCGTGAAGGGGCTCTGGTACTCGCCCACCCTGCGCAGCATGGTGGTCTATGGCGCCTCCGGCGTAGGCTTCTCCGGCGCCAACCTCATCCTCGCCCGCGTGCTGCCGACCGAGCCATACGCGCTGTTCACGCTGGTCATCGCGCTCGGCAACCTCGGCTATTCGCTCGCGCCGGCGGGCCTCGACGGCGTGGTGAACCGGCGCCACCTCGACGCCGGACCCTCCCTTCTCCGCCTGGTGCTTCGCACCTCCACGCTGGCCGGCGTGCTCTTCGCCGTCATCGGGATGGTCGCCTACGACATGTCGTGGCCGCTCGCTGTCATGCTGTTCGCCTCCACTGTCGCCGGCGGAGCGATGATGGTGGCCGGCGCGCGGTTTCAGAGCGAGCAGCGGTTCGGCGTCTCGCTCGCGCTGCTGCAGAGCCCCAACATCGTCCTGCTCGTCGCCGCGGCCGTGACGGCGGCCGCGCACCTGACGGGAGCGTGGCTCCCGGTGCTCATCTCCACGCTCGGGTTCGTGGCGGCCGCGATCTGGGGGTGGGTGGTGCTGCTGCGGGAGCGGCCCGGGAAGCCGCCAAATCCGACCACTTTCCTCTGGGGTGAGGCGCTGTCGTTCGCCGGCTTGAGCGCCTCGGGTCTGCTGCTCATCCAGCTCGAGCGTCTGGTGATTCCCCACGCGCTCCCCATCGCGGACCTCGCGCTCTACGGGGTGCTCGGCGCCATCGTGGGCTCGCTGTTCCGGGTGCTGCAGATGGGCGTGGGTTTCAGCCTCCTGCCCCGGCTCCGGGCGGCCGGCTCGGTACGGCAACGCCGCCGGCTCGTCGCGCGGGAAGGGCAACTGGTCGGCGCCATCGTGCTGGGCGGGTCGCTCCTCATCTGGTTCGTGACGCCGCTGGTGGAGCGCTGGTTCCTGGCGGGCAAATATCACCTGGGCGCCTCGCTGGTCGCCGCGGCGATCGTGAGCGGCATCGGCAAGATCGCGAACGCCTTCACGAAGGCCATCGCCGCCGCGCTCGCCGAGCCGCGGGAGCTCTCGCTGGTCAACGCCTGCGGCTGGGTGTCGGTGGCCGCGTCCGTGGCGGGTGCACTGGTGGGCGCGCGCTGGGGCCTGCCCGGGCTCATCTATGGCGTGGCGATCGGCTGGTTCCTCCGGGCCGTGTTCGCGGGGGTGCTCATGATCCGGCACCTCCGTCTGCCGAGCTCGGTCCCGGTCACCGCCCCCTGAGAGGCGCCCGCAGACCGGCTTGCTGGACCACTTCAGAGTCTGGACGTGCCCATGGGAGCGATTTACGGCATCCTCGGCGATGCCGATCACGAAGAATTGGCGGCGATGGATGCGCGGCTCCGGCACCGGGGCGCGGCGGGCGCCTCCTGGTCGCCGGCGCCGGGCGTGCACCTCGGTCTCCGGGGCAGCGCGGCGGCGGTCGAACGGCTTTCGGGCGGCCACCTGGTGTTCGACGGCGCCGTCGATAACCGGCGGGAGATCGCCCGGCGATCGGGACGTCCACCGGCGTTCGTGCCGGAGCCGGCGGATGACGGGTCGCTTCTGCTTGAGCTGCTCCGGCGTCTCGGGCCCGACGGAATGGAGCTGGTGGCGGGCCAGATGGCCGTGGCGCTCTGGGAGCCGGCACGGCGAGCGCTGCTGCTGGGTCGCGACCGCATCGGCTACGGCCCGCTCCACTACACCCTCGACCGGAAGGGTCGATTCATCTTCGCGAGCGAGTACAAGGCACTCCTCGCGCTGAACACCGTCGAGGCGCAGCCTGACCGCGACGCCATCCAGGTCATCCAGAGCACCAAATGGACGAAGCCCGGCGCCACCTGCCTCGCGGGCGTCTATCCCGTGGCCCCGGGCACCTGGCTGGAAGTGGACGCCGAGCGGATCCACACCGCCCGCTACTGGAACATTCCAGTCCGGGTCGAGCACCACGATGAGGCGCGTCACGCCGCGGCACTCCGGGAGACCTTCCTGGAGACGATGCGCCAGCAGATCGAGCCCTACGAGCGCATCGGTGTCTCCCTGAGCGGCGGCCTCGACTCCGCCGTCATGGCGGCAGGCGCCCGGCACCTGGCCGGCGGCCGGGAGGTCCATACCTTCAGCGCCGGATACGGTCCGGACGACCGCGAGTTGGTGAACGCCGAGATGGTGGCGCGCGTTCTCGGCACGACCCACCACCCGCTGATCCTGAGTCCGGCCGACCTCCCGGAGCTCCTGCCCTGGATGGTGTGGCACATCGAGGAGCCGATCGGCCGGGAGGACGTGGCGTATCTCTACGTCGCGGCCCGCGAGGCGGCGCGCCATGTAGACGTGGTGCTGGCGGGGTTCGGGTTCGACGGGCTGTTCGCCGGGCTGCCGCGGCACCGCCTGGTGGACCTCGGACTCAAGCTTCCACCCGCCCGCGGCGCGCTCGAGGAGTTCTACGACTACACCTTTCGCAGCGTGGAGCCGACGTCGCTGCCTGGGCGGGCGCTGCGACGGGCCTACTTCCGCGGCCGCGACTGGCCCGCGCCCCAAGTGGTGGGTGCCCGGCCGATGCCGCCGTTCTCCGGCTTCCCGCGCGATGCCGATCAGCCGCTGACCAACTTCCTGCGGCGCGGGTTCCTGGTGTCGCCGTACCAGTCCGCCGTGGAGCATCTGTACAGCGCGGTGGGCGTGCGGATGAACGCGCACCACACCGATCCCGCGTTCCTCGCGGCGGCGTTCTCGATTCCGGACGAGCTGAAGATCCACGGGCGCACGCAGAAGTACATCCTGCGGAAGGCATGCGCGGGACTGCTGCCGGAGCGAATGCTGGCGTTCGGCAAGAGCTTCAACCGGCTCAAGCACGATACCGAGATGAGCGAGGTGCTCGACCGCATGGCGGACGAGCTGCTCTCCCAGGACGCCGTCAAGGCCCGGGGGCTGTTCCAGCCCTCCTACGTCGCGGACCTCCGCCGCCGCGCGCCGGGCAAGCCCTACGCCCAGGAGCGCGCGTACCGCCTCTGGTCGCTGCTGCTCATGGAAATGTGGGCGCGGATGTATCTGGACCGGCACGGGGCGCCGCCGAACGGCGGTGAGCGGTGAGCATACAGCGGTGAGAGGTGAGCGGTGAGAGGTGGTGCTGTGGCGGAGCCCGTGTTCTATCAGCGCACCTCTCACTTCTCACCGCTCACCGCTCACCGCTCACCGCTCACCACCCCCGAGATACCCCATCTCCCAATACCACTCCCCCGTCCGCCGGAGTCCCTCGTCGAGCGGGATTTGTGGGGCGTAGCCGAGCTCGCGTTTGGCACGGGTGATATCGAACGCACGATTCTGACGATACCAGTCGACCCGGCGCGGAAAGATCGGCGGCGTGAGGCCGAAGGGCTTGCACACTTTTTCCACGACATGCCCCAGGACGAGTACCGGCAGCACCGGATAGTGCGGGATCCGGACCGGCACCTTGAGCGCCCGGCCGACTTCTTCGACGATCTCCTGGATCGGATAGTAGTGCTCGTCGGCGATGAGGTACTCCCGGCCGTTCCCCGCCCCTCGGGGGAGGCACAGCATGAAGGCGTCCACCAGGTTGTCGATGTAGAGCGGATGGTAGAGCGTCCGGCCGCTGCCGAACATCGGAAACGAGCCCCGGGCGACGCGCTTGAAAATCATGAAGAAACGCTCGGGATCGCCGGGGCCGTAGATGGCGGCGGGCCGCAGAATGACGGTTTCCATCGAGGCGGGCGCCAGGGCCTTCACGAGCGGCTCGGCCTCGTACTTCGTGCGCTGGTAGTAGTCGGCCGGCTGGATGGGGGCGTCCTCGCCGGCGGGCGGGCGATCGACGTTCCCGTGCACACCGCAGGTGCTGCAGTAGACGAACTTCCAGGCGCCTTCCCGGATGGCGGCCTCGAGAACGGTGCGGGTGCCGCCGACGTTCACCTCGTCGTAGAACGAATTCGGCACGTTGAGCTCGCGAAACGCCGCTGCCAGGTGGAAGACGAACTCCACCCCACGCATGCTGCGCTCGACGGCCGCCCGATCCGTCACCGATCCGATGACCACCTCGGCGCCCATCGCCCGGAGGGCGTCGCACTGCAGGCCCTCCTTGTAATCGAGCGCCACCACCGCGTGCCCGTCCTCACGCAGGCGCCTCACCAGGGCCGTGCCGGTGAACCCGGTGCCGCCGGTAACCAGAATCCGCATCCCTATCCTCCTCAACGGCCAGAGACAGGAGCCGGTCGACGAGATCCGGCTCGGTATGCGCGGCACCGACGGCGACCGCGATCATGTGGCGCCCCGTGGCGCGCCACCCCAGCAGGGCGGTCACGCGGCCACCCCGAAGCGCGCGGCCGTGCCCGCGCGCCAGTGTTCCCACGAGTCGCAGACGGACGTCATCGGGAGATCGGGCGCCGGCACCGGCCTTGAACGCCGCCTCCCGGCAGCCCCAGACCACCACAAAGGCGCGAGCAGGATCGGCCTGCCGGCGGCACCACGCCTGCTCGGGACCATCGAGCCAGCGGCGGACCAACCGGTCCGCCGCGCCGTCGAAGCGCGCCAGCGCATCGAGGTCCTCGAGGTCCACGCCTACGCCGTCAGCCACCGGATCGGTGCCGGGCGACGGTTTCGACGATCCGGTCGAAGGACGTGAGCTGGCGAATCTGCTCGTTGCTGAGAAACAGCCCGAACTCGGATTCGAGCTGCGAGACCAGCATCAGATGGTTGAGCGAGGTCCAGGTCGCCGTGCTCGCCTCGCTGAACCCGGGGCCGACGTCGGACGCGGGCACATCGAGCACCTGCGCCAGCAGCGCCCGCACGCGCGCTTCCACGTCAGCCGTACCGCTCACCGTGAGTCTCCCGCCGCCGCGGACGCGGAGCCGGCCGCATCAGTGATCCACTCCGGCCACTCGGGACCGCCGTCCGCGAGCGCCCGTTGCCAGCGGCCGTCGCCCACCGCGGCAAATCCATGGCGGCCGAGGAACGCCTCGGCGACCTGGTTCCGGCCGGAGTCGATGAACTCGGCCGTGAGTTTATCCGCACCCGCGGCCCGGGCCTCCGCGGCGATGCGTGCCAGCAGCGCCGACTCCACCGATTTGCCGATGACCCGGCAGCTCATCAGGAACGACTCCAGATGCCATTGCTGGCCGTCAGGTGTCACGATCGCGACGCCCGTCAGACCGAAGTCGCCGAAGCGGTCGGCCACGCGCATCGTATACACCCGCCATTCGCCGGCGGCGACCCGGCGCCGGAGCGTGGCCTCGTCGTGCCGCCGCGTCGTCAGATTGAACTGGTTGGTCTTGGCGAGGAGCTGCACCACGCGCGCCGTGCTCGCGTCGGTTACCGGCTCGACCATCACGCGGAGCTCGAGGCCGCGGAGAAAGTCGGTCATGGACGCGGCCGAGGCCTGATAGGCCTCCCGGCTCCGGCTCTCCTGATACTGCCGGGTGCGGCGGAGATCCTCCGCCGTCTGCTGCAGCACGAGCAGCGACGGCAGCGAGCCGACCCAGTCGGCGTACAGCGACGGATCGGGCGGCACCTCGGGCACCCGCAGTTCGGGAATCTGCTCACGGACCCACGCCCGCTCGTGCGGGCTGTCGTCGATGAACAGCATGTGGTCCAGCCCGATGTTCAGCTCGCGCGCGAGCGCGCGGATATTGGCCGCCTTGTCGTCCCAGTTGATCCGGTGCCCGGCCAGGTGCTCCTCGCGGATCAGCATGAACGGGTGCTCGCGCAGCACGGTGAGCACTTCGTGCTCGTTGTTTTTGCTGGCGAGCGCGAGGAGGATACCCTGACGCTGCAGGTCGAGCAACTCCCGCTGGAAGTCGAGAAATTCCTGCCCGGGCCAGTCCGGCCCCAGCGCGATCCCGCTCGGCCCCTCCTCGCCCAGCACACCGCCCCAGAGGGTGTTGTCGAGGTCCAGCACGATGCACTTGGTGGCCCGGCCAAGGCTCGCGAGCGCGAAGCCGGCATAGCGGCGCGCGACCGCGCCCATGAGCGCATCCGACCAGGTGACATGCCCGCGGTAGTGCGTGCGCCAGTTGAAGGCGTGGGTCCGCCCGACCTGAGCCACCACGTCAGCGAGCGGGAAGAGAAAGGTGCTGTCCCGTTTGGTGAGCCGAAGGCGCAGGTGCTTGTTCGCGTGGGCGACGGTGTGCGCGAACGTCCCCTTGTTCCGGAACGCGTTGACCCCTTCGGTGCTCCGGCGCGGGAGGACGAAGTCGTTTACCACGACCAGGCCGGTGCCGGCGTGCTCGAAGGCGTCCAGCCCGGCGAAGAGCGGCGTCAGCAGGCCCCCGACGACCGGCTCACTGGGCAGCGGCGGGTTCTCGGCCCAGCGCTGATTCCACAGGACGTCGGCGTCGATCAGGATGAAGGTGACGTGCGCCTGGAACTCGTACAGGCCGGATCCGGGATCGATCAGCTCGCCCAGATACTGCCCGTAGGGCGCGCGGTACACGTCGAGCCACAACCCGGCGCGCGCACCCTCGACGCGAAGCACCGGAACGAAGGGATCGAGCGTGAACGAGCCGAGCAGGGCGACGCGCGCGCGCTGCCGCGGCGGCACCGCATCCGGCGGCAGACGATCGAGCGCGTGCGCCGCGGCCTGATAGGCGGCCCAGGAGCCGCCGTACGGCACCGCGCCGGCAATTTCGGTCAACGCCCGGCTGGCGGGCGGGTTGGTTGCGCTCATGGGCTACCGTCTGGTAAAAATGACTTTTGCCGGGTTACCCTGCACGATGCTGCGCGGAGGGATGCTCCCGCTCACGATGGATCCGGCCGACACGATGCAGTCGTCACCGATCTCGGCGCCGTCCAGCACCACCGAGTTGGCGCCGAGCCACACCCGGTGGCCGATCCGGACGCCCCTGCTCTCGGTGCCCTGCTCCTGCAGCGGTATCCCGATCCGGTCGAAGCGGTAATTGCTCGTGAGGATGGTACAGTTCGGGCTCACGAGCACGTCGTCACCCAGGATGAGACCGGCGCCTCCGGCCCCGATGAAGCACCCGGTGCCGATCTGCACCCGGCGCCCCATGACGAACCGCCCGCTGATCTTCACCTTGGTGAACGCCGAGATCACGCAACCGGGCCCCCACTCGGTCGAGCCGACGAGGTCGACCTCGGCGCGACCGCTCACGACCGCACGGTGCCGCTTCAGGTAGTACAGCCGCACGGCCGATGACGGTACCAGCGCCCGGCGGATCAGCTTCCATGATTTCCCGGGCAAGGCTGGCTCGCGACTCCGCGGTTGAGGTCGTCCGGCTCCGAAGCCTCCAATATAGACCCGAATGGACGCGGGCCCGGACTCCGGCTAGCTTACTCCGCATCCCGCTCCCTCCGGATTGCTACCCGCCGATGGCATCTCATTCCGAAGCCGGCCCATTGGGTCCCCTCACGGTGCATGAGACCGCGGACGTGGACTCCTCGTCGGAGCAATACGCGCACCGGTTCAGCGGGCGGGTGGGCCGCTGGTTTCTTCGGGTACAGACCCAGGCGACGCTGGCCTGCCTGGCGGGGCTGGCTGACGGCGCTACGGTGCTCGATGTGGGGGGCGGCCACGCCCAGATCGCACCCCCGCTCATCGACGCCGGGTACCAGGTGACGGTCGCCGGCAGCGCGCCGGTCTGCGGGGCCCGCCTGGAGCCCTGGACCTCGACCGGCCGCTGCCGCTTCGATGTGGCCGACCTGCAACACCTCCCGTACGACGATGCCACGTTCGACGCGGTAGTCTGCTACCGGCTGCTCGCCCACAGCGTGAACTGGACCTCGCTCATCCGCGAGCTTTGCCGGGTGACAAGGCACCGCGTGATCCTGGACTACCCCGCCCGTCGGAGCGTCAACATCGTCTCCCGGCGCCTGTTCGATCTCAAGCGCTCCATCGAAGGCATCATGACGCGGCGCTTCTCGCTGTATGGCCGGGAGGAGATCGCGCAAGCCTTCGAGGCGGCAGGGTTCCGCGTGGCGGACGAGCAGCCGCAGTTTCTGCTCCCCATGGCGCTCCACCGCCTGACGCGCTCGGCCACGTTCGCCCGGGCCGCGGAGTGGCCGGGGCGCAGGACGGGGCTGACGCGAGTCCTCGGCTCGCCGGTCATCGTCCGGGCCGACCGCCGGCCACAGGGCTGACGAGGAGGTGGGTCGGCGACGACGGGTGGGGCGCGGCCTGGCGCTCGCGGGGCTCGCGCTCGTCGCGGTTGCCACGCTGACGCCGGCGTCGGATCCGCGCCACCTGGAGCTCAGCACGCCGCTGTGGTGCCTGGTCTGCGGCGACGAGGGCGGCGCCGACGTGGCGGCCAACCTGCTGCTCTTCCTCCCACTCGCCATCGGTCTCCGGCTCTCGGGCTGGTCGTGGCGCCGAACGGTGGCAACCGCGGCCGCCATCTCGTTCACCGTCGAATTGCTGCAGCTCACCGTCATCCCGGGCCGGGACGCCAGCCTGAGCGACGTCCTCACCAACACAAGCAGCGCCGCGATCGGAGCCGCGCTTGCACCGTTCCTCCCGCGCGCGCTCTGGCCCACGCCGCCCGGGGCACGCGTGCTGCTGGCCGGCGGTGCCGTCGCCTGGCTCGCAGCCCTCTCGATCTCGGCATGGCTGCTCGCGCCCGGGCTTCCGGCCGGCCGGATAACGAGCCGCTGGGCGCACGAGGTTCGCGCGCCCGACGCGTTCGACGGCCGGGTGCGCTCGGTCTACCTCGATGGCGCCCCCATGCCCCGACGGGGACCTCCGCCCGGCTGGGCCGCGCTCCGGCGCCGGCTCGAGGGTGGCACGTTCTCGCTGGATGCCGAGGTGCTCTCGGGCGATCCCGTGGGGAACCGCTCGTTCATGTACCAGCTCGGGGCCGGACCCCGCGGCGCGCTCACGCTGTATCAGGACGGTCGCGAGGCCGGGCTCGTGGTGCCCGCCCGCGGACTCCGGTTCGGCCTCCGGCCCGTGGCGCTCACCCTCCCCGACGGCATGCCGCCGGCCGCCGGCATTCCGGTGCAGCTCCAGGCGACGGTCCGCGGCCGGCAGCTCCGGCTGGCCTCGAGCTACGGCGGGGTGGAGCGCTCGATCGAGCTTGGCGTCTCGCCCGCGATGGGCTGGGTGCTGCTCACGCCGTTCAATCCGCCGGCGGGCACCACCCTCCGCTGGGTTACGGCGATGTGCCTGGCGGGCTCGCTGCTGCCCCTCGGATACTGGGCCAGCCGCACCGGTCGCGGCGTCGCCGCCGTCGGGCTGCTGGCCGCAGCCTTCGCGGCAGGCCTGGCCGTGCTGCCGGCGCTCGGGGGATTCCCGCCGGTGCACTGGTCGGAGTGGCTGGCCGGGGGCGCCGCCGCCGGCGTCGGGTGGGCCCTCGGCCCCGTCGCGGCTTATCTTGAGAGGCGATGCGTCTCGCCTTCCGACAGCGAATCCTCCTCATCCTGATCTGTCTCGGCGCGGTGCCCACCGCCGCCGCGATGCTTGGCTGGGCCCTGACCGTGCGCTCCACCACGCCGGCCAGCGGCGCGCTCCGCGCGATGGAGGGGGTCGGCACCTCGGGCCGCGTGCTGATCGAAACACTCGATTCCACCCGGCTGACTCCCGCCGAGCGGCGGGCGTTGAACGCGCACGCCGAGCGGCTCAACAGCGCGCTCCTCCGGTTTCAGCGGGTTCAGACCTTCAGTCGATACTATTACGCGGGGCTGGGCCTGATCGTGCTGCTCGCCGGCGCCGCCTTCCTGTACGCCTCCGTGCGGCTGGGCGGGCACCTCTCGCGCCAGCTCAGCCGCCCGATCGAGGAGCTGATCGGCTGGACCGGCCACATCCGGCGGATGGAGCCGCTGCCGCCGGACCGGCCGCGGCGCGGCGCGCCGGAGTTCGAAGCGCTGAGGACAGCGCTCCGCGAGATGGCCGCGGCGCTCGAGCGCGCCCGCGCGCGCGAGATCGAGGCCGAACGCCTCCGCGCCTTCCGCGAGACGGCCCGCCGGGTCGCGCACGAGATGCGCAACCCGCTGACGCCGATCCGTCTGGCCGTGGCGCAACTGGCGCGGGCGGCGCCGCCGGCGCAGCAGGAGGCGATCGAGGTGCTGGTGGCGGAGTCCGGGCGCCTGGAGCAGCTCGCGCGCGAGTTCACCGAATTCGGCCGCCTGCCGGAGGGCCCCGCCGCGCCGGTGGACGTGGCCGAGCTGCTCACGGCGCTCGCGCGGAGCAGCGTGCCGCCGACGATGACCGTGCGGCTCGCGCTCGATCCCGACCTCCCCACCCTGCTGGGCCACTACGATCCGCTCCATCGCGCCTTCAGTAACATCGTGCGGAACGCCGTCGACGCCTGCGGCGCGGAAGGGCTGGTCGAGCTCGCCGCCGTGCCGGAGGACGGGGGCGTGCGGGTGGAGATCCGCGATCATGGCCCCGGCGTCGCGCCCGAGGTGACCGGCACATTGTTCGATCCCTACGTCACCGCGAAGCACGGCGGCACCGGACTGGGGCTGGCGCTGGCCCGGCAGACGATCGAGATGCACCGGGGCTCCATCGCGCTGGAGGCGACGCCGGGCGGCGGTGCCACCTTCGTCGTGCGGATGCGGGGCCGGTGACCGCGCGCGCCCAGGTCCTGCTGGTGGATGACGAGGCCAACATCCGCCGGATGCTGGCCGCGCTGCTCCGGCAGGAGGGGTTCACGGTGGCGGAAGCGCCCAACGGCAACGCCGCGCTGCTCCAGCTCGACGACGTCGATCCCGACGTGGTGCTGCTCGATCTGCTGATGCCGCCCGGCCCCGACGGTCTCGAGACCCTGACCCGGATGCGCGAGCGCGGGCGCGGCACGCCGGTCATCATGATGAGCGGCAAGGCGCAGCTCGCCGACGCGGTCCGGGCGGTCAAGCTCGGTGCGTTCCAGTTCCTGGAAAAGCCGCTCACCCCCGAGTCGGTACTGGTGACGGTCCGGGCGGCGCTGGAGCTCAACCGCGCACGGGCGGAGAACCGCGCGCTGCATGCCGAGCTCGGGCGCCGGTCCGCGCTGGTGGGCGAGAGCACCGCGATGCAGGACGTGCGCGGCCTGATCGACCGGGTGGCGCCGACCGAAGCGCGCGTGCTGCTCACCGGCGAGAGCGGCACCGGGAAGGAGCTGGCCGCCGCCGCAGTGCACGGGGCCAGCCGGCGGGCGGGCCGGCCGTTCGTGACGGTCAACTGCGCCGCCATTCCGCGCGACCTCGTGGAATCCGAGATGTTCGGCCACGAGCGCGGCGCCTTCACCGGCGCCACCGAGCGGAGGCTCGGCCGGTTCGAGCTGGCGCATACCGGTACGCTCTTCCTGGACGAGATCGGTGACCTGAGCGCCGACGCGCAGGCGAAGCTGCTGCGTACCCTCGAGACCGGCGAGATCCAGCGGCTCGGCGCGGAGGGCTCGCAGCGCGTGGACGTGCGGATCATCGCGGCCACCAATCAGCGGCTCGAAGAGTCGGTCGCCGAAGGGACGTTTCGCGAGGACCTCTTCTTCCGGCTGAACGTCGTCCCGATCCGGCTCCCGCCGCTCCGCGAGCGGCTCTCGGACCTGCCGGCCCTGGTGGCCCACCTGGCCGAGCGGGTGCGGCCCCGACAGGGGCTCGTGTTCACGTCCGAGGCGCTGGCGGCCCTGGCCCGCTACGCCTGGCCCGGCAACGTGCGCGAGCTGGCCAATCTGGTCGAGCGGCTCGGCATCCTGAGCGGCCCGACGGTAGGCGCCGACGCCGTGCGCGAGGTGTTGCGGAGCGGTCCCGCCCCCGCCGCGGCGGTGCTGCCGGAGCAGCCGCTCAGCGACGCGCTGGACGAGTACGAGCGCGGCCTCATCGGCACCGCGCTCCGGCAGGCCCAGGGCAGCGTCGCGGAGGCGGCGCGCCTGCTGCGGACGGACCGGGCCAACCTCTACCGCCGGATGCGGCGGCTGGGGCTCGACCGGACGTAGCCCGGCCGCTCCGCTCCTCTTTCATCCGGGATCCGCATGCGACACCTGCTCGGCGGCCTTCTCGTCCTGCTCGCGATTCCCGCGCTCGCCCGGGCGCAGGACAGCGTGATCGTGATCGACCCCGATCTCCCGCCCGGCGATACCGCCGTGGTGCGCGGCGGCCCGCCGCCCGCAGTGGTGGCCGAGCTGCTCGACTTCTACAACGATTCCTCCACCACGCGGATGCAGGGCGACGTCCGCTTTCCCGCCGGCAGCGAGTTCACCGGCCGGCTCGCGCTCTTCCGCGGGGCGCTCCGGCTCGGCGGCCGGGTGCGGGGCGACGTCACCGTCATCAACGCCACGCTGTACCTCCTGCCCGGGGCCGACGTCGAAGGCGATGTGCTGGTCGTGGGAGGCCGGCTCATCCGGAGCGCGGGCGCCCGGCATGTGGGCCGCGAGCGGGTACTGTGGGACGCGGCGCCGGTGCTCAGATCCCCGGACGGGACCCTGGTCGTTCGCGAGCGGCGGCGCGCGTTGCCCGAGCTCGCGGCGGCGCGAACGAGCTTCCGGACCGGACGCGTGCGCACCACCCTGCTCCTGGCCACGGGCGGCACCTACAACCGCGTCGAGGGGCTGCCGATCGTCTTCGGGCCGACGTTCGATCTGCGCCCCACCCCGACCTCGTTCGCGCGGCTCGACCTGCGCGGCATCCTCCGCACCGCCGGTGAAGGCAACCGCATCAGCAGCTTCGGCTACGGCGCGCGCGCCGAGCTCCGGCTGGGGGGCGGCGGGGTGGCCGGGCGGCTCTACAGCGACGTGGCCCCGTTCGAGGACCATCCGCTCTCGGGAATGGAGAACGGCTGGTCGGCGTTTCTGCTGCAGCGTGACTACCGCGACTACTTCGAGCGGCGGGGTGCCGGGGTGGCCGCGTGGGTGCAGCCCGCCCGGCCGCTCCGGATCGAGCTGTCGCTCCGGCGGGACCACGAGAGCTCGGTGCGGGCCACGGATCCGTGGTCGCTGCTTCGGAACAGCGATCACTGGCGCCGCAATCCACTGAGCGACGATGGGCACTACTTCACCGTGGGCGCCGCGGTGGACGTGGACACCCGGAACGACCGGTCGCTGCCGACCACGGGCTGGCTGCTGCACGCCGGGTTCGAGCATTCGACCAGCGACGACGTCGCTCCGATCACGCTGCCCGAGGCGATCCGGCCCGCGATCCCGACCGGGGGCGGGTACGCCTTCGACCGGCTCACGCTCGATTTCCGGCGCTACTCCCGGCTCACCCCCGGCCTCCGGGTCAATACCCGTCTCCGCGCCGACGGCTGGGTCGGCGGCGACCGGCTTCCGCTCCAGCGTCGGGTCTCCCTCGGCGGTCCCGACCTGCTGCCGGGCTACGCCTTCCGCGCCTTCACCTGCGCCCCATCCGGCTTCGCCGACCCCGCCGTCCCCGCGCTGTGCGACCGCTCGATCAGCGCGCAGGTGGAGGTGCGCACCCGCCTCGGGCTCAACCTCGGCTACCGGCCGCGCGGCCGCGACGAGGGCGGCCCCGGGCAATTCATCGGCATCGAGGAGGCCGATCTCGTCTTCCTGACGGACGCGGGGAAGGCGTGGCTCGCCGGCGACGGACCGGGCCAGGTGCGTTCCGACCGGATCCCGTCGTTCAGGGAGTGGAAAGCGGACATCGGTGTGGGGCTCGACGCGGGAGCGATCGGAGCCTATCTGGCCAAGAGCGTGACGGGCGGCGAGCCGGTGCGGTTCCTCGTGAGACTGCAGCGCCGATTCTAGTGCCAGCGCTCCGGTCGCTCGTCGGCGCGGTCGCGGCGGCACTCGTCCTGGGCTTGGCGCCAGGCCGCGCCGCGCACGCGCAGGACGCGCGGGCGGTGCGGCTCACGGTGCGCCTCGCGCCGGATTCCGGCGCGTCGGGCGCGCGGGCTCCGGTGGTGCGCTCGGAGAACCTGCTCGCGGACGGCCGCTGGCTCTCCGTGCTGCGCTCCGGGTTGCCGGTGCGGCTTCACTATCGGGTCGAGGTGTGGCGGTCGCGGGGCGGCTGGTTCGACGAGTTCGAGCGGCAGGCCGAGTGGGACGTGGTGCTCCGGCACGAGCCCCTGCTCGACCAATACACCGTGCTCACGGTGGTGGGCGATCGGGTGCGCGAGCGGCGATACGCCACGACCGACGCCCTGAGCACGGCCCTGGCGTTCGCCTATCAGGTGAGCGTCCGGCCGACCCAACGGGGCCGATACTACTACACCGCGTCGCTCGGAATCTCTACGCTCTCCGATTCCGACCTGGAAGAGCTGCAGCGATTTCTGGAGGGAGACCTGGGCGGAGTCGCGCAGGGCAAGGAAAACGTGGGCGACGCGCTGGGCCGCGGAGCGACGCGGTTCCTGCTCCGACTCGCAGGCCTGCCGACGCTCCGGCTGGAGGTCCGCAGCACCACGTTCGAGGTGCGCTGAGCTAGAGCGTGCCGCCCAGGGCGCGGAGCGCCTGCTCGCCGTAGAACAGCCGGATGTACTTGGCCTGGGCGGTCGAGAGCCGGCGAACCGCCCACGACAAGTGCACGAAGTGCGGCTCGCGCGGGGCCAGCAACGGATGCATCCCGCACTCTTCCGGCAGGTGGTTGCCCTTGCGCGTGTTGCACGAGCTGCACGCCGTCACCACGTTGGTCCACTCGTTGTCGCCGCCGCGGGAGAGCGGAATCAGGTGATCCCGGGTCAGGCATTCCCGGTGGCGCAGCTCGCCCTGGCCCCGATGGCAGTACTGGCACCGGTAGCTGTCGCGGGCAAAGAGGAATGTGTTGGTGACCTGGCGACGGAAGCGGCGGGGGACGTGCACGAACTTGACCAGCCGGATGATGGCCGGTTTCGGGAGTGTGAGCCGTTCACTCCGGACGAAATCGGCGTCGGCCTCGACGATCTCGGCCTTGCCCTCGATGACGAGGCGGAGTGCCCGGCGCACGGGCACCATCGTCAACGGCTCGAACGAGGCGTTCAACGCCAAGCACCGCACGGGACTTCTCCGCAGCGTAACGGATGGAGGATGTACGAATCCCGTCTCGCTCGCCCCGACGATGGGGCAGCCCGACGGGAACCCTGAGCGGCGTCCGGGCCGTGGCCCGAGTCACCGCACGATTCAAGCGTAACCCCGCACCCTGCGAGCCGGCAAGGGAGCGACAACGAATGGCGGGATTGGGTGTTGCGACGTCGCTCGCAACCCTACTTCTTGACCAGCGCCTGGATCCGCTCGGCGATGGACTCGCGCAGGCGCTGGCTCCGGGTGATCACCAGCACCGTGTCGTCCCCGGCGATGGTGCCGATGATCTCGGCCCAGCCGACCTGGTCGAGCGCCTCGGTGATGGCCCCGGCCGAACCGCTCGCGGTCTTGAGCACCAGCAGCGGCCCCACACCGTCCACGCTCACCAGGAGCGCCGGGAGCACCTGTGCCAGGTCGGGGCGGACGGCCGCGCGATGCGGGTGGGTGTAGAACGCGCCGCCCTGCGGGTCGGCGAGCTTGGCCAGGCCAAGCTCCCGGATGTCGCGCGAGAGCGTCGCCTGGGTGACGGTGAACCCTTCGGTGGCGAGGGCTTCACGGAGCTCGTCCTGGCTCTCGATCCGCCGCTCCCGGACGACCCGCAGGATGGCGGCGTGGCGCTGGATCTTCACGGCATTCGGCTGGTGCGATGCACGTCCCGTCCTCCCACGAAGGTGGCCAGCACGTCGCGAGGGCCGCTCGCGAGGACCTGCTCCTCCGGCGCCGCGGCCGCGGCGCCGCGCGGCGGCCGGATCACGGCGCAGTCGCCCCACTTGCCGGGAGCGAGGCTCCCGATCTCGCCGTCCATGCCGAGGGCGCGCGCGCCCTCGATGGTGCAGAGCGCGAGCGCGCGCGCGGCATCGAGGCCGCCGAGCACGCGGGCGGCGCGGGCCTCCGCCAGCAGGTCGAGGCGTCCCACGCTCACGGTCGAATCGGTTCCGAGTCCCACCCGGATCCCCGCCGCCAGGAACGCCCCGAGCGGCGCGGCACCGTGCCCGTGCGCTCGATTGGACAGCGGGCAGTGGGCGACGCTCGCGCCCGTGCGGGCGAGCCGGGCGACGTCGCCGGGACCGGCCTGCACCACGTGGATGCAGAGCGTCCGGTCCGAGAGCACGCCGTGCTCTTCGAGCCAGGCCACCGGCGTTCGCCCGGGCGGCAGGGGCACCGGGATGCCACGCCTCCGCCACGCTTCGGCGAACGGTCCCGCCCCGCGCTCGAGCAGCGCGCTTTCCGCCGGAGACTCCGCCAGATGGACGGCGACCGGCAGCCCTTCCCGTCGAGCCCACTCGGACGTGGCGGCGTAGAGCGGTCCGCTCACGGTGTACGGTGCGTGGGGTGAGACCCCAACGCGCACCCGCTCGGTCACGAACCGGCCCAGGTGCCCCACCCGTTGCCGGAGCCCGGCCAGGCTCCCCTCCCGCTGGTCCGGATGCGGCCCGAACACCTCCTGGTAGGCGATCCCCGATCCCCCCGCCTCGGCCAGCGCCTGAATGACGGCGCCGGAGTCGCCCGTGTCGGCCACCGTCGTGACGCCGGCTGCCAGACAGTCGGCGAGCCCGCGCCGCGCGGCGTCGAGGTACGCGTCGGGGGCGCGGGCGGCCTTCGCCTCGCGCAGCCGCCGGATCCAGTCCGCGAAGTCCGGCCCCGGCGGTTCGCCCTCCAGGCCGGTGAGCTCGAGATGCGTATGCGTGTTGATCAACCCGGGGAGCAGCACGGCGTCCCCGAAATCTTCCAGCGCGACACCCGGCGGCCGGGGAACGTCGAGCTCCGGACCGACCGCGGCGATCCGCCCATCCGGGCCGATCAGCAGCGCGCCGCGCTCGACCGCCGCACCATCGGCGGGCAGTACCCACCGCGCCGAGAGGCGACGCGCCGTCATGCCGATAGGCTTTGCGTCCGTCGTTCGGGGCTGCCTGTCATCGGCTCGCGACGCACATCAGCGCTGTGGATTCGGCGTCGGTCCGGCGCCTCCCATCACGCCCGTCGTGGTCGTCGCACCCGTGCGGCCCGGCACCGCCGGCGTCACGGGCGGCGTGGGGGCGGGTGCTCCCGGGTGAACGCTCTCGGGGAGCGGCGCGGTAGGCTGCGGCGCTCCGTCGGGAGCGGTGCCCCCCAGGGGTCCCGCCGCGCCCACGGCGCCGAACGGCGAGTGGATCGGGCAGAAGGCGGTGGGCTCGGTGCCGGGGATGAACGACTCGATGTAGTGCACGTCCTTGGGGCAGAACGGCGTCGCCTTGTAGCCCGTGGTCTTGTCGATGTCGAGCGCCGTGAGCCCGTCCGGCCGCGGCCACGCCGCGGGGATGTCCCGGCGCTCGTACACCTCGCGCATCATCGCCGTCCACGCCGGCGCCGCCAGAATTCCCCCCTGCGCGTTGGCCTTGATCTTCCTGGGCTGATCGAAGCCGATCCACACCCCCGTCACGAGATCGGGGGTGAAGCCGATGAACCAGACGTCGAATCCGTCGTTGGTGGTGCCGGTCTTCCCGCCGGCCGGGAAGTTGATCCGCGAGCCCACCGAGCCCACCGCGCTCCCGTGACGGACGACGTCGCGCAGCGCGTCGGTCATGAGCCACGCGTGCTGGGTGTCCATCACGGAAACGGTCCGCACCTGGGGCTGCCACAGGATCTTGCCGGTGCGGTCCTCGACCCTGAGAATGGCGTTCGGGATGGTGCGGGTGCCCAGGTTGGAGAACACGGTGTATGCCGAGATGATCTCCAGCGGGATGACGTCGGCCGAGCCGATGTAGATCGAGGGATACGGCGGAATCCGCGTGGTGATACCGAACTTCGTGGCCTCGCTGATCACCGCGTCGCTGCCGAGCTCCATGCCCAGCTTGATCGCGATGATATTGCGCGAGAGGTAGAGCGCGCGGCGGAGCGTCATGGGCCCGTCGAACTCGAGATCGTAGTTCTGCGGCGTCCAGGGCGCGCTGTCGATGGCCATCTCCACGGTCAGCGGATCGTCCACCATGACGTGGGAGAGCGGATAGCCGGCCTCGACGGCGGCCGAGTAGACGAACGGCTTGAACGTCGAGCCCGGCTGGCGCAGGGCCTGCGTGGCGCGATTGAACTTGCTGTCGTCGAAGTCCCGCCCGCCCACCATCGCGCGGATGTTTCCGGTCTTGGCGTCGAGCGTCACCACCAGGCCCTGCAGATAGGGGGTGGTGGTCCGCGCGTTCCCCTCGGCCGCATCCGCCCGGGAATCGAGGTATTGGCGGTAGGTGGGCCAGGTGAACTTGCCGTCCGCCCCGTTCTCGATGGCCTCGAGCCGGGCCTCGAGCGCCCGCTCGGCCGCCTGCTGGGTGTCGAGGTCGAGGGTGGTGTAGATCCGATAGCCCGACTTGTACAGGTCGGAGCCGAAGCGGGCGTCGAGCTGCTGGCGGACGTATTCGACGAAGTATTCCGCCACCCCGCTGAAGTCGGAGTGCGAGCTGAGCAGCAGGGGATAGGCCTTCCACCGCTCCGCGTCCTCGGCCGAGAGGAGCCCGTTATCCCGGAGCAGGTTCAGGATCGTGTTGCGCCGCTGTACGGTGAGGTTCGGATTCCGGCGCGGGTTGTAGCGCGAGGGGGCCTTGGGAATCGCGGCCAGTGTGGCCGCTTCGGCCACGTTGAGGTCCCGGACCGACTTGCCGAAGTAGCGCTGGGAGGCGGCCTCGACACCATAGGCGCGGTTGCCGAGGTCGATCTGGTTCAGGTACAGCTCGAGGATCTTGTCCTTGGGATACGTCGCCTCGATCTCCCGGGCCACGTGCGCCTCGCGCAGCTTCCGGCGAATCGACTTGTCGCGCCCGCTGATGTCCTCCGGCCAGAGATTGCGGGCGAGCTGCATGGTGATGGTCGAGAACCCCTCGGCCACGCGGAGCTTGAAGACGTTGTTCTTGATGGCGCCGAACACCCGGTACCAGTCGATCCCGTGATGCTCGTAGAACCGCTTGTCCTCGGTGGTGACGAACGCCGCCTTGACGTAGGGCGACATCTCGCCGAGCGGCACCACGGTCCGGCGCTCGAGCCCGAGGTCGGTGATGAGCCGGCCGTCGGCGGCGTACACCTTCGCCGCCTGATTGGGATCGTAGCCGCCAAGGCCCGCGATGGACGGGCAACTGTTGCCGGCGCACGCGCGGGTCCAGGCCGCCACCAGGATGGCCAGCCCGAAGGCGACGATCGCGAGCACCGAGACCAGGACGTTACGACGGGCGCGGGGCGAAAGCCGAACGCGCTGCAGCAGACTGGATTGCCGGCGGGCCATGCCCCCAAGCTAGCCGGTTGCGGGGCCCGTTTCCAGCGGGTACGATTGGCGCCATGAGCGACCTCCTCGACCTGCTCGAGACCCGCGGCTTCGTGCAGGACGCCACCCCCGGACTGGCCGAGCGCCTGCGTGAAGGGCCGATCACGGCCTATGTGGGCTTCGACCCCACGGCGGACTCGCTCCACGTCGGCAACCTGGTGCCGGTGATGGGTATGGCGTGGCTCCAGCGGCTGGGCCACACGCCCATCGCGCTGGTGGGCGCCGGGACCGCCATGGTGGGCGACCCGAGCGGGAAGCGGGCCGAGCGCCCGGTGCTCACACTCGAGCAGATCGACCGGAACGCGCAGGCGCTCATGCGCCAACTGCAGCGCTTCCTCTCGTTCGAGGGCGCCAACGCCGCGCGGCTGCGCAACAACGCGGACTGGCTGCGGGGCATCCACCTGATGCAGTTCCTGCGCGACACCGGCCGGCACTTCAGCGTCGGGTACATGCTGCAGAAGGAGTCCGTGCGGAGCCGGATGGAAACCGGCATCTCCTACACCGAGTTCAGCTACATGCTGATCCAGGCGTACGACTTCTGGCATCTGTACCGCACCGAACAGTGCGAGCTCCAGATGGGTGGGAGCGACCAGTGGGGCAACATCACCGCCGGCACCTGGCTGGTGGACCGGCGCGAGCACCGTCAGGTCCACGGCCTGGTGTTTCCGCTCATCACGACCGCCGCGGGCGCGAAGTTCGGCAAGAGCGAGTCGGGCAACGTCTGGCTCGATCCGGAGCGCACGAGCCCCTACCACTTCTACCAGTTCTGGCTCAACACCGACGACCGCGACGTCGAGCGCTACCTCAAGCTGTTCACTTTCCTTCGGCTCGACCGGATCGCGACCGCGATGGCCGCGCAGGCCGCCGACCCCGGCCGACGGGAGGCGCAGCGGGTGCTCGCGCGCGAAGTGACGGCGACGGTCCACGGCGAGGCGGCCGCCGACCAGGCGATCAGGACGAGCGCGGCGCTGTTCGGCGGGCCGGACCAGGGCGTGGCACGACTCGACGAGGCGACGGCGGAGATGCCGGAGCGCCGCGTCTCCCGCGCCGAGCTGCCGGACGGCCTGCCGGTGGTCGAGGTCCTGGTGGCGAGCGGTCTCGCGACGTCCAAGGCCGATGCCCGGCGCGGGATCCAGGGCAAGGGCTTCTACCTCAACGGCCGCACGATCGAGGACGTGGAGCTCCGGATCGCCGAGGAGTCGCTGCAGGGGCCGCCGGAGCGGCGGTTCGTGATCCTCAGAAAGGGGAAGCGGAATTACGTGCGGGTGGTGGTGGGGCCGTAGGCGGGAGGACGGAAGGACGGAAAGACGGAAAGACGGAAGAACGGGGCGCGGGCACGCGACTGTCATCCCGAGCGGAGCGAGGGATCTTGCCGGGCCGAGCTCGAACCCAGGGCGAGTAGATCCCTCGCTCCGCTCGGGATGACAGTGCCGGGTCACGCGACGTCCCCTTTCCGTCTTTCCGTCTTTCCTACAGCAGCGTCCCCCCCAGAATCAGCCGCGCCACGCTGAAATAGATGATCAGCCCGGTGACGTCCACCAGCGTGGCGACGAACGGTGCTGACGCGCTCGCGGGGTCCGCGCCGATGCGGCGGAGAATGAAGGGGAGCATCGACCCGGCGAACGTGCCGAACATCACCACGCCGACCAGGCTTCCCGCTACCGTGAACGCGACCAGGAGGTAGTGCACGCCGTAGACGTGGCCGATCGCCTGCCAGGTCAGGATCCGCACGAGCCCGATGAACCCCAGCAGGCACCCGAGCGCGAGCCCGGTGAGGATCTCCCGCCGCGCCACCCGCCACCAGTCGCGGAGTCGCACCTCGCCCAGCGCCATGGCGCGGATGACCAGCGTGGCCGCCTGCGAGCCCGAATTTCCTCCACTGCTGATGATGAGGGGGACGAAGAGCGCGAGGATCACCGCCCGGGCGATCTCCGCCTCGTAGAACCCCATGGCGGTGGCGGTGAGCATCTCGCCCAGGAAGAGCGCGGCCAGCCAGCGGCCGCGCTTCCGCACCATGTCGAGGAAGCCGATCTGGAGGTACGGCTCGTCGAGCGCCTCGCTGCCGCCGATCTTCTGGATGTCCTCGGTGGCCTCTTCCTGCACCACGCCCGCCACGTCGTCGGCGGTCACGACCCCCTTCATCCGGCCTTCTGCGTCCACCACCGGAATGGCCAGCAGGCCTTCGTCGACCAGGAGGTGGGCCACCGCTTCCTGGTCGGTCTCCTCGGTCACGGTGACCAGGTCCACGTGCATGATGTCCTGCACCAGCTGCTCGGGCGGCGCGGCGAAGAGCTCGCGAAAGGAGATCACGCCGAGCAGACGCATATCGGAGCCGAGGACATAGGCATAGTCGATGACCTCGATCCCGCGTATGGCCTGCCGGCGCAGGTACCGGATCGCCACCTCGACCGGGATATCGGGCCGGAGCCGCATGTAGCGGGGGTTCATCACGCCGCCCGCCGCATCCTCGGCATACGCGAGCAGGGCGCTCACCTCGCCCTGCGTCACGGGATCGAGCAGCGCCATGAAGCTGAATCGATCCTCGGCCGGGAGCGCCTGCAGCAGGTCGGCGGCGTCGTCGGGCGCGAGCAGCCGGATCCAGGGCCGGCTCCGCTCGGGGCCGAGCTCCTGCAGGAGCTCGGCCTGGGCCCGCGTGCTGAGCGCGAGGAAGAAGTCCGCCGCCTCGTTGGCGCCCAGCATCGCGAACCCCTCCACCCGCTCGTCCAGGCTCAGGATGGGGTAGGCGTCGAGGAGCGCCTCGGCGGTAAAGGCGTCCGGGGCGGGCGCGGTCAGCGGTTCATCTCCGGACGGCCTACCATCTCGAGCGCCGGCTCGAGGTGGCGCGCGGGGGCTTGGCGCCGAGCATGCCGAAGACGCCGCGGATGAGCTCACGGCCCACCGTCCGCCCGATGGTGGACGAGAGCGCGCCGACGAGCGCGCCGCCGGCCACCTGCGTGATCGTCCGTGCGGCTCGTCCGCCTGTACGCGGCGCGGCCGAGTCCGTCGGAGGTTCGGTCTTCGCCAGCCGGGCCGCGAGCATTTCGCGCGCGCTCTCCCGGTCCACGGCCTGGCCATATTCCGCGATCAGGTCGGACTGTTTGATGTCGGCCTGCAGCTCCTCGGGGGTGAGCGGCGCCATCCGCGAGGCCGGAGGAATCAGCCGGGTGGCCACGACCGGCGTGGGTGAGCCGTGCGGGTCGAGCACCGCCACGACAGCTTCGCCGATGCCGAGCGAGGTGAGCGTCTCCTCGAGGTCGTAGAAGGTCGTCTTGGGAAAGGTCCGGACGGTTGCCCGGAGCGCGGTATCGTCATTCGGGGTGTGCGCGCGGAGCGCGTGCTGCACCCGATTCCCGAGCTGCGCGAGCACGTCGCCGGGGACGTCCTTCGGTGTCTGGGTGACGAAATAGACGCCGACGCCTTTCGAGCGGATCAGCCGCACCACCTGCTGCACCTGGTCGAGGAACGGCTTCGGGGCGCCGTCGAAGAGCAGATGCGCCTCGTCGAAGAAGAAGGCGAGCTTCGGTTTCGGCAGGTCGCCCGCCTCGGGGAGGTTGTGATAGAGCTCCGCCAGCAGCCACATCGTGAAGGTGGACCAGAGGAGCGGCTTGTCCTGCACGTCGGCGAGCTCGAGACAGGTGACCACGCCCCGCCCGTCCGAAGTCACGTGCATCATGTCCTTGACGTCGAACTCGGGCTCGCCGAAGAACTGGCCAGCCCCCTGGGACTCGAGCTCCACCATCTTCCTGAGCAGCACGCCGACCGTCGCGCCCGACATCCCGCCGTATTGGGCCAGCGCCGGCTTGCCCTCGTCCGACGTGAGATACTGGAGCACGGCCTTGAGGTCGGACAGGTCGAGCAGCGGGAGGCCGTTGTCGTCGGAGTATTTGAAGACCATCGTGAGGACGCTGGTCTGGGTGTCGTTCAGCGAGAGCGCCTTGCCCAGGAGCAGCGGCCCGAAGGAGCTCACGGTGGCGCGGAGCTGCACGCCGAGCTTGCCGGTGAGGCTCACGAATTCGACCGGCACGCCCGCCGCCTTCCACGCCCAGCCGATGTCCTTGGCCCGCCCGGTCACGCGATCGCTCGCCTCTCCCGGCGCGGCAAGGCCGCTCAGGTCGCCCTTGATGTCGGCCGCGAAGACGGGCACGCCCTGCGCCGAGAGCTGCTCGGTCAGGAGCTGGAGCGTCTTGGTCTTGCCGGTGCCGGTGGCGCCGGCGATGAGCCCGTGCCGGTTCAGCATGGCGAGGGGGATCCGGATCTTCGGCTCCGGGTGGACGGTGCCGTCACCTTCCAGAGCGGCGCCGAGGGTAACGGCAGGCTCCGTGAAGCCGTAGCCGGCGGTGAGCATGGCGTCGAACGAGTTGGGCATGGTGCTTTGCTCGCGTAAGAGTTCGCTGTGCTCCACGAGGTGTCGGGGATCGCGCGCTGGCGTGCGCGAGGCGGCGCGGGGAGCCTGACACCGGCGTGATGTGGAGCACGCGCCCAGCCAGGGCCGATGGTCGGGTCACGGGTGAGGCGCAGCACCCCCGCCGCTCGCTGCAGTGCGCTTCGACCTTTGGAATCGCGCAGTGAGGCGAAGGCGCACTGACGCTCGCTCTGGGGTACCGCGCCTCACCCGTGACCTGCGCCCCGACCGCCGCCCGACGATTATCTACACCCGCCCGTCGAGAACCGCCACCACCCGCTCCATTTCCTCCAGCGTGTTGTAGCCGTGCGGGCTGAGTCGGATGGCGCCCTCGCGCAGGCTGCAGATGACGCGCGCGGCCTTGAGCCGGCGGAAGGCGGCGCCGACATCGCCGGGCGCGAGGCAGAGGATGCCGGAGCCTCGCTCGCCTCGCGGCGAGACGATGCGGGCCCCGCTCCGCTCGGCCCAGGACAGGACCGGCTGGTGCAGCCGTCGCAGGTGCGCCTGGATGCGCTCGATTCCCATGTCCCGCACCAGGCCGAGTGACGCGTTGAACCCCGCGAAGTCCTGGTAGGGGAGCGTGATCAGCTCGAACCGCCGCGCGTCGGCGCGGAGGGTGTCGCTGTAGGTGGTGAGCCGGGTGAAATCGTCGGTGCCCTCGAAGGCCATCCAGCCGGTGACCGGCGGGCTCAATCGGGAGATCAGCTCGCGCCGGACGTAGACGAACCCCGACCCCCAGGGCGACAGCAGCCATTTCTGTCCGCCGCAGGCCAGCACGTCCACCTGCGTGCGTCCCAGGTCCACCGGGATCTGCCCCACGGCCTGGATCGCGTCCACCACGAGGTATGCCCCGGTGCGACGGGTCGCCGCGGAAAGCGCGGCCAGATCCACCCGGTAGCCGTTGCTGAACTGTACCAGCGACACCGCCAGGACCCGCACCCGCGGGTCCGCCAGCCGCTCGAGCAGGCGGGCCTCGTCGGGCCAGCCGGCGGCGGTCGTGGGCACCAGCTCGACCTCGATCCCCAGCTCGCGCAGCCGGAGCCAGGGGTAGACGTTGGCCGGGAACTCCCGATCGCTCAGCAGCACCACGTCGCCCGGACGAAGCGGGAGCGCGCGCGCCACGACGCCGAGCCCGAAGCCGGTGTTGACCGTGAGCGCGATCTCCTCCCGCGTGACCGAGAGCAGTTCCGCCACGAGGCGGCGCGATTCCGCGAGCACGGCGAAGAGGTCCCGGTCGGGGAGTTGGAACGGCATCGCGCGCTGCCGGTTGAACTCGTCGAGCGCACGCCGTGTCCGCTCCGGCAGGGGGCCGACGCTCGCGTGATTGAGGTAGACGGTCTGATCCGCCCAGGGGAACTCGTCCCGGCGGAGTGCCGCGCTGTCGAGGCTGCCCGGCACGGGCGGGGAGGCGGAGGATGCCGGGATCATCGGCTCAGCGCTCGGTCCGGAGACGCGGGTCGTACGCTTCCCGGAGGGCATCGCCCACCAGGTTGAAGCCGAGCACGGCGATGCCGATGGCAACGCCGGGCGCGAAGGAGACCCAGGGCGCCGCGCGGAGCAGGTCCCGGCCGTCGGCCACCATGGCGCCCCAGCTCGGCGTCGGCGGCTGCGCGCCGAGGCCGATGAACGAGAGCGCCGCCTCCGCCATGATGGCGCCGGCGATGCCGAGCGTGGCGGCGATGATGACCTGTGTACGCACATTGGGAAGGAGATGTCGCAGCAGGACACGCCGGTCGAGCGCCCCGAGCGCCTGGGCGGCCAGCACGAACTCCGCGCGCCTCAGCACCAGCACCTGGCTCCGGACCAGCCGGGCCATGCCCGCCCAGCCGACCACGCCGATGACGAGGAAGATCACGGGAAGTGACGGCTTCACCGCGGCGGCCACCGCGATGAGCAGCAGGAGCGTGGGAAAGGCGAGGGTCACGTCGGCCAGGCGCATCACCAGGGTGTCCACCCAGCGGCCGTAGTACCCGGCCACGAGCCCCAGCACCACCCCCAGGGTCACGGCCACCGACTGGGAGATGAGCCCCACGGAGAGCGACAGCCGGGCACCGTACAGCACCCGGCTCAGCACGTCGCGTCCCTGGCTGTCGGTGCCCAGAAGAAAGCGTCCTCCCGGCCGCAGCAGATACGCGTGCCGCAGGTCGCCTGTGAGCGGGTCGAACGGGGCGATCCACGGCGCGAGGATCGCCGCCGCGACCACGAGCCCGACGAGGGCAAGGCCAAGCTGGAAAAACCGGTCGCGCCGCAGGCGCTCTAGCAGCACCGCACGAGCCATGGAGCGTCCGTGACGTGGGTTACCCTGGCGGGCGGGAGTCGCGCACACCGTTGCACCGTCGGCCGTCGCGGCGCGGGGCGCATGATTCTTGCAAATTCGACTGCGAGTACGTTACGCACCCCACCTCGGCCGGGGCAAGCGAGTGAATCCGGAACAACCCTTTACACTGGTGCTCAGCGGCGGCGGCCTCAAGGGGCTGGCCCACATCGGCGTCCTCCGGGCGCTCGAGGAGCGCGGGCTGGTGCCGAGCCTGGTCGTAGGGTCGAGCATCGGCTCCCTCATCGGCGCCGCGTGGGCCGCCAACTCGACGCCGGAGCGGATGGAGGCGCGGGCGCTCCGGGTCCGCCGCCGCGACGTGTTTCAGGTCGCGCGGGCCGACGTGGCCTTTCGTCGCCTCATGGCTCCAGCTCTCTATCGCGGCGAGCCGCTCGAGGCACTGGTCCGGGATCTCGTGGGCGACGTCACCTTCCGCGACCTCACCCGGCGCCTGCTGGTCAACACCACCGATCTTCATTCCGGCATGCAGGTGATGTGGGGCCTCCCCGGGCTGAGCCACGCCCGCGTGGCCGACGCCGTCACCGCATCCTGCGCGCTCCCCGGGATCTTCCCGCCACGCGAGATCGACGGTCGGGCCTACGTCGACGGCGCGGTCGTCGAAAACCTGCCGGTGCGGCTCGCCGCCTCGCTCGGCTCGGGACCGATCATCGCCGTCAACGTCGCGGCCACCAGCATTCGCCGCCAGGTGCACGAGACGGAGGGATTCGCGGCCACCTACATCCGCGGCCTGGAGATCGTGATGCAGACGCAGATCGAGGGGCAGCTGCGCGACTGGAAGGGCCCCCCGCTCGTCCTGGTCCAGCCGCCGGTGGAGCACATCTCGATGTTCGCGTTCGACCGCACCGCCGAGCTCATCGACGCGGGGTACCGCGCTACCGCGCAGACGCTGGACCAGCTCGACGGCCGGCTGCACCTCATCGAGCGGGGGATGTACCCCACCCGCCGCCTGCGGGTCCTCGTGGATGAGCAGCGCTGCGTGGGGTGCGGCGCCTGCGTGGTACAGGCGCCCAAGGTGTTCCGCCTGGATGCACGCGGGAAAGCCGAGGTGTTGACCCCGGTGCAGACCTGGTCGCCGCTCGAGGGCGCCTACGTGCTCAACTGCCCGACCGACGCGATCAGCGTGCGCCCGGAGGAGACGGCGGCGTGACCTGGAAGACCAGCACCGCGTCGCCCTGCTGGCGCACCGGCAGGAGATTCCGGAGCGCACTCCGGTAGTAGCGGTGCAGCCGGACCCGGCCCCACGGAGCCAGCGCCCGCCGGAGCAACGCTTCCTCGTACGCCCCGCCCTGCACCATCGTGGTCCCCACCACCGATCCGTCCGACGCGAGATAGCTCACCAACTCGCCGACGAGCCCCGAGTCGTCCTCCACGTGCTCCAGCACGTCGGTGCAGTAGATCCGATCGAACTGGCCGGGACCGGGCGGCACGGTGGTGAACACCGGGCGCGCGGCGCTGCCGCGAAACCGCTTGGCCTGGGCGATCGCCGCGGGCGAGATGTCGTAGCCCACCGCCTCGCCGCCGAGCTGCTGCAGTCGCAGGGTGAAGACGCCATCCATGCAGCCGAAGTCGAGGACGCGCCTGCCTTCCGGCGAGTAGCGGCGAAGCAGCGCCCGGTCGCCCCAGGAGAGATGGGTGAGGCGCCAGTCGAGATCGAACACCTTCGGCCCCTGCTGCCCAGCCCAGGCCTGATACTGGCGATCGTACTCCTCGACGGGCGAGGTGAAGGGCGCAGCCATCATCCGGCGGCCTGCGCGGCCCGCGCGCCGAGCTCGTGCCCCAGCCGCACCAGATCGCGGGTGACCCGGTCCCAGTTGTAGTGGGTCTCGACGGCACGGCGGCCTGCGGCGCCCAGCCGGGCCCGGAGCTCGCCATCATCGAGCAGCCGCGCCACGGCCCCGGCCACGTCGTCCGCGCGCTCCGCATCTACCAGCAGTCCGGTCTCGCCGTCCCGCACCGCGGCGGGGATGCCGCCGCTCCGGCCCGCGACCACCGGCACGCCGCACGCCGAGGCTTCGGCCAGCGCAATGCCGAACCCCTCGACTCGTTGCGGCATCAGCCGCGACACGCCAAGGTAGACCTCGGCACTGTTGTAGAGCGCCGGGAGATCGTCGTCGGGGACGCCGGTGAGGAAGCGCGTCCGGTCGGCCACGCCGAGTGCGCGGGCCTCCTGCTCGAGCGCTGCCTGTTCCTCGCCGCTTCCCACCACCGCATAGCGGAGCGTCGGGTAGCGGCCCGCGAGCCGCGCGAGCGCCTGGAGCCCGGTGTCGATGCCCTTGTGCCGGGTGAGCCGCGCGACGGACAGGAGCCAGCGCCCCTCCCCCAGGCCGTGGCGCTCACGGACGGCGCGGGTGTCCACGCCGGGCCGGAAGAACTCGTGATCGGCGCCGAGCGGGACGATACGCACCCGGTCGGACGGTGCGTCGATCTCGAGCTCGTTCAGGAGCGCGAGGCACCGGTCGCGGGTCCAGTCGCTGTTGGCCACCAGCACCGCGGCCGCAGAGAGCAGTGCCACGGCGGTCTTCCGCTTGATGGCCGACTGATGTATCTGGTGCTGCAGGATGAGCAGGTCGCCGCCGTGGAGCAGGATGCCGAACGGCGTGCCGGTGCGCTCCCGGGTCCACTTGGCCGGGTAGGCCGCGGGCTTGATGTTGCCGCACCAGATGAATTCGGCGTCGGTGGAACGCGCGAGCACCGCAACGCGGCGGGACCAGAGCAGGATGCCCTGCAGCGTGCGCAGCCGGGGCGAGGAGATGGCGAGCCGGTCCACCCGATTGGGGAAGGCGGCGTCGCTCGCGGAGGTGTCGCCGACCTGCCCGGTGGAGACCACCAGCGACCCGGGCGGATAGCGTCGGGCGAGCTCGGCCATCCAGCGCGCGATCCCGCCGCCGATCGGCGGGAAATCGTACGTGAGCAGCAGGTGGGGCAGCATGGGGGCAATTTAACGTACGTTGCGGAAGTTGCTGAGCTCGGTTGCGTGCCGTTCGGCGATCTCGCGTCCGATTCCGATGACCTCCGCCGCGACCCGGTCCCAATTGTAGTACGACTCCACGGCCGCCCGCCCACCGGCGCCCAGTCGGAGCGCCAGATCCCGATCTCGCAGCAACAGCCGCACGGCCGCGAGCACGCATTCGACGCTCGCGCCGTCCACGAGCACCCCCGTCTCACCGTCGCGCACGGCGTCCGGAATGCCTCCACCCGAGCCGCCGATCACCGGCAGTCCGCAGGCGGACGCCTCGCTCAGCGCGATGCCGAAGCCTTCCACCATCAGCTCCGCCGGCCGCGACACGCCGAGATAGAGCTCGGCGCTGTTGTAGAGCGCCGGCAGGTCGCCGTCGGGGACGCCCGTGAGGAAGCGCACCCGGTCGGCCACGCCGAGCCGGCGGGCCAGCCGCTCGAGCTCCTCTCGCTGGACGCCGGAGCCGACCACGGCGTAGCGCAGCTCGGGAACTTCCTCGCGCAGGGCCGCGAGGACATGGAGGACGGTGTCGATCCCCTTGTGGGCCGCGAGCCGCGCGACGGTGAGCAGCCACCGCCCGGGCTCGAGACCGTACCGGGCCCGCACCTCGGCGGGATCGATGCCGGGACGGAACCGGGCGGGATCGGTGCCGAGCGGGAGCATGCGGATGTCCGTGGCGTCCGGGTCGATGTCCAGCCCGGCCAGCACTTCGCGGCAGAGCCCGGCCGTCCACCGGCTCACCGTCACGAGCACGGCGGCATTGCCCAGCAGCCAGCGCCCGGCGATGCGCTTGCGCGGCTTCTGCTTCAACCGGTGGCGCAGCAGCAGCAACTCGGTGCCATGGAGAAAAATGCCGT
Source organism: Gemmatimonadales bacterium (assembly GCA_036262935.1). Classification (GTDB taxonomy): domain Bacteria; phylum Gemmatimonadota; class Gemmatimonadetes; order Gemmatimonadales; family GWC2-71-9; genus CAVVWJ01. Next base: position 3,672 of record DATAHW010000188.1, on the reverse strand, counting down.
GGGGGATGCCGGTCCGCCGGCCGACCCAGTGCGCGGGGTAGGCCGCCGGCTTCAGATTGCCGCACCACATGAACTCCGGCTGAAGCGCGCGGGCGAGAACGGCGGCACGCCGACACCAGGGAATCCAGCCGTGGACCGCGCGCAGGCGGCGGCTCGCGATCGGCATCCGGTCTATGGGGTGGGGAAACCGCGCATCGGCGTCCTCGCTTCCCGCCACGGAACCGGTGGAGACGACCAGAGATCCCCGCGGATAGCGCCGCGCCACCTCGCCCATCATCCTGGAGATCCCGCCGCCCATGGGAGGGAAGTCGTAGCTGAGCAGCAGGTGACCGCGCATGCGGCAATTTACCGGAGCAGGTCCTGGAGCGACGGCAGAAACCGGCCGGCGGCGGCTTCGATCGTGAGGTCCCGAACCAGCGCCGGATCGGCGGCCGGCGCGTCGAGCGCCGCGTCGATGGCCCGGGCGAGCGCGGCGGTGTCGTCCACCGGCACCAGCCGTGCGGCTCGGCCCACGTGCTCCCGATGCGGCGGAATGTCGCTCGCGACCACCGGTACGCCCGCGGCGACCGCCTCGATCGGGGTGAGCCCGAACCCCTCGAACGTGCTCGGGCACACGGCCACCGCGGCCTCATGATACGCGCGCGTGACGGCCACGTCGTCCGCGGTGGTATCGACCCGACAGCGCACTTCCAGCGCCGCCGCGAACTGCTCGAGCCGCGCCTGTTCCGGTCCGCGGCCGATCAGTCGGACCTGCACCGGGCGTCGGAGCGTGGCGGCGGCGCGCAGCACGGCCGCCTGGTTCTTGTGCGGGATCAGCCGCGACACGGTGAGGAGCATCGGCGGCGACGCCTTGTCCCCCGGCCCCGGCGCGAAACGGCCTGAGTCGTAGCAGTACGGCACCAGCACGGACCGGATCCCGAAGCGCTCGGCGACGATCTCGCGCGTCATCGAGCTCGGCACCAGCACGGCGTCAGCCCGCCGCGCCAGATACTGGAGCCGGCTGTAGTAGCCGCGGCGCCGGGCGAAGCCGCCCCAGGGGCGCGGCAGGCGGAGGAAGTGGCCGGCCAGCCACCAGACCGGGTCGGCGCGACCGCGCGCGGTGCCCACCGGAGGCAAGTCCCACAGGTAGAGGACAAGCCGCGACCCGTGTGCCCGCGCGAACCGCCACGCCGCCTCCGCCCGGAGCCCCGACATGGCCAGGGCGATCCGCGCCGGCGCAGCGCCCTCGGTCGCGATCGTAAGCCCGAGCCGCCGGAGCTCGGGCACGATGAGCGCGCCGTACGGATTGGGCGCGAACCAGCGGACGTCATCCACTGCCGCCGAGCACCTCCGCGAGCGCCTGCTCGTAGTCGCCCACCATGCGCTCGAGGGGGAACTCCGTCTCGATGCGCCGCCGGGCGGCCTCACCGAGGGCGTGGCGGCGGTCGGGGTCGGCGAACAGGCCGCTCACCGCCTCGGCCAGCGCGCCCGGATCGGCGGGTGGGACGAGCACGCCGGTAGTGCCGTCCCGTCCGAGCAGCTCGCCGGTGCCGCCCGCGTCGGCGGCGACGACCGGGCGCGCGCAGGCCATCGCCTCGCCCACGGCATTGGGAAAGATTTCCTGGAGCGAGGGATGGACGACGAGATCGGCCGCGCTGTAGGCGCCGATCATGTCGCGGGAGCCGAGCAGGCCGGTGAAGACGGCGGGCAGGCCGCAGGCACGCGCCATGGAGACGAGCTCGCCCTCGCGCCCGCCGTCGCCGCAGAGGACGTAGACCAGGTCGAGCCCCTCCCGGCGCACGCGGGTGAGTGCCGCGATCGCGACCTCCTGCCCCTTGTTCCGCGTCAGCTTCGCGGCGCTCAGGACCACCCGCGCCGACGATGGGATCCGGTAGCGCTCCCGGAACGCGCTCGCCGCGTCCGGACGCGGCGCAAAGCGAACGGTGTCGTAGCCGTTGGGGATCTGGTACGAGGGAATCCGGGCCATCCAGCCCGCGTGCCGCACCGCGTCGTCCCGGATGTAGCGCGACTGATAGATGCAGGCCGCGAGCCGGCTGAGATACACCCGATCCATCAGGTGGATGCGGGGGCGGCGGTAGTTGAGGTTGTAGCGGTACACGATACGCGCACGGTGCAGCAGCGTGGCGTAGAACGAGAGGCGTACGTCGCGCGGTGTGTCGACGATGATCGCCCGCGCGCCGACCCGGGCCAGCGCGCGGCGGAGCGCCAGGACTTCCCGGGCGCCCGTGTTGCGACCGGGGATCTGGGTGACGGGCAGCCCTTCCTCACGCAACCGACTCGTCAGCTTGGCGGCCGCGGTGACGAGATGGGCCTCGTGGCCGTGCTGGCGCAGCCCGAGCGCGATCTTGGCGTAGCTCGCGCCCGAGCCGCGCCAGCCGTTGGCCGACGTCAGCAGGGCGACGCGCATGGGTCCGTTATACTTGGCGCATGCGAGTGGCCGTGCTCGGGGCGGGGGGGGCCCACAGGACGGAGGCCTCGATCGTGCGCGCGGCGCGCGCGCTGGGACACGAGTGCCGGCTGGTGAACATGGTCGGCTGGTCGCGCCGCCTCGGTCCGCTGGCCGGCCGTGCGGTCCGCTATCTCACCGACGCGTTCGCGCCGGATTTCGTCCTGCTCACCCGTCATGCCATCCTCGCCGGTGAGCCCGCTCTGCGCGCGGTGCTGCGCGGACGCGAGCGGGTGTTCTGGTACTTCGATCTGCAACCGAAACCGGCGGTCCTCGCGCTGGCGCGCGTGGTGGACCGGATGGCGGTCACCGGCGCCAGCCACGTGGAGGTCTTCCGCGCCGCCGGCGTGCCGGTCGTCCAGTTCGTTCCGCAAGGCGTCGATCCGATGCGCGACGTACCGGCCGGCACCGCCCGTGCCGGCGACGTCTGCGATCTCAGCTTCGTGGGCTCCGGCCAGTACCCCCACCGCTACCTCGTGCTCCGCGCCGCCGCCACGGCCGGCCGGCTCCAGATCCGCGGTCCCGGCTGGGAGCACGCACCGCCCGACCTGCCGGTGGCCGGCGGCCCGGTGTACGGGCGCCGCCTGGCCCAGGTCATCCGTGGCGCCGCCATCTCGCTCGGCGCCCATGCGTTCGCGGAGCAGGACGGCGGGCGTGCTTCCGCCTCGAACCGCATGTGGAAGATTTTCGGCTGTGGCGGATTCTACCTCGGTCCCTGGGTCGAGGACATGGACTGCTTTGCCGTGGGCGGGCGCCACTGTGCCTGGTACCGCTCGCCCGCGGAGGCCGCGGAGCTTGCACTTCACTATCTGCATCGCCCCGAGGAGCGCGCCCGGATTGCGGCCGGCGGCCGGGCGCACGCGCTCCGGAATCATACCTACCGAGACCGTCTCGAGCTGCTGTTGACCGGGCGCGAGTACGAGCTCGTCCGTCCCACATCAGACCATGGTGTAGTTGCGGAACTCGAACGGCCGAATGCCGGTCACCCGCTCGATCATGCCTGACACATAGTAGCGCAGAAAGCTCCAGTGGAACCGCCGGGGCGCGATCACGCGATCGGGATCGAGCCGCCGCGGCGCGATCCACTCCCGCGCGACGGCCGGATGGGTCCCGCGGAACGACTGGATGCCCGGCACCCACGCGAGCAGCGGCTGGCGCTCGTCGGCGGCGCGCCAGGGGTACATCGTCTTGCCCAGCTCGCGCTTTTCCCGAAGCGCCTGGGCCGG
>DATAHW010000187.1:0-32202 GCA_036262935.1 Gemmatimonadales bacterium | reverse complement strand
CCCCCCCCCCCCCCCCACGACTCACGACCTACTTCAGGAACAACAACTCCCGATAATTCGGCAGCGGCCACAGCTCGGCGGCGACCACGGCTTCCAGTGCGTCGCCGGTTTCCCGCAACCGGGCCATGGCGGGCTTCAGCTCGCGCGCGATCCGCGCGGCGTGCTTGATCGGATCGCCTTCGTGGATGGCGGCGAGGCGTTCCACTTCGCCTGTCCGGCTCCGGAGCTGGGTGACGAGCTCTACGACCTCGCGCAGGGCCTGGGTGGCGTCGCTCGCGTCCACACCCGCGGCCTTGGTGGCGGCCACCGCCTCCGCCACCCGCCGCTGGTGCTCCAGCGCGGCCGGCAGGATCTGCGACTTGGCCATCATGACCATGGTTTCCGCTTCGATGGCGAGCTGCTTCACGTATTTCTCGATGGCGATGTGAACCCGCGAGTCGTACTCCGCCTTGCCCAGCACGCCGTACTTCTTGAATAGCTCCCAATTCTTCCGATTACCCAGCTCCTGGAACGACTCCACCGAGTCCTTCAGGTTGGGGAGGCCGCGCCGCGCCGCCTCCGCGTGCCACTCCTCCGAGTAGTTGTCGCCGTCGAAAATGACGCGCTTGTGCTCCTTGAGCAGGCGCTTGAGCAGGCTCAGCGCAGCGCGCTGGAGGCCGGCCGCGGAGGGCTTGGCACCCACGGCGCGCTCGAGCTCGGTGGCCACATAGTCGAGCGACTCGGCCACGATGGTGTTGAGCACCGTGTTGGGCCACGCGATACTGGCGGTCGAGCCGACGGCGCGGAACTCGAACTTGTTGCCGGTGAACGCGAACGGCGAGGTGCGGTTGCGGTCGCCCGAGTGGCGCGGAAGCTGGGGCAGCGTCTTGGCGCCGAGGTCGAGGGTGCCGCCCCGGATGGTGCGCTTCGGAAGTCCCTTGGCCACCTGATCCAGGATGTCGCTCAGCATCTCGCCGAGGAAGACGGAGATGATCGCCGGCGGCGCTTCGTTGGCGCCGAGCCGGTGGTCGTTGGCCGCCGAGGCGATCGAGGCGCGGAGCAGCCCCGCGTGCAGGTCCACGGCCCGGATAGTCGCGACCAAAAACAGCAGGAACTGCAGGTTGGTATGCGTCTCGTCCTGCGGATCGAGCAGGTTGACGCCGGTGTCGGTGGACATCGACCAGTTGTTGTGCTTGCCCGACCCGTTCACGCCGGCGAACGGCTTCTCGTGGAGCAGCGCCTGGAGCCCGTAGCGCGGCGCCACGCGCTTGAGCGTCTCCATGATCAGCATCTGGTGATCGCTCGCGATGTGGCTGGGCTCGAACAGCGGCGCGATCTCGTACTGCCCGGGCGCGACCTCGTTGTGGCGCGTCTTGACCGGGACGCCGAGCCGGTAGAGCTCCTTCTCCGCCTCGGACATGAAGGCGAGCACGCGCGGCGGAATGGTCCCGAAGTAGTGGTCCTCGAGCTGCTGCCCCTTGGGCGGCCGGGCGCCGAACAGGGTGCGCTCCGAGGTGACCAGATCGGGCCGCTCGAAGTAGAGCTCGCGGTCGATCAGGAAGTACTCCTGCTCCGGGCCCACGGTGGTGTACACCCGGGTCACGCCGCGGTCGGTGCCGAACAGCCGGAGCACCCGGAGCGCCTGGCGCGAGAGCGCTTCGACCGAGCGAAGCAGCGGGATCTTGGTGTCGAGCGCCTCGCCGGTCCAGGAGACGAAGGCGGTCGGGATGCACAGGGTGACGTTGTTGTCGCCCCGCATGAGGAACGCCGGGCTGGTGGCGTCCCACGCGGTATACCCGCGGGCCTCGAAGGTGGCGCGGATCCCGCCCGACGGGAAGCTCGACGCGTCCGGCTCGCCCTGCACCAGCTCGGAGCCCGAGAAGTTGAACACCACGCCGCCGTTCCCGTCCGGCCCCACGAGGGAGTCGTGCTTCTCGGCGGTGAGGCCGGTGAGCGGCTGGAACCAGTGGGTGTAGTGCGTCGCGCCGTTCTCGATGGCCCAGTCCTTCATGCTGGCGGCGACCACGTCGGCGACGGCCGGGTCGAGCGACTCGCCCCCGTCGATCGTCCGCACCAGGCTCCGGTACACCTCCTTCGGGAGGCGCTGCCGCATGACGGTGCGGGAGAAGATGTCGCTGCCGAAGATCGAGTCGATCCGGTCGGCCGGGGGACCCCCGTTCTGGGAACGTCCTGGAGTGGTCACGTGTGCCTGCGCCTCGGTGGTGGATGGTGGAAGCGGCGGAGAAACTCTCTCCGCCGCGGTCAGCAACAACGTGTCAGCACGAGCACTGCTTCACCACGGTTGCGGCGGCGGCGGATGCGCGGGACAGCGCAGGTTCCCCGGGTTTCGGCGCCACCTTAGCATGGTCACGCCAACTCCGTGGGCGCCAGCACGTCCGCCAGGTCCGTGAGGTCGGGGTCGGGCATGTCGGCGTAGACGGGATTGGAGAGGTAGCGCTCGCCGAAATCGCAGATGATGGAGACGATGAGCCGGCCGGCGTTTTCCGGCCGCGCCGCCACCTGCAGCGCGGCCCAGGTGATCGAGCCGCTCGAGATGCCGGCAAAGATCGCCTCCTCGCGCGCCAGGCGTCGCGTGGTGGCGACGGCGTCGTCGTTGCTCACACGCACCACCTCGTCGTAGATCCGGGTGTCGAGGTTGGCGGGGATGAACCCGGTCCCGATCCCCTGCTGCTTGTGGGGCGAGGGCTGCCCGCCCGAGAGCACCGGGCTTTCCGCCGGCTCGACCGCGACGATGTGGATGTCCGGCTTGCGCTCGCGGAGGAAACGGCCCGCTCCCGTGATCGTGCCGCCGGTGCCCACACCGGCGACGAAGACGTCCACCTTGCCCTCGGTGTCGGTCCAGATCTCGGGCCCGGTGGTGCGATAGTGGATGGCGGGGTTGGCGGGGTTGTCAAACTGGCGGGGCATCCAGCCGCGGCTTCCCAGGCGGCCCAGAATCTCCTCGGCCCGCGCCATGGCGGCCGTGATTCCCTTGGCGCCCTCGGTCAGCACCAGCCTGGCACCGAGGGCCCGGAGCATGTGCCGGCGCTCGAGCGTCATGGTGTCGGGCATGGTGAAGATGCAGCGATAGCCCCGCGTCGCCGCCACGTACGCCAGGCCGATGCCGGTATTGCCCGAGGTGGGCTCGACGATCACCATTCCCGGCCGGAGCAGTCCCTTCTCCTCGGCGTCGTCGATCATGGCGGCGCCGATGCGGTCCTTCACCGAGCTGAACGGGTTGTAGCCCTCGTGCTTCACCGCGATGCGGCCGGGCAGCCCCTGGCCGATCCGGTTGAGCCGGATCAGCGGCGTGTTGCCGATGGTCTGGGCGACGTGCTGGTAGATCCTGCCGTGGGGCATGGGGGAAACTAGGTGGAAGGGCGGACGGACGGAAGGACGGAAGGAGTGCGGTGGGGTGCTCGGGACTGTCAGGGGGAGCGGTCTACCGCGACGAGGCGCTGGAAGCGGGGAGTGGCGCGGAGTGGGGCGAACCTGGGATCGATGCGAAACCAGCCGGGTGAGAGCCGGCCATTGCTCTTGAGGATCAGGTCGAGCTGATCGAGCGCCTGCTCCGGCTCCCCGATCATCAGGTCGATGCGGGCGCACAGCGCCCGGATATATGGCTGCTGCCACGCGGGCGCGGGGGTGTTCGCGATGGCATGCAGCGCTTCGGCGCTCCGGGCGGCCGCCTCCCGGCCCTTGCCGGCATGCGCCAGGGCGAGAGCCTGCAGCGCGATCAGTTGGCCCCGGTCGGCGTCGTTCACCATGTCGTGGATCAGCGGCCCGTACTCGGCCGCGGCCGTGTCGCCGTAGGCGGCGGCGCGGCGGCGGTCACCCCGCAACCAGTGCGTCTCCGCGAGAGCGAGAGCCCAGTCCGCGCGTCCGCCGTCCAGGTCCGCGGGCGTCAGGGTGAGCACCCGGCGCTGGTCCGCGTCGTCCAGCAGCGAGAGGAGGGCCTCCCGCAGGGCGACGTACGCCACCACGGCCGTCGAATCCGCCACCTGGTGCGCGGCGGCGATGCCCGCGCGAACTCCGGAGAGATCGCCCATGCTGCTCCGCAGAACCGCCTGCGAGTACGCGAGGCTCAGGCTCGAGGGTTCGAGGGTACGGGCCCGGTCGAGCGCCGCCTGTGCCTCGGTAAATCGCCCGACGTCGAAATAGGCGTTGAACAATGCGGTGAGGACCACCAGAGAGCGCGGGTCGAGTCCCGCCGCCTGCTCCAGATGGGCGAGGGCCGGGGCCGGCCGGCCGAGGCGGAGCTCCACTTCGGCGACCCGGCTGAGGAGATCGCTGCGATTGGGCGCGGCGCGCAACGCCGCCTCGTACTCGGTGAGCGCACGGGCCGCATCCCCTCGAACGATCTCGTGGTACAGTCCGACGGCCGCCCGCACGTCCGGCGACTCCGGGCTGAGCGCGGCCGCCCGCTCGACCTCGTGCTTCGCCGCCTCGGCATCGCGCCGTTGGGTCCCGCCACCGCGATAGAGCATGGCGTGCGTAGTCGCCAGCTCCGCCCAGGCGGCCGCGAAGCCGGGGTCCAGGGCCACCGCCCGCCGGAACTCGGATTCGGCGGCGTGAAGCACCCGGGGCGCCGCGTCTCCCGTGCGCAGCTCCTGGCCGCGGAGGTAGGCGTCGTACGCAGGGAGACTCTGAGTTGGCCGGCTGGCCAGGACGCGCCGGAGACTGTCGCCCAGCGCGACGTCGAGTGCGCTCGCAACCTGATTCGCGATGTCGGCCTGCACCTGGAACACGTCGGTCAGCGCCGCGTCGAAGCCCTGCTGCCACTTCGTCGTCGGAACCTCGCCCGGCCGCACCTGCACCAGCTCGGGGCTCACCCGCACACGGCTGGAGCCATCCGGACTCCGGTCCCAGCGCACGGTGGCGGTCAGCAGGTACCCGGCGCCCAGCTCGCGCGCGATCTGCTGGGGCGGCTTGCTCGTGCGCCGGTACTCGTTGGAGCTGGCGCGGGCGATGACGGCGAGACCCGCGATGCGGGAGAGCTTCCCCCGCACCTCGTCGCTCACGCCATCGGCGAAGTAGGCCTGGGTGGAGTCGCCCAGGTTCTCGAACGGGAGGACCGCCACGCGCTTGAGCCCGGCCGCGGCGCTGTCCGCGTCGGAGTGGCCGTGCCGCCAGGCGAACAGCACGCCCAGGCCCACCAGAAATCCCAATGCGAGCGCCAGGCCCACCGCCGGCCAGCGCCTCCCCGCATGGGAGGACACGACGGTCCGGCTTCCGCTGCCCGGCGGTGTCACCGGATCGAGCGGCACCGTGTCGGCCGGAGACGGCGCCGCGCCGACCGAGCCGAGGGCCCGGGCGAATTCGCCGGCGCTGGCGAAGCGATCGGCGGCAAGCGGAGCCAGGGCCCGGGAGACGGCCCGCTCCATCTCCGACGGCACGCTCGGACGCGCCTGCCGCACGCGGGGGACTTCCCCGCTCAGGCGCCGGGCGATGACCGCCTGGGCGGTCGGCCCGGTGAAGGGTGGTTCGCCCGCCAGCATCTCGTAGAGCACGCAGCCCAGCGAGTAGATGTCGGAGCGGGCATCGAGGCTCGGATCTCCGGCGGCCTGCTCGGGACTCATGTAGGCTGGTGTCCCGATGGTCATCCCGGTCTGCGTCAGGTGCTCGTCGCTCTCGCTCACCGCGCGCGCGATGCCGAAATCGGCGACCAGGGTGCTGCCATCGGTGGTGAGGAGCAGGTTTTCCGGCTTGATGTCCCGGTGGACGACGCCGTGCTGGTGCGCGTAGTCCAGCGCCCGCGCCGCCTCGGTCGCGATCCGGAGCGCGTCCTCGAGCGGCAATTGCCGGTCGCGGCGAAGCCGGTCGCGCAGGCTTTCGCCCTCGACGTACGGCATCGTGAACCACAATCGAGTCGTGAGTCGTGAGTCATGGGTCGTGGGGGCATCATTCACGACCATCGACTCAGGACTCACGACTACTTCACCCGAGTCAAGCACCGTGAGTATGTGCGGATGCTGCAGCCGAGCGGCGAGCCTGATCTCCCGGAGGAAGCGCTCCGGCCCCAGCGTGGCCGCCAGCGCGGGGAGCAGCACCTTCAGCGCGACCGGGCGATCGTGCCGGAGGTCGTGGGCCAGGAAGACCGTGGCCATGCCGCCGCGGCCCAGCTCGCGTTCGAGCCGGTACCGGTCGGCCAAGCCGCTCTGGAGCTGCTCGCGGAGCTCTGCCACAGGGGCCTATGATGGGGGAAGCGAACGGACAGGGTGGGATATGGCGCGAGCCCCTACCCTTTCCGCCTGCACTGGCTGCCGGGCCGCGAAAGAAAATCGATCAGCTTCTTTCGTCTAGACCCAACCACAAGACTAACCCTGATCCCTGGCTGACGGAGACTCCGCCGGCAGCGTGATCCGGCTCGCGCAGTCCTTCAGGCTGCCCACGTTGATCAAGAACGGCTCCAGGTGTGCGGCCCGGCGTACTCCACTTTGGTCGCGAATGGCTGTAGCCCGGCGTGGCCTGCTCGTCCGCCGCCACCACGCGGTCGATGAACAGCTGCGGCTTCGTGATCACTACGCAGGCATCATCCCCGAGTCCCCAAACAGGCGAGGGCGTGCCGAAGTCGTCATGCAGTACACGAAGTGCTTCGTGGCCATGGTCGACTTCATGCGCATCGTCTGCATCCCGCTCACTGGCACCCGGGGCTCCTCAGGTTTGGCGCGTACCATCACGTTGAGCCCCGGGGTGCGACGCTCTCGAACGACAGCTCGTCGCCGTGCACCGCTGCGTTCATGAACCGGTCTCGGAGGTCCGCCACGGGCACTGCACTGGATCGAAGGAGTACGCTAAGACTACGAGCCGGTCCGGCGCAGGACTGAACCGGCCGGCGGACCGGAAGGAGTAGCCCCGAAATCGGCCACGTTTTCTGACGCGGTTATGCGCCCGAATCCTGCGTTACCCAAACCTGACGCTAACCGGAGGAGACCACGAGTCTCGGCGGGACCTTCACAACCATTTGTTTCTCAACGGACAGGGAGGGATTCGAACCCTCGATACCCTCACGGGTATACCGGTTTTCGAGACCGGCTCCTTCAGCCACTCGGACACCTGTCCTGGTGCGACTCACCGGGTCAGGATAGCGGGAGCGGGCCGCTTCTTCAAGCGGCGTCCCGCGGGGTTGGATGGGCGGCGTCGCGCGCCGTCCACCACCGCTTCGCTTCTTCCTCACCCCACGGTGGGACCGGCACCTCGCCCAGGAGCCGGTCGAGCTCCAGAGCGCTCCCGGGCCGGTCTGCCGGCGCCTTGGCCAGGCAGGCCAGCACCACACGCTCCAGCGCGGGCGGCACCTCGACATCCGCGCGGCGGGACGGCGGAATCGGCGCGGCCTGGAGGTGCTTCGCCACCATCTGCAGGCTGGTCTCCGCCTCGAACACCACCTTGCCGGTCAGCAGGTAGTACGCGACGCAGCCGAGCGCATACAGGTCCGCCCGACCGTCCACCGCCTCGCCCAGTGACATTTCCGGCGCCATGTAGGCGGGCGTGCCGGGGGTGAGGCCGGTCGCGGTGGCCTGTGAATGTTCCACGGCGACATCGCCGGCGCCGTTCGCGACGTGCTTGACCAGCCCGAAGTCGAGCACCTTGACGAAGTCATATCGCAGTCCCACGCGGCCCACGTGGATGTTCGCGGGCTTGATGTCCCGGTGGATCAGGCCGTCGGCGTGCGCCTCCTCCAGCGATTCGCAGACCTGGCGCACGATGTGAATCACCCGGGCGGCGGGCAGCGGCCCCACCTGCCGGACCAGTGATTCGAGGTCCATCCCCTCGAGCAGCTCCATCACCAGGTAGAGCGTCCGGTCTTCCGTCACCCCGAAATCGTAGAGCTCGACGGTGTGCGGCGAGCGCAGCTTTGCCGCCGCCTCCGCCTCGCGCCGGAAGCGGGTGACCGCCAACTGCGCCATGCCGCCGTCCGCCGCAGCGAGCGCCTCGGGCCGAATGAGCTTGATCGCGGCCGGCCGGGCCAGCATGCGATGGGTGGCCCGGTAGACTTCTCCCATCCCGCCCCGCCCCAGCAGCTCGCCCAGCCGGTAGCTGCCCATCTCGCGCTCGCGCCGGACCTGCTGGCCCAGCCGGTTGACGACGCGCGAGATCACGACGGCGACGCCAAGCAGCATGTAGCTGGGGTAGTGCATGACCAGAGCACTGCTCAACGAGCCGTGGGGATAGTCGCCGGCCGCGCCCGCGAGCATCATGCCGAGCGGGTCCATGGATACCGCCACGAACCCGGCGACCAGCAGCTTCCAGGGAGAGGTCGGAACGATCGCCGCGAAGATCAGGACGACGGGCCCGATCCAACTGATCATCGGGGCCGGGTCGGCCGGCGGGGCCTCCGGCGAGCCCCAATGGACCATGATGCCGAGCGAGAACGCGTTGGCCACCAGGTACACCAGCGCGAGGTCCATGACCGACGCCGGATCGCGCTCGCCGCTGCGGAGATAGGCGTAGAGCGAGAGGGACAGCACGACGCAACTGGCCGCGACGAGGTCGATGGTGCGGAACTGCGCCCAGCGAGGATCCTCCGGGTGGGTCACGAACAGGGCGAGATGACCGAACACGGGACCGAGGACCCACAGCACGGCCGCGATCAGCGCCATGATCTCGAGCCGGCGCGAGGCCTGTTGCAGCAGGTCGTTCGGGAGGCTCAGCGGAGCTCCCGGGGTGGTGCCGACATCCGCGGGGGTCTGCCGCGCCGGGCGGCCGATCAGTCTACGGTCGGGCATCGCTCAAGGTAGCACGGCGTCAGTACGCGAAGCCCGCCCGCACATACAGCGCGGTGCGCTCGTCTCCCCGGGCCAGCGCGATCGTCACGACATTCGCCGGCTCGAGGAAGGCGAACCAGACGCCGCCGCCGACCCCGGTGTGCCAGGTGTCGGAGGACTCCGCCGAGGCATACACCCGGCCGACGTCCCCGAGGCCGAAGATGCCGAAATCCCCGGGCAGCACGACAAAGAAGCGGGCCAGACGCACCCGGAGCTCGGCGTTGCCGTACAGGGCCGCGTCACCCGCGTAGCGCTGCTCGCGCAGTCCCCGAACCGTCGCGGCGCCGCCCACGAACGCAGACTCGAAGTAGGGAAACGTGCCCCAGACCTTCTTCCCGCCGGCGCGCAGCGCCAGCGTAGGACGGAAGCGGCCCGGCGGCGTGAGATACGTGGCCACCTCGCCGTGCAGCTCCCCGAACGTCCGCTCCACATCGAGGACCCCGGGATAGACACTGCCGCCCGCCTCCGCGAGCACGCCGCGGGTAGCGGCCGCCGAGAGGTCGCGGGTGTCCCACCGGAGCCTCGCCACGGCGCCCGCCTCGGTGAACGAGCCGACGCCATACGGGCGGAGCTGGCTGATCAGCCGGCCGGCCTCGAGATCGGTGTTCACGTGCTTGAGCGCCGGCCCGACCGTGAGCGCCCCAGCGGCGCCCACCGGGAACGTCACCGAGGGAATCACCAGATACTGCTGCTCGGGCACGCGGTAGAAGGCGTCCGCCTCCGTTCGGGGCGTCTCGTTGCCGAAGCCGAAAAAGCGGACGACTTCGATGCCCGACGCGCGAGCGTACAGGTTGGTCCGCACGCGGGAATTGACCCGGTGGAACTCGGCATCGAGCTCCGCCCGGAAGGCGTCTGCCCCGGTGGCGTAGCCCGCTCGCACACCGATCCGCGAACGCCACGGCCGCTTCCGGAAGCCGAAATCGTACCGGACCACGCCGCCGCCGAAGAAGAAGCCGACCTCGGGGCCGGAGTTCATCCACGGCCGGAACCGCCAGAAGCCGCCCCAGTCGCGCGGCGGATAGGGCGTGGAGTCGCTGAGCTGGAAATCGTGGTACGGCCGACGGTCCACCGGCACGTGCCGCGAGCCGCCGGTGGCGTTGGCACCCTGCGAGTCGTAGAACCGGGTGCGTCCCGCACGCGACGAATCCACCACCCGGTCGTCGCCGCCACCACCGATCACGCGCACCAGCGGCGTGCCGCCGCCGGCCCCGGTCACGAGCACCGTGTCGTCCCCGCCCTGCAGATAGAGCCGCACCTCGCGCGTGTCCGCGCCATCGAAGCGGCGATGGAAGAGCGGCGTCTCCCGCGAACCCCCGGCCTTGTACATGGTCATGTCGAGCGCGCGGCCACCCTGGCGCTCGATCACCACCCGCTCCGCCCCATCGCTGCCGTGGACGTCGACTTCGCCGGCGAGCAGCCGGTAGAACCGCCCTGCCGCTTGGCCCAGCCGGTCACGCCGCTGCTTGAGCGCCGCCGCGAGCCATGCTGCGTTCCGTACCCGCAGCTCGGCCGGCAGCCGGCGAACGGCGGCATCGATCACGCTGTCGGTGAGCTCCCCGCGGAGCGCGGTGGCGGTCGAATCCCACACCGGCCACTCGAGGCCGGTGAGCAGCCGGCGGTCCACTACCCGCGCGTTCCACGTGAGCCCGACCGTGCTCGGGTAGGTGGAAGAGAATTCGACGAGCTGCGGGTACGAGAGCCGGGCAAGGCCGAGCAGCGCGCCGTCGAACCGGGCGAACGCCTGGTCGCGGTCGCGCGGGATGGGCGTCCAGGGCACGCTGTCCCCGGTACCGAGCCGCGCCCAGCTCCACTGGTCCTGGTGCCGGTCCCAGTCGCCCAGGAACAGGTCGACCAGCCGGGCGGCCAGGTACGCACGAGTGTCCACCCGCTCGTCGGGGTCTTTCTCCAGCCGGTCGAACAGCTCCGCGGTGTTCTCGACCTTCGTGGCATCCGCGAAACCGGGCCGATCGTCCTTCTCACCGCGGGGGCGCTCCTCGATGGTGCCGAGCAGGCCGGCGAACTCCGCGCGGAACTCGCCCAGTGCCGGATCGTCGGGCATGAGCCTCAGGAGCGGCTCCGCGTGGAGCACGCCGGCCGCCTCGAGCAGCGGGCTCACGACGAGCGGCGCGCCCGGATGCCCGGCGCTGATCTGGTCCTGCAGGATTCCCTGCGCCAGCGTGTGGCGCAGCCCCTCCGGCAGCAGCGGCGAAGGGTCCTTGTCGAGCGAGCGGAACTGGTACTGGCGGCCGTCGGCGCCATCGAACCGGAGTGACTTCGTCTGCTTCCCTCCGCCCCGCTTCACGGGGGTGAGCCCGCCGGCAAAGCGCTGCAGATCGAGCACCCGGACCCGGATGGGCGTGGTCCACAGATCTCGGTAGTGGTCGCCGAAGAAGAAGCGATGCAGGCCGCCGGCCGCGTACGAGGCGCCCGGGGTGACGGTGACGCTCTCCGCTCGGGAGCGCGTGACCGGGCCTTCGCCCTGCGCCGCGATGAGGCCGGGCACGGCGAGCAGCGCGGCCAGGGCGCTCAGGACTGCGCGGCCCACGTGGCCTCCTCTTCCTCGCCTGCTGCCGCCGAAAGCGCCTCGGCCTGCGCCGTGGCGGGGTCACCCACGGGGAGATGCTGGAGCTGGTGATATCGTCCATCCGGCGCGAGCTCCCATGCCGACGGATCGGCCAGCTCGCGGGTGAGGATCCGATCCAGGCGACGGCGGCACGCGTCATCGAGCACCGGAACCACCACCTCGACCCGGCGCCGGAGGTTCCGGGAGCGCCAGTCCGCCGAACCGATCAGGTATTCGTCGTCCCCGCCGTTGCCGAAGTGGTAGATCCGGGCGTGCTCGAGAAACCGTCCGACCAAGCTCCGCACCCGGATCCTCTCCGACATGCCGGGCACGCCGGGCCGAAGGGTGCAGAGCCCGCGGACCACGAGGTCGATCTCGACGCCGGCGCGCGCGGCATCGTATAGTGCCTGGATGATCTCGGGATCGTCGAGTCCGTTGAGCTTGGCGCGGATGCGTCCGACGCCGCCCGCCGTTGCGAGCGCCGCCTCGCGCGCGATCCGCTCGAGCAGCGCCGGCAGCAGATGCTCCGGTGCCACCAGCAGCCGGCGGAGCGCGGCCCGCGGGCCCCGCGAGGTGCCGGTAAGCTGGTTGAAGAAGTCATTGAGGTCGTCGCCCAGCACGGGATCGGCGGAGAGCAGGCCGAGGTCGGTGTAGAGCCGGGACGTGCCCGGGTTGTAGTTGCCGGTGCCGATGTGCACGTAGCGCCGGATCCCGCCCTCTTCCCGCCGCACCACGAGCGCCGTCTTCGCGTGGTTCTTGAGCCCGACGAGGCCGTAGACCACCTGCGCGCCGGCCCGCTCGAGCTGCCTGACCCAGGCGATGTTGCGCGCCTCGTCCCAGCTCGCCTTGAGCTCGACGAAGACCGCTACCTCCTTGCCCTGCCGCGCCGCCCGGGCCAGCGCGTCAACCACCTGCGACCGGTCGCCCGCGCGATAGAGCGTCATCCTGATCGCGGCCACGTCGGGGTCGTCCGCCGCCTCCTCCAGCAGGCGGAGCACGGTGGCGGCGAAGTCGTCGTAGGGGTGGTGGACCAGCAGGTCGCCCGCGCGGAGCCGGTCCCAGAGCGAGCGCGCCGAACCGAGCGGGTCGCGGGCCGGGACCGGCGGGAACAGTCCGCCGGCGACCGGCAGGCTCGCGAGCCGGCGGAGATCGCCCGGCGCCATGAGCCCCTCGACGTCGTGCACGACGAGCCCGCGGAGCGCCGCGCCGCCGTGCCCCGCCTCGAACCGGAGCTCCTGCACCAGCATCTCGCGCAGAAGCCGCGAGGCGCCCGCCTCGATCTCGAGCCGCACGACCGGATTCAGCGCGCGCTGGTCGAGCTCCTCCTCGATGGCCTGCAGCAGGTCCCCCGCCTCGGCGTCGTCCAGCTCGAGATCGCCCTTCCGGGTGACCCGGAACAGCGCAGCCTCCTCGACCGCCCGATCGGGGTACAGCAGGCCGAGGTTGGCGCGGACGATCTCCTCGACCGGCACGAGGTCGGCGGTGCCGGGCAGCTCGACGAAGCGCGGCAGCGAGGCGGGCAGCTTGAGATAGGCAAAGTGGATCGGCCCGGTGGCCTCGGCCTGCAGGGTCACGGCGAGCGAGAGCGTCAGGGCGGGTATGACCGGAAACGGATGCCCCGGGCTCACGGTGATGGCGCGCGGAGTGAGCAGCGGGAAGAGCTCGCTCCGGAAGCGAAGCCGGAGCGCGTTGCGCTCCCTATCGTCGAGCTCGGCCCAGCGGCGCAGCCGGTGGCCGTGGTCCGCGAGCCGGACCAGGCACTCGGCGATGCACGCCTGCTGCCGCGCGAGCAGCTCGCGGACGCGTGCCGGCGCGACCTCGCGCCCGGCGCCCATGTACAGCTCGTCCAGGTTGGCGCTCACGATCGCGAGATAGCGGAAGCGTTCCAGCAGAGGCGTGCGCTCGTCCTCCGCGATGGCGAGCACGCGGAGGTTGAACTCGAGCAGGCTCGCGTCGGCATCGAGCATCCGGCCCGCCTCCGGCAGCGGCGGCAGCGCCGGGGCGGAATCCGGGGCGGACGCCGCCGCGCTCCACTCGGGAACGAGCGCCGACCGGGCAGCCACGCCGAACGCGGCCACCGTGGCCGGGTGGCTCAGGGCGGAGGTGCGCACCGCGCGCTCCAGGTCGTCCGCCGGCATCCACTCGATGCGCGGGCCGGAGGGCGGCTCCAGCCCGCGCCGCAGCCGGCGCGCGAGCCACACCTCGAGGCTCGGCCGGTCGAGCGCGGGCGGCACGTGGCCAAGCAGCGCCAGCTCGCCCACCTGGGAGCCAAGCCACTCGGCCAGGCCGTGGCGCACCGCCTGCTCGCCGGCGCCGGGGGAGATGGGGAGCCGGCGCTCGTCGCCTTCCCGAAGCAGCGCGACCCGCCCCTCGTCCAGCGCGAGCACCGCGACGGCACGCCCCGACTCGAGCCGGCGGATCAGGCTTTCCTGCTCCATCTGCCGGAGCAGCGCCTGCGCCCTCTGCAGCTTGGTCTGCAGCATCGGACGAAGGCCGTGCCCCGCCTCGAGCGCCAGTGCCAGCTCCTCGAGCCGCGGCTTCCCGCCAAGGCGCCGCCGCACCTTGAGCTCCTGGAACTGGCGCGCCAGGCCGCCGCGCCGGACCGTCACCCGATCGTACAGGAAGGCGAACCAGCCCGGGAGCCGCCACCCCCGGGAGGCGTTGCGCGTCACGCGCTCGACCGCCAGCTCGAGTCGCGGTTCCAGCCGGGTGGGATCCGCGAGACCCCGAAGTCGCCGCGCCGCTTCGGTGTGGCCCGCCAGGAGCGGGGCGAGCTCGCCGGGCGGCAGGTCGGTCTCGATCACCTCGGCCGCGGCCCCCCGAGGCGAACCGTCGGCAGCGACGCCGAGCGAGAGCGTCCGCCGGCCGGCGCCGTCGGTGCGGACGCGGCACGCCACGCCGGCCGCGGCCAGGATGCCATCGGAGGTGTCATAGTAGACGTCGCGGTACAAATTCCACGTCACCCCGCGCGCGACGAGCCCAAGCGGCAGCGGCTCGGCCGCGAGGCTGGTGAACAGTTCGGGCATCGGCAGGTCGCAGCGGAACTCCGCGGGGCGCCGCATGCTCTTCAATCTCCGATGGCCGCGCGGCGGGCCCGGAGCCGCTCTTCGGCCAGTTGGCGCAGATGCGCCAGGCCGCGCTGAAACTCCGGGTTGGGCCATACCCGGTCGAACAGCCCCGACTGGAGCTGCCAGCGGTGCAGCATCGGGGAGTGCGTGATGGAGCGCTCGAGCCACTCGAGCGACTTCGCCGCGTCACCCCGCCAGGCATAGTAGGCCGAGAGATCGGCGTACTGGTGCGTCAGGCCGTAATGCTCCCGGCGCAGCTCGCCCTCCGCCGAATCGGCCAGTGCCCTCGCCTCACGCTCGCGGCCCAGGCTGAACAGACACATGGCGCGGAGCGCGAGCCACGGCGAGTCGTCGTGCGCCGCGCACTCGGCGGCCCGGCCCGCGAGGAGCTGGGCATAGCCCTCGAGGATGGCGACTACCGGGTCGTCGGCGCGGGGGGACGGGACGGCGCGCACCTCGCGCAGGGCGACGTCGTAGCGCCGCGCGCCGATGGCGAGCGCCACGAGCGAGTGCCGGAGCCTGGGCGCCAGCGGGTCGAGCGCGAGCGCGCTCCGCGCCTGCGCGAACGCCGCATCCGTCGCGCCCGAGCGGAAGAGCGACCACGCATACGCCATGCGGACGTCGGCGGAGCTCGGCATGAGCCGCCGGGCGCGGAGCACGTCCGCCCGGACCGAATCCTCCGGCGCGAACGCGACGCTCCGTGCGTCGGCCCGGGCCAGCCAGGCGGCGGGCAGCGTCGAGTCGTGCGCCACGGCACGGCCGGCGAGCTGGAGGGCATGCGCGAGCCGATGGTAGGGATCGGTCTCGTCGGCGTAGCCGTAGATGACCAGGTAGGTCTCGGCCGAGGCGAGACCGGCCAGCGCCTGGGCATAACCGGCATCCAGGCTCACCGCCTCCTCGAACGCAGCCACCGCCCGGTGCAGCGCCTCGGGCGTGCGCCGCTCGAGCCAGTAGCTGCCCTTGAGGTAGGCGGCGTATGCCGCCGGCCGGCCCGTGCGCGCGGCCCGTGACGGCGCCGCGGATCCGGCACCGCCGCGGGCGCCGGTCCGGGCGTCCGGACGCGAGCTCGTGCGGCTGAGCGCCACGGTCACATGGCGGGCGATATCGTCCTGCAGAGTGAGCAGCTCGCCGGCGCCGACCGTGTACCTGCGGGTCCAGACCACCGTGTTGCGCGGCGCGTCGATCAGCGCCACCCGCGCCGCGACGCTGTCGCCCGAGCGCTGGAGCGATCCATCGAGCACGTGGCGCACGCCGAGCGTCTCGGCGATCTGCCGCACCGTAAGCGTCCGGTCCTTGAGCGCCAGCATCGAGGTGGCGGCGATGACCTTGATCCCGTCTACCTGTGCCAGACGGCTGGTGATCTCCTCGCTCAGGCCTTCGCTCAGGTAGTCGTCCTCGAGGCCGCCGCCGGGCGTCTTGAGCGGGAGCACCGCCACCGAGGCCGGCGTGCCCGAAGCGTCCGGGCGCTGGCGTGGCCAGAAGCGGGTCACGAGCAGCGCGACGAGGACCAGCGCCGCGGCGCCGATGAGCCAGGCGCCCCAGGCCGGCGACTCAGCCGTCCTGTCCCCCGCCCCGCCCGTCCACCCGGGAGGCGGGTCGGCCGGCGGGGTCAGCACGCGGGCCGGTTCCCCGGCCGCGACGCGGAGATCGGCGGCCAGGGCGCCCGCGGTCTGGTAGCGCTCGCCGGGTGATTTCGCCAGCGCGCGATCCACGATCGCCACCACCGCCGGTGGCACCTCGGGGCGGAACTCGGCCACCGGCGCGGGCGCGCCTTCGGTGTGCCGCGCGAGCACCTCCCGGAGGCTGCCGCCGCCGAACGCCATCCGGCCGGTCAGCATCTCGTACAGCACGCAGCCGGCGCTGTAGACGTCGCTCCGGGGGTCGCCCCGCTCGTTGCCGAGCACCTGTTCCGGGCTCATGTAGGCGGCGGTGCCGATCGGGAGCCCGCGCGCGGTGAGCGTGCTGCCGCTCGCGAGCCCGACGGCGCGGGCGATGCCGAAATCGGCCACGATGGCGTGGCCGCCGGAGAGGAGGATGTTCTCGGGCTTCACGTCGCGATGGATGATGCCGCGGCCGTGCGCATAGTCCAGCGCCTCCGCGATCTCGCGCGCGAGGAGCAGCGCCTCGGGAATCGGAAGCGGCCCGGCCAGCAAGCGCTGGCGGAGCGTCTCGCCCTCGATGTACGGCATCACCGAGTAGAGCAGCCCGCGCGCCTCACCCGAGTCGATCAGCGAGAGAATGTTCGGGTGCTGGAGCTGGGCGGTGATCCGCACCTCGCGGAGGAAACGCTCCGCGGCGGTGGGAGTCAGCACGCCGGGACTCAGGACCTTGATGGCCACCGGGCGGCCGAGCTTCCGGTCGTGCGCCAGCAGCACGACCGCCATTCCGCCCCGGCCAACCTCGCGCTCCACCGTGTAGCGGTCGCGCAGCGCATCGCGCAGCGTCGCCAGCAGATCACTCATCGAGCCGGCTCAGTTCAGCTCCACGCCCGCGACATCCGGCCCTCCAGTGGCGCGCAGGCGCTCCAGCAGGCTCTCGGGCGGCACGCTCTTCCGGAGCCGCACCCGATACTCGAGCCGCTCGCCTCCGCCGGGCACCGGACTGGCGCGCACGAACTCCCAGCGCTTCACGGCGTCCTCGAGCACTGCCTCGGCGGCGCCGCGGGCCGCCGCCACGTCGCCCGAGAGCCGGAGCTCGAGCCGCCGGAGCAGCGCCAGCTTCTTGCCGTCGCCCTCCTCCGCCGCGCGCTGCCGCCGCTTCCGGGCGCGCTCGGCCAGCGCGTCGAGCTGGTCGGGGGTGAGCGACTTGAGGATCTGGTCGTCCACCGCCGCGACGAACGCGCTGGTCCGGTTGGCGAGGGCCAGCGCGCGCTCGAGCCGCCGCTGCGCGGGGGGACCCTCGAGCCCCGCCGGCTGCCGCCCGAAGTCGGTCCACCAGAGGAGCAGGATGACCACGTTGAACGTGATCGAGAGCGCCGCCGCGAACGGGACCGACTGGATGCCGGCGGCCAGCCCGACGCCGGTGGCGAGAAAGATGTAGACCGCGTCCTTGGTATCGCGGAGCGTGTTCCGGAAGCTCACGGCGGCGACGATGCCGCCGAGACTGAACGCGAGGGCCAGACTGTTCTTCACCATGAACACCACGCCGGCTACGACGATCGGGAGGATCACGAGCGTCTGCACCACCGACTGCAGGAAGCCCTTGCGCCGGCGGGTGAGAATGTAGATCCAGGTGACCGGCAGCATCAGCGCGAACGCCGACACCATGGCGAACACTTCGGTGAGCGGCATCCCCGACGGGCTGGCGAAGATCGGGGCCTGCCCGGTGAACACGTCGCGCACCCCGGCGTCGATCTCCGCCGTCGACTGCTGAATCCCGCCGGTGAAGAGAGCCGCGCTCTGGGGAACGAGCTCGACCAGCAGGGCCGTCCCGGCAAAGAGCAGGACGTAGTAGGCCGCGACTCGCGCGATCGGATTCCGGATGAGCCGGCTCAGGGGGCCGGCGCTGCGGCTGGCGTGCATGGGGAGCCCTCCCGCATTGACGGGCTTCGGCGGCGTGTTAGCGTTTGACCCAGTAAACTGTGTTGAAAACGCAATTTACGCCACACCGGAGCGCCTCGCATGACCGATTGCGAGCTGTGTGAGACCCAACTGCCCGCGACCCCGGGATCGCCCGGCGGCCGCGTGGGCCGGGACGAGCTGCCGGAGGATCTGCTCCGGGAAGCCACCGAGCGGCTGGGGGTGCTGGCGTGGGTCTGGGCCGGCCTGTTCGGCATCGGTCTCATGATGAACCACGTGGTGGCGCCGCTGCTGAACCTCCCGATGCGCGACCTGATTCCCTGGGGTCGCGCGGCCGACATCGTGGCGGTGCTGAGCATCGCCGGTTCGATCGCGCTGGCGCGCTACACCCGCCGGCTCACCTGCAACCCGCGCCTGGCCCTCGACCTCGCGCTGGGCTACGAAGTGCTCCTGGCGTTCGGCGTCGGCGTGGTGAACCAGTGGGAGCCCGAGCGGCTGCTGGCGGGCCGGCTCTCCTGGATCTGCGTGCTGGTGCTTCTGTTTCCGATGCTCGTCCCCAACACGCCGCGGAAGACGCTGGTCGCCTCATTGCTCGCGGCGTCCATGGACCCGGTGGGCATCCTGGTGGCGCACTGGCGCGGGCTGCAGATCCCCGGCTTTACGGCCATCGCGTGGAACTATCTCCCCAACTACGTGTGCGCGGCGATCGCGGTCATGCCATCCCGGATCATGACGCAGCTCGGCCGCCACGTGCAACGGGCACGCGAGCTGGGGAGCTACCGCCTGGAGGAGCTGATCGGCCGCGGCGGGATGGGCGAGGTGTGGCGGGCCTCGCACCGGATGCTGGCCCGGCCCGCGGCCATCAAGCTGATCAAGCCGGAGCTGGTCGGCGCGCCTGACCGGAGCGCCACGGCCGCGATCATCCAGCGCTTCCGCCGCGAGGCGGAGGCCGCGTCGTTTCTCGAGTCACCTCACACGATCCGGCTGTACGACTTCGGCGAGACCCGCGCCGGCACCTTCTACTTTGCCATGGAGCTGCTCGACGGCCTGGACCTCGAGTCGCTGGTCCGGCGCCACGGTGCGCTGCCGTCCGACCGGGTGGTCCATATCCTCCGGCAGGCGTGCCACTCGCTGGCGGAGGCGCACGACCGCGGGCTGGTACACCGGGACGTCAAGCCCGCCAACATCTATCTCTGCCGCCTCGGTCGGGAGCACGACTTCGTCAAGGTCCTCGATTTCGGCCTGGTGAGGTACGACCGGGACCACTCGGTCATGGACACGATCAAGACCTCCACCGAGCTCACCACCGGCACGCCCGCTTATATGGCGCCGGAGATGGCCAGCGGCGAGGCGGTGGACCGCCGGGCCGATCTCTACGCGCTCGGCTGTGTGGCGTACTGGCTGCTGACCGCGCAACTCGTGTTCGAGGCCGACAATCCGCTTCGCATGCTGATCCAGCACATTCAGGCGGAACCGGTGCCGCCCGGGCTCCGGGCGGGAATCGTGCTCCCGGAGCGGCTCGAGCGGCTCATCATGCGGTGCCTGGTGAAGGACCCCGCCGGGCGCCCGTCCAGCGCGGATGAGATCCTGGCCGAGCTCGAGCTGGTGGAGCTCGACCGGCCATGGGACCAGTCGCGCGCGCGTGCATGGTGGGAAGCGAACGGCGGCCGCGGCGTGCCCGCCCCCGTCGCCACCGAGGCGCGGACGATGGCGGTGCGGACGTGATCACAACGGGTCGTGTGCGATGCGAAAACTTCGGCTGATCCTCCCACTGCTGCTCTCCGCCGGCTTCCTCGCGAGCGCCGGGCCGCGAGCCGAGCCGGACTCCGTGCTCGCGCGGTACGATCTGGAGGCGCCCCCCGGCGACCGCTGGGAGCTCCCGCGGAAGCTCGACGAGATCAGCGGGCTCGCGGTCGATCCGCGGGGCCGGGTCTTCGCCCACGAGGACGAGCGGGCGATCATCTTCGAGCTCGAGCCCTCGACGCACCGCATCGTCCGGCGCTTTGCCTTCGGCTCGCCGGCGCTTCCCGGCGACTTCGAGGCGATCGCGCTGGTGGGCGATTCCGTCGTGCTCGTCACCAGCGACGGCGTGCTCTACGCCGGTGTTCAGGGCCGGGATGGGGAGTCGGTCCGGTACGTGAGGCGCGACACGGGCGTGGGCCGGAGCTGTGAGGTGGAAGGGCTGGCGTACGAGCCCGGCGACCGGTCGCTGCTCATCGCCTGCAAGGTGCCGCGGGACGCGTTCACCCGCGGCCACGTGACGGTATACCGCTGGTCCCTCGACCGGCGCAGGCTGGTGCCGCCGGCGGCGCTCCACGTCCCGCTCGCGCGTCTCACGGGCCCGGCCGGCGTGCCCGACTTTCATCCGTCGGACCTGACGCGCGATCCGGCGACGGGGCACTACCTGCTGCCGGCGGCCCCCGAGCACGCCATCGCGGAGCTCACGCCCGCCGGCGAGGTCGTGCGGGTGGTGCGGCTCCCGCGGAAACGACACCCGCAGGCCGAAGGCATCGCGGTCACGCCCGACGGCGTGCTCCTCGTGAGCGACGAGGCCGGCCGAGGGCGGGCCACCCTCAGCGTATATCCGCGTGTTCGGAAGTAAGACGCGTCTGGTTGGAGGGAGCTGGGCGGTCGCGGCCCTGGTGGGCTGCGCGGCCACGCACGCCGTCGGACCGCCGGCCGCGATCGCCGCGCCGGAGGACGTGGCCAGCACGCTCCTCCTGATCGGGGACGCGGGCAAGCCGGCGCGCGGTGGGGGGCCGGTGCTGCACGCGCTCACCCGGATGGCGGCGGCGGCCCCGGACCGGACGACGGTGCTGTTCCTGGGCGACAACGTCTATCCCCGCGGGATGCCCGACAGCCTCTCGCCCGACCGGCCGGAAGCCGAGCGCCGCCTGCGCGACCAGATTGCCGCCGTGCGCGCGGCCGGCGTGCGCGGGATCTTCATTCCCGGCAATCACGACTGGGCCAAGCACGCGGCGACCGGGTGGGAGGCGATTCGCCGGCAGGAGGCGGTGATCCGGACCGCCGGCGGCCCGGTGGTCCTCCTGCCCGGCAAGGGCTGCCCCGGCCCCGCGGTGGTGGACGTCGGCGCGCGGGTGCGGCTGGTGCTGCTGGACACGCAGTGGTGGCTTCACGGCGGACCCAAGCCCGAGCCCCCCGACACCACGTGCGTTCCCGACACCGAAGCAGGCGTGGCCGACTCCGTCCGGGGCGCGCTTCGAGCCGCGGGCAGCCGGCTGGTCATCGTCGCCGGACATCACCCGCTGGAATCGGGCGGGGAGCACGGCGGCCACTTCGGCTGGAAGGATCACCTCTTTCCCCTGCGGAAGGTGGCTTCCTGGCTCTGGCTGCCGCTGCCGATCATCGGCTCGATCTATCCCATCGCCCGGCAGCACGGGGTGTCGGGACAGGACCTCTCGGGCGCGAGCAACCGGCGGATGCGCGCGGCGCTCGAGGACGCGTTTGAACCGCGGCCACCGCTGGTCTACGCGTCCGGACATGAACACGCGCTGCAGGTGTTCCAGCCGGCTCGCACGCCCTACGTGCTGGTGAGCGGCGCCGGCATCGTGGGCCACGAGGGGCCGGTGACCTGGCGGGCGGATACCCGATTTGCCTCATCCGCCGCCGGCTTCATGCGGCTCGATGTGCTGGGTGATCGGCGTGTCCGGCTCGGCGTATGGACCGTGGACGACCGGGGCGGCGCGGTGGAGGCGTTCTCGATGTGGCTCGACCGTGAGGGCATGGCCCCGTAAGCGTCACTCCGCCGTGGCGACCCGCCCCAGGGCCTGGAGCAGCCAGGCGCGCGCCGCCTCGACCTCCTCCCGCGTCACCGCGTGGCCGCCCGCCTCCCAGTGCAGGGTGACGTCGGCCCCGGAGCGGCGGAACAGTTCGGCCAGCCGCTCCGCCTGCGCCGCGGGCGCGATCGGATCGTGCTTCCCCGCGCCGATGAACACCGCCGTGCCGGCGAGCCGCGGCGGCACGGCGGGCTCGAACGGCACCATCGGGCTCAGCAGCACCGCGCCGCGGAGCAGCCCCGGACGGCGCAGCAACAGGCTCGCCGCGATGTTGGCCCCATTGCTGAATCCCACGGCCACGATGCCGTCGCGCTCCAGGCCGTAGGTGGCCACGGCCCGCTCGACGAACCCGGCCAGCTCTTCCGTCCGCCGCGTCAGGTCGTCCTGGTCGAACACGCCCTCGGCCAGCCGGCGGAAGAACCGGGCGGCGCCACGCTCGAGCACCTTGCCGCGCGGGCTCAGGAGCGCGGCGCCCGGCAGGATCGCCCGGCCCAACGGAATGAGGTCGTCCTCGTCGCCGCCGGTGCCGTGCAGCAGCAGGAGCGTGGTGCCGGCCGCCTGCTCCACGCCGGCGGCCGCCGGCAGATAGCGGTGCACGAAGCCGAGCGCGGCGCCGCTCACGTCCTCGGGCCCGCTCTCGTGCGCGATGATGCCCGCCTCGGCCGGCGGAACCGGGAGGTGAATCGGCGGGAGCACGGCTTCGAGCTGCGCCCGATGCGGTTCGTATTGCGGCGGGAGCATGAGGCGCTCGCCCAGGCGGTCCACCGGCTCGTCGACGGCAAAGCCCGGCACGTCGGTCGCCAGCTCGAAGAGGACGCCGCCGGGCTCACGGAAGTAGACCGAGTGGAAGTACTGCCGGTCGATCACCGGCGTGGGCTCCAGCCCGGCGGCGAGCACGCGCTCGCGCGCCTCGAGCTGCGCCGCGTCGTCCGGCACGCGCCAGGCGACGTGGTGCACCGCGCCGGCACCGTCGGCGCCCCGGACGAAGCCGCCCACCGCGCGGATGTCTACCAGCGTCCCCGGGCCTCCGTCGCCCGCGGCGTAGCGCCGCGTCGTCTCGTGCTCGCGAACGGGTCGAAAGCCGAGGGTGTCCACCAGGATCCGCTCGGTATCGTCACCCCGGTCTTCCCAGAGCGTCACCGCGTGGAACCCGCGCAGCGCTTGCGCCGGAGCGATTCCGGGCGCGCCGCCCCACGCGGGCCGCGCCTCCGCACCGGCGTGCGCCACGATCTCGAGCAGCAGCCCGTCCCGGTCCCTGAACCCGAGCACCTGCTCGGCGTCGCCGCCCGCGGGCCCGCGCTTCACCGGCCCCTCGAAGGCGATGCCGTGGCGCACCAGCCGGTCCACCCAGAAGCCGAGCGCCGCGGGGAGCGTGGCAAAGGCCACGACGGCGACCTGGCCGGTCCCCTGCCGTCCGCGCTGCGCGCCCGGCCAGGGAAAGAAGGTGAGGATGCTCCCGGGCGCCCCGGTCTCGTCGCCGAAGTAGAAGTGATAGGTCTGCGGGTCGTCGAAGTTGACGGTGCGCTTGACCAGGCGGAGCCCCAGCACGCCGCTGTAGAAATCGAGGGTCCGTTGCGGGTCACTCGCGATGGCGGTGACGTGGTGGATGCCGAGGACGCTCACGGGCCGGCCCTTCGCTCCAGCGATGCACGGTCCCAGCGGCCGAGGTCGGCCGCGGCCCGGTAGGTGGACTCGACGAACTCGAGCAGCATCGCGTCGGGGTCGGGGGCTTCGCGGACGCGTGCATAAGGGAGGACGAACTCTCCCATTTCCCGACTCCAGTACGCGCCGGCCGGCGCCACGGGATGGTCGGCGTAGCCCTCCGGCGCGGGATAGGCGTAGGCGTAGAACGCGGGCTCGGGGATGAGCCCTCCGCCGGGCCAGAATCCGCAACTGCTGCACTCGCGGGAGTACGCCTCGACCATCACGTAATCGGGACAGTTGGGCGCGCCGCCCGAGTGGCGCGGTGCCGGCCGACCGGAGAAGCGGGTGGCGGCCAGATCGAAGCTTCCCCAGAAGAAGTGGACCGGGCTCTGCTTCCCGAGGAAGCCGCCACGGAAGCGCTTGAACACCCGATCGGCCTGGACCAGCACGCGCCAGCAGCGGTTGGCGGCGTCGGGATCGTAGGACGCGTGCACCTCGTCTTCCCCGAACGGGATCGCGGTCTCGACCTCGTTGGGGGCCGCGTGGATTCTGGGCTCGACGCCGAGCGAATGGAGCGCCGCCATGTACGCGGCGTAGAAGTCGGCCACCGACCGGGGCACGAGCGGGACGGCGCGCGTGGCGCCGTCGCTCGCCCGGAGGTGGAGCTGGTGGTCGATGAAGTCGAATTCGGCGGCGAATGTGCGGGTCCCGGAGGGCATCGCCGACGTCGTGAGGCCGCGCGGGGTGACGTAGAGCGCCACCTGCCACCAGTGGTTCTCCATCGGCGCGAGCGCGAGCCGCGTCTTGCCGACGATCTGGGTCCACATGTGAAGCGTGGCGTAGGTGTCCTGCCACTGGTCGAGCCGGAGCGCCGGCCAGGCGGCGTCCAGCTCGCGCGCCGGGGCGGTCATCTCCCCTGCGGCGCGGGGGCCGGTTCCAGCATCAGCTCGTCCACGTAGCACCAGCCCCAGTTCTCACCGGGCTCGAAGCTCCGGATGATGGCGTGATGCGACTGGTGGAAGTGGCCGGTCGCATGTTTACCGGGCGAGTTGTCGCAGCAGCCGACGTGCCCGCAGGTGAGGCAGAGCCGGAGGTGGACCCACCAGCCGTTGGTTTTCAGGCACTCCTCGCAGCCCTGCGGGGTCCGGGGAGTCACGTCGTGGACCTGATCGAGGTGCGTGCATCGCGGTACCATGCGATCTCCAGTTTGTCGGGTGCCGCTCGCTCCGTGCCGCAGCGAGGCCTGGGTGAATGGTAATGAACCTGCCGCGCAGGCGCGTCTCGCGCAGGCGCGTCTCGCGCAGGCGCGTGCCGCGGATCAGTCGGTGGGCGTCGTGATGGCGTGGATCGTCCGAAGCTCGTCGGCGTCGAGCCGCCAGTGCACCGCCCGCGCGTTCGCCCGGACCTGGGCCGGCGTGGTCGCGCCCGCGATGACGGACGCCACGACCCCGCGGCTCCCCAGCCAGGAGCACGCCAGCTCGAGCAGCGTGTGTCCACGCGACTGCGCAAAGGCGATGAGCCGCTCGACCACCTCCAGGTTGCGCACGTTGAGCAGCCTGGCATAGCGCTCGGCGGATTGGAGCCGACTGCCCGCCGGCGGCGGCTGGCCCTTCCGGTACTTTCCCGTGAGCAGCCCGCTCGCGAGCGGGAAGTAGGGCAGGAAGGCGAGGCCCGCGCTCTCGCACTCGGCCAGCACGCCGGCCTCGGGCTCCCGGTGCAGCAGATTGTACTCGTTCTGAACGCTCGCGAACCGGGCCGCTCCGGGACGCACGGCCGCTTCCGCCTCGCGAATCTGCGCCACCGAGAAGTTGGAACAGCCGATCTCGATCACCTTTCCCGCCCGCACCAGCTCGTCCAGCGCGCCCAGGGTCTCGGCGATCGGCACCGCCGGATCGGGCCGATGCAGCTGGTACAGATCGATGCGGTCGGTACCGAGCCGGCGGAGACTGTCCTCCGCGGCGCGGCGCACGTACTGCGCGCGCGCGCCCCGCCGCTCCGCGTCGATCTCATGCCCGAACTTGGTGGCGATGACGACGCGATCGCGCCGGCCGCCGAGCGCCCGCCCGAGGAACTCCTCGCTGCGCGTGCCGCCGTAGATGTCGGCGGTATCGAAGAAGTTGATGCCCGCGTCGAGCGCGGCGCTCACCACCTCACGAGTGGCCGGCTCGTCGAGTCGATTGCCGAAGTTGTTGCAGCCCAGTCCCGCGAGCGAGACGGTGAGCGAGCCGATGCAGCGAGTCTCCATGGTGCCTGTCATCCCGCGCGAGCGCGTGGGATCCCCCGGGGAAGGATGGCGGCGCAATGCACATGAATTGCCGTCCCGCGGCATCGGGTCCGTGATCTGCGGCACACGCGGCCGGTGCGGATTACGGGCGCTCCCAGCGCTCCACCGCGTCGTGCAGCGTGTGCAACTGCCGCTCGAGCCGGCTCAGTCGGCCCCGGAGCAGCGGGGGGACGCCGTCGGCACGCTCGCCGGGCTCGGGCAGCGGCGTCCACGGCAGCGGCGAGCGGCCCTCCGCCACCGAGGCGACCAGATCGTCCAGCATCGCGTCAGCCGCCCGGCCGAACGGCGCGAGGGTCTCGGGCGGCACCTCGGCCGCCGAATACCGGCTCAGGGCCAGCGCCGCGGCGGACGCGGTGACGCGTCGGGCATAGGTGAGCAGCGCCATCACCGGCTCCAGCTCCCCGGGCGCACCCCGGTGCTCCGCGAGCAGCCGCTGGAACGATTCCTCCGCGTTCAGAATGCCGAGGCCGGCATCCCGCCGGGCGGCCCGGAGCGCACGGCTCGCGTCCGGACTCCGGTCGCCGAACAACGCGACGACGCGCTGCAGGTAGCGCCGCACGGCCCCCAGCGCGCTCGCCAGGCTACCGGGCAGCCGCTCGGCTTCGGGGCTGGGCCAGAGGAGCCGGGTTCCGGCCAGGGCGAGCGCGCCGCCGAGCACGGTATGGAGAATCCGGAGGCCTGCGAGGTTCCACTGGCCCGCGCTCGCTTCGGCCAGCAGGACGAACGTGGGCGTGAGAAAGACCGAGAATACCGCGTAGTTGAGTGGCAGCAGCGCCACGGACAGCGCCGCGAACACGAACGCCAGCGCAAGGATCGCCGCCATGTCGTGGAACAGCGCGGCGAGCCCTGCCGTGAGTGCCCCGCCCGCGATGGTGCCGAGCACCCGCTGGAGCGCGCGTCGGCTGGTGAGGCCGGCGTACGGCTGAAGCACGATCACCGCCGTGAGCGTGAGCCAGTACCCGCGCTCGAGCCCAAGCGCCGCGGTGAGCGCCACGGCCGCCGCGGTCACCAGCCCCGCGCGGAGCGCGTAGCGCAGAATCAGCGATTCGGGCCGAAGTGCCGCCCGAAGCGGCGCGAGCAGTGGCGGACGCGGCTCGGGGTCCTCGACCTCGCGCGGCCGCTCCAGCACGGGGACGGCTGCTCCCCCGTGCACCGCCGCGGCGGTGGCCACCGCCACCCCGGCGTACTGCGCCAGGCGATCGAGCAGCGCGGCGGCCTCCCGGTAATCGGCGGCCATCTCCGAGTCCGGCGCCGAGGAGTCGTCGCTGGCGGCGAGCTCGGCCCGGAGCGCGTCACCGCGCCAGGTGATGACGGAAGGCGGCAGGTTCGACTGCGCCTCGATCCCGTCCCCGATCGCCCTGGCGGTCGCGGCAAAGGAGGCCAGGGCGTCCACCAGCAGG
Organism: Gemmatimonadales bacterium; assembly: GCA_036262935.1. GTDB lineage: Bacteria > Gemmatimonadota > Gemmatimonadetes > Gemmatimonadales > GWC2-71-9 > CAVVWJ01. The sequence continues at coordinate 5,184 of DATAHW010000187.1, read as the reverse complement.
GCGTGCGCACCGGCGGCGCCTGGGCCGGGCGGAATCGTTTCGACGATGTCCCTGAGCCCGATCAGGTGGCCGAAGAGCTGGTCGGCGATCTCGTCGAGCACGAGCAGCCGCTCGCCGCGCCCGGTCTCGCCGGAGCGGCCGCGGCGCAGCGTGGCCAGATCGGCGCGCGCGGCCTCGAGCGCGCCGCGGACGGCGGCCGCACGCGGCGCGGCAGCCTCCGCGGAGTTGCTGCCCTCCAGATCGTCCGCGTAATCCGCAAGGGCGCGGTACGCGTGCGCCACCGTCCGGCGCACGGGCAGATAGGGCTGAAGCGGCCACAACACCAGCGCCACCAGCATGGCCCAGAGGCCGCCCGCGCCGACGTAGCCGGCCCGGATGAATGCCACGCCCGGCGCTGCCGAGGGGAACGCAAGGGCGATGACGAACGTGACCAGCGCCGAGCCGCCCACGCTGATCCCCGCGTTGCCGTACGCGCGGGAGAGGCTGCAGGCGATGGCTACGAGAAGCGCGATGGGGATGGCGGCGGTCGGGTGTGCGCCCGCGAGCGTACCCAGCACGACGGCGGCGGCGCACGCCAGCGTGACGGCACCGATCGTCCCGCCCCGCGCGCGATACGGTCCGCCCCGGTCGGCGAGCGCGCCGCTGAACCCGGCGAGACTCATCCAGGTGCCCGCGCCGCCAAGGCCGGACACGTACGCGGCAGTGAGGGGGAGTACGGTCGCGATCGCGGCGCGGAGCCCGGCGGCCCACGCCGGGCGCGCGGGCGCGAGTGCCAGCGCCGCGCGGAGCTCGTCGAGCAGGCGGCGGAAGACCATCACCCGCCGCCGCGGTGTATCAGCCCCGCCCGCGCCGTCCGCGCGGCCGGCACACGAGCACCGGAATCGATGCCCCGCGCACCAGCTTGTCGGCCACGCTGCCGAGCGCGGCGCGGCGGAGTCCCCCGTGCCCGTGGGTGGCGAGGGCGAGGACACCGACACGGCCCGGCACCGCCAACCCGAGCAGCGTGTCCACCGCACCCCAGCCGAGCACGGCGTTGGCCGTCGCCCGCACCCCGGACGCGCGGACCTGCTCCGCGACGTCGTCGAGATAGTCCTGGGCGATATCCCGGCCGACCGCCGTGCCCACCTCGTCGTACGCGGACGGGAGTGGCAGGGCGGGATCGGTCGCGAGCATCACCGGGCGCACCACCTGGATCAACTGCATGTCCACATCCCACAGCCGCGCGAGCGCCAGCGCGGGGCCGAGGGCCTCCTCCGCCCGGGACGAGCCATCGAGCGGGACGAGCACCGGGCCGCCGGGCACGGCTTCCGATCCGGGCTCGGTCCCCGCGCGCACCAGCAGCACCGGGATCTCGAGGGTGCGCACCAGCCGGTCGGCCACGCTGCCGAGCCAGGCGCGCTCGAACCCGCCGCGGCCGTGCGTCGCCATCACGACGAGGTCCACCCCCAGCTCCGAGACGTAGTCGGCGAGCGCGTCGCCCACCGGCCCGGTCAGGGTCACGCCGCGCACGCGGCCCTTCGTCGCGGTCCCAGCCAACCGTGCCTGGATGGTGCGGAGGTATTCGCGCTCGGCCCTGCGGACGGCCAGGTCGACCCTGACCGCGAGCCGTGCCGCGGCCTTGTCTACCGGCGGCGGGAGCGACTGGTGCACCAGCACCAGCCTGAGCCGGGCCCGCGCACGCTCGGCCAGGTCGAGGCCCAGCGGGAGTGCGCGCTCGGCCAGGGGAGAGCCGTCGAGCGGCACCATGATCGAGCCGAATCGGGTGACGGCGGGTGCCATCAGGAGGGGCCTCGCCTGCCCTGGAAGAACCGCTTGAGCAGCTCGGCGCAGTCTTCGGCCATGAGGCCGCCGACGACCTCCGGGCGGTGATTGAGCCGGGGATGGCGCAGCAGGTCGTAGACCGAGCCGGCCATTCCCACCCGGCCATCGTGCGCGCCGAACACCACCCGGCCCACCTTGGCCAGCACGATGGCGCCGGCGCACTGGGCGCACGGCTCCAGCGTCACGTACAGCGTGGCGAAGGGGAGCCGGTCCTCCCCCGCCTTCTCCAGCGCGCGCTGGATCGCGAGCAGCTCCGCGTGGGCGGTCGGGTCCCGCCGCTGCACCGTCTCGTTATGGGCCTCGCCGAGCACCTCGCCGTCGGCGACCACCACCGCGCCCACGGGAATCTCCTCCCGCACCGACGCCGCGCGGGCCAGCCGGAGCGCCCCCTGCATCCCGTAGAGATCGCTGGGAGAGGGCGTCCCTCTACGCACTGGCCCGCTCCGGCGCGGCCGCGCCGGGCTCGAACCGCAGGTGGTCGCCGGCGCGCTCCACCCGGATGGTGTCCCCCTCGTGGAAGTTGCCCTCGAGCACCTGGAGCGCGATGGGGTTCTGCAGCTCGCGCTGGATGACCCGCTTGAGCGGCCGCGCGCCGTACACCGGGTCGTACCCCTGGGCCGCCAGCAGCTCCTTGGCTTCGGGGGTGACCTCCAGCCGGAGATGGCGCGCACCGAGCAGCTTCTGCAGGTGCTCGAGCTGGATGTCCACGATCGAGACGAGGTCCTCCCGGCTCAGCGGACGGAACACGATGATGTCGTCCACCCGGTTGAGGAACTCGGGCCGGAAGAAGTTGCGGAGCTCGTCCCGCACCCGCTGCTCGACCCGACCCCAGGCTTCGTCGTTGGCCTGGGCGCCGGCGTCCACGATGAGCTGGCCGCCGATGTTGCTGGTCATGATGATGACCGTGTTCCGGAAATCCACCAGCCGGCCCTGGCTGTCGGTCAGGCGGCCGTCGTCCAGGATCTGGAGCAGCACGTTGAACACGTCCGGATGCGCCTTCTCGATCTCGTCGAACAGGATGACGCTGTAGGGCCGGCGGCGCACCGCCTCGGTGAGCTGGCCGCCTTCTTCATAACCCACGTAGCCCGGCGGCGCGCCGATGAGCCGCGCCACCGAATGCTTCTCCATGTACTCCGACATGTCGATCCGCACCATGGCGCGCTCGTCGTCGAACAGGAACTCGGCGAGGGCGCGGGCGGTCTCCGTCTTGCCGACGCCCGTGGGTCCGAGGAAGATGAACGAGCCGGTCGGCCGGTTCGGGTCGCCCAGGCCGGCGCGGCTTCGCCGTACGGCGTTGGCCACCGAGGTGATGGCCAGCCGCTGGCCGATGACGCGGAGGCCGAGCTCCTCCTCCAGCTTGAGCAGCCGCTCGCGCTCGCTTTCCAGCATCTTGCTCACCGGGATGCCGGTCCACTTGGACACGATCTCGGCGATGTCCTCGGCGTCCACTTCCTCCTTGAGATAGCGCGTCTTCGATTGCGCTTCGCCCAGCCGCTGCTCGTCCTCGCGCAGCCGGCGCTCGAGCTCGGGAACGCGCCCGTACTGCAGCTCCGCCGCACGCTGCAGGTCGCCACGGCGCGTCGCCTGGTCCACCTCGCCCCGGAGCGCTTCGATCTCCGACTTGATCTGCTGCACCTCGCCGATCGCGTGCTTCTCCGCCTGCCATTGCGCCTTCATCCCGCTGGACCGCTCGCGCAGCTCCGAGATCTCCGACTCGACGGCGGCGCGGCGCTCCTTCCCCGCCTTGTCCTTCTCCTTGAGCAGCGCCTGGCGCTCGATCTCGAGCTGGACGATGCGCCGCTCCACCTCGTCGATCTCCTGGGGCAGGCTGTCGATCTCGATCCGGAGCCGGCTGGCGGCCTCGTCCACCAGGTCGATGGCCTTGTCGGGGAGGAAGCGGTCGCCGATGTAGCGGTCCGAGAGGGTGGCCGCCGCCACCAGGGCGTTGTCGGTGATGCGGACACCGTGGTGGACCTCGTATTTCTCCTTGAGGCCGCGGAGGATGGCGATCGTGTCGGGCACGCTCGGCTCGCCCACCAGCACCGGCTGGAACCGCCGCTCGAGCGCGGGGTCCTTCTCGATGTGCTTCCGGTACTCATCCAGCGTGGTGGCGCCGATCACGTGCAGCTCGCCCCGGGCGAGCGGCGGCTTGAGCATGTTGCTCGCGTCCACCGCGCCCTCGGCCGCGCCCGCGCCCACGATGGTGTGCAGCTCGTCGATGAAGGTGATGTACTTCCCTTCGCTCTCGGTCAGCTCCTTCACCACCGCCTTCAGCCGTTCCTCGAACTCGCCGCGGTACTTGGCGCCGGCCAGGAGCTGGCCGATGTCGAGCGCCACCAACTCCCGGTTCCGGAGCGACTCGGGCACGTCGCCGTGCACGATGCGCTGCGCGAGCCCCTCGACGATCGCCGTCTTGCCGACCCCCGGCTCGCCGATCAGGACCGGATTGTTCTTGGTCCGGCGGGAGAGGACCTGCATCACCCGCCGCACCTCTTCGTCCCGCCCGATGACCGGGTCGAGCTTCCCCCGGCGCGCCAGGTCGGTCAGGTTCCGGGTGTAGCGCTCGAGGGCCTGGTACTTCTCCTCGGGCGATTGGTCCGTCACCTGGTGCGCGCCGCGCACGTCCTGCAGGGCCGCGCGGAGGTCGGCGGCGGAGACGTTCTGCGCGCTCAGGAGCTCGCGCGCGGCGGTCCCCTTCTCCTCCACCAGCGCCAGCAGCAGGTGCTCGGTCGAGACGTAGGCGTCGCCCATCTTGCCCGCGTCCGCGTCCGCGCGGTCGAACACGCGGTGGAGCTCGCGGCTGAAGGTCGGCTCCGCCCCGCCCGACTGGGTGGGGAACCGCTCGATCTCCCGCTCGACGGCCTGGCTGAGCGCGGTGACGTTGAGCCCCGCCTTCTGCAGCAGCGGCTGCACCACTCCTTCGGGCTGCGCCAGCAGGGCGGCGAACAGGTGCGCGTCGTTGACGACGGGATTGCCGCGCCGCCGGGCGATCTCGCCGGCCTCGCGGAATGCCTCCTGCGCCTTGATGGTCATGCGTTCTGGTCGGATCATGCGAACCTCGATTGTGCAACGCCACAGAGGGACGGCCCACCCGGGCCGCCCCTCTCATTGCTGGCTCGTCACCTTCTTCTGGGCGATCATCTTCCGGGTGAACCGCTCGCCGTCAACCGTAAGCTGATAATAATACACTCCCGGCGTCGCCTCACCCGTGCCGCGCAGGTACTTGCCGTCCCAGTAGGCGGCGTACTCACCGCAGCGAAGGCGAAGGCTGTCCAGCGGCTCGCCTGCCAGGGTCCGGGAGCCGGACCCGCCCCGCAGCACCGGTATTGCCACTACCTGCACCAGCACGTTGTAGATCCTCAG
>DATAHW010000186.1:0-5857 GCA_036262935.1 Gemmatimonadales bacterium | reverse complement strand
CCAGCCGCCGATGCCCGGCCACGACGTCGCGTGAAAGTTGAGCAGCTGCCTGCTCCCGATCACCGGCGGCTGGTAGCTCATCCCCGGCACCTTGATCGCCGCATGGGGGTCGAGGTCGTGACCGTAGGTGTAGCCCCACTTCCAGAAGTCGGCCAACCCCACGATCGCGCCCAGCGAGAACAGCACCGCCCACACGTAGAGCAGCGGCCGCCGGCCGACCAGCGCTACCAGCAATCCCGCCACGATGGCGCCGGCCAGCAGGTACGGCATCAGGCGCAGCTCCGGAATCGACTCGGGCACGATGGCCCGCATGCCGATGTAGTGATTGAGCCCGTTGAGGCTGTTCAGGTCGTTGGGCTTGAGGCCCGTGATCCGGTCGATCCAGATCCGGAGGCCGATGCCCTCGGGGTACTGCGGAGCGACGAGGTCGATCCGCCAGAGCGGCGTCACGAACACCGCGAGGAGCAGCAGGGACACCGTGGCGATTACCCACCGAGATATGCGAATCATGGTACGCTCGTCGTTTCGAAGGAGACCAAGGACGGGGCCGCGCGGCCCCGTCCCGTGCGTGGCGCTATCGGGTTCCGTGCTCGGCGGCCGCGCCGGCCCGAGCCACATCGTGCTCCTTCTCGTGCTCCTTGTCGTGCTCGTCCTCGTGATAGCTCGGGCTGTTCCACTTGAGCGCCACCTTGGCGCCCTTGGGCGACACCCGGATGTATCCCTGCATCTCCTGGTGCAGCGCCGAGCAGAAGTCGGTGCAGTAGAAGGGGAAGATCCCGACCCGGTCGGGCGTCCAGACCAGCGTGCGCGTCTGGCCCGGCATCAACAGCAGCTCCGAGTTGGTCGCCCCCATCACCGCGAAGCCATGCGGCACGTCCCAGTCCTGCTCGAGGTTGGTCACGTGGAAGAACACCGAGTCACCCACCTGGATGCCCTCGATCTTGTCCGGCATGAAGTGGCTGCGGACGGACGTCATCATCACGTGGACGGCGCGGCCCTTCCGCTCGACTCGCGTCGACTTCTCGTTCTTCGACGCATACGGGTCCGCGTTGTCCTTCAGCGAATACATCTTGAGCTGACGGTCCTTGATGAGCGCCGCCGGCAGCGCCTGCGCGTAGTGCGGCTCGCCGATCGTGGGGAAGTCGAGCAGCAGCTTCATCCGGTCGCCGCTGATGTCGTAGAGCTGCGCCGACTGCGCCAGCTCGGGGCCGGTGGGCAGGTAGCGGTCCTTGGTGATCTTGTTGAGCGCGACGGCGTACTTGCCCCACGGCTTCCGGCTGTCGCCGCCCGGGATCATCAGGTGGCCCACCGAGTAGTACACTGGCGCGCGGTCGAGCACCTTGAGGTCCTTGAGGCGCCACTTCACGATTTCCGAGCTCAGGAACATCGAGGTATACGCGTTACCCCTGTCGTCGAACTCGGTGTGCAGCGGGCCCAGGCCGGGGTTCTGCACCTCGCCGGCCAGCGTGGCCTCGTACTTGAGCACCGGGATCCCGTGGTCCTCGCCCGCGTAGGCCCTGTCGGCGATCGCCTTCTGCATCTTCGAGAAGCTGTGCACCGTGAGCACCGTGGAAAGCTTGCCGCTGCCCACGATGAACTCGCCACTCGGGTCCACGTCCACGCCGTGCGGGCTCTTCGCGGTCGGCAGCAGGTAGACCAGCCCCGGGCACGCGGCGGGCGTCAGTACCTTGACGCTTTTCCCCCAGTCGGTCCGCGCGATGCCGTCCCCGCCCATCACGTTGTGGGCGTAGCGGGCCGGCTCCGTCGTCGCCTTGCCCTGGGCCACGCACTGTTCGGCCTGCTTCCAGTGCACCGCCGCGATGTAGTCCTTGTCCTTCTGGGAGGCGTTCACCTCGAGCTTGGTGTTGGCTTCCTCGGTGTTGTAGCTGGTGAAGAACGACCAGCCGTGCGACGGGCCCTTCCCCGCGTGGGAAAGGTCGTAGTCGAAGGCCGGCAGCCGGATCTGGAACGCGATCGCCATGTGTCCGGTGGCGCTGTCCACCCGCGCGTACGTCAGAATCCCGTTGAACGCGTCCTTGTACTCGTCGATCGAGATGTCGCGCTGCGGCGCCGGCACGCTGAACCGGGTCCCCGCCACGACGTACTCGGTGTTCTCGGTCACGAACGGCGAGGAATGGTTGCCGCCGGAGTTGGGGATCTCCAGGATCTCCTCGGTCTCGAACCGGGTCAGGTCCAGCCGGGCTATCCGGGGCGTGTTGTTGCCGTTGATGAACAGCCACCGGCCGTCGGGCACCCCGCCCGTCTGCGAGAGCTGCGGGTGATGCGCGTCGTCCCACGGCACGAAGCCGTAGCTGGTGGCCAGCATCGGCTTGGTCTGCTCGCTGTAGCCCCAGCCGTTCTCGGCGTTCTGCGAGAAGACCGGCACGTGCTTGAGCAGCCGGCCGGAAGGGAGTCCGTACACCCCGATCTGCCCGTCGAACCCGCCCGAGAAGAACGCGTAGAACTCGTCATACTTGCCGGGGGCGACGTAGACCCTGGCGGCCGCGTCGCCGACGTCGCCGACCCGCGCGGCGTCCGCCCGGCCGCAGCCGGCCGCCACGGCGGCTCCGCTCGCCAGCAGCGCGATGGAAGCAACGCGGCGTCGGATCGTGGTGCTGCGCGACATGGCATGTCCTCCTGGAGTGGCTTGGCGCTCACGGGCGCGGAGTGCGCCCATCAGTCGGCAGTAAGTATCTCCATTTCACATGAGGATATGATTAAGGAGCGGTGAAACGTTGCTTCCCTTTGCCTCGTGAGGCGCCATGCTGTCCCGGACCGCCGAGTACGCGCTCCGCGCGGTGCTCTTCCTCGCCGATCGCGGCGAGCCCACCAGCGTGGACCTGATCGCCGAACGGCTGGACGTGCCGAGGAACTACCTCTCCAAGATCCTCCATCGGCTGGCGCGCGAAGGGGTCCTGAGCTCGACCCGCGGCCAGGGCGGAGGCTTCCGGCTGGCCGTGGCTCCGGACCGCCTGCCGCTGCTGCGCGTGCTCGCGCCGTTCGACACGATGACGGGGGAGCGCCGCTGCCTGCTCGGCCGGCCGCAGTGCAGCGACGCCAACCCGTGCCCTGCCCACCGACAGTGGAAGTCGGTGAGCGAGCAGGTGGCGGAGTTTTTCCGGGAACGGACGGTGGGGGATCTGCTGCGGGGGTGAAGCCTCGATGCCGCCTACGAGCCAACCCCCGCCTCGACCTCGATCGGCGCCGCCACCCGATGCGCCTCCTGCGGTTCACCCGGCAGCGCGCTCGCCGGCGGCGCTCCCAGCTCCTCCTCGACGGCGCGGCACCAGCGCCCGAGGGTTGCCTCGAGCCGGCCCGTCAGCGCCGAGAACTCCCCGGCGCGATGGCACAGTCCGACCTGATGACCGATGTACGCCGGCAACAGGTCCAGCAGCTCACCCAGTGGCCAGAGCCTGGCCAGCTGTGGTTCGGTCAGGCGCGGCGCCGCCTCCCGCACGGTCTGCCGCTCGCGCGCGACCCGCTCGGTGAAGGCGGTCTCTAGGTAGCGCAGCGCGTTCCATCTTCCCCACGGGCCGGCCTCGACGCGCTGGGCAGGCCCCAGCGCCTCGGCGACCTCCTCGAGCCAGGACGCGTGCGCGCGCTGGAGCCGCGGACGGAGCAGCTCGCCTCTCATGGCGTCCCTCCCCTCCGCCCAGCCAGCGCACAGACCGGGCAGCGGCCGCTGAGTGCCACACCGAGCGGGATGAGGCCGACCAGCGTGAGATAGCGCCAGGGCGACGGCACCGCGCCGAACAGACCCAGCAGCATCACGCCGGCCACCAGCAGGGCGGCCCGTCCGGCCACTCCGAAATTGCGCATCATCGTTCCTCCCGGTTCAGAGCGGCACCGTGAGCACGGCGCACGGCGCGGTGTGCGCCAGACGTCGCGCCGTGCTGCCGGCCTCGATCACCCCGGCGGGCCCGCCGCGATGCGAGCCGATCACCAGCACGTCGGGCCCCAGTTGTTCCACGGCCTCGAGGATCTGCTCCGCCGGCTCGCCCCGCCGCACCTCGAGGTCGCGGCCCACGGCCCCCCGCACCTGCTCCTGGAGCCGTGTGCTCCGGGTCGCCGGCGTGGTCGAGGCCAGAATCGCCGGCTCCTCCGGCCGCGCCGGTTCCACCGTCAGCACGCTCAGCTCGGCACCAATGCTCCGGGCAAAGCCGTCGGCTGCCCGGAGCACCGCCATCCCGCGCTCGGAGCCATCGACGGCCACCAGCACCCGCCGAGGCAGCCTGCCTCCGACGGGAACGAACAGGCAGGGCAGCCGGCTCCGCCGCGCCACCGCGTCGGCGGTATCGCCCAGCAGCAGCCGCGTCATCCGGGAGCGGGGCTTGCGCCCCAGGACGATGAGGTCCGCGTGCTCCTGCTCGCCGAAGCGGGCGATCTCGACACCCGGGAGTCCGAACGCAATCGCGTAATTGATGTCCGGAGAGTTGCGGAGCCCCGGCAGGTCCGCCTCGACCCAGCGCTGCAGCCGCTCGAGCGCTGGCGCGCCGGCCTCGTCATCGTCGGGCACGGCGCCGGGCACGCCCGCGAGCACTGTGCGCCCCACGTGCACCGCGCGGACGACGGTCACCTGCGCACCCGCGCTCGCGGCGAGCTCCAGTGCGGTCCGCACCGCCTGACGACCGGCATCGGATTCGTCGGTGGCCGCTACGATATGTGTGAGTTGCATGATTGCCTCCTTGCGCATGGAGGCTAGCCCGGATGGCGTGAAGAAACGATGAAACAGGCGGGAATGTTACCTTTCCGGCATGACGGCCACGCCGACCGCCGACCCCAGAGACGAGACCGCGGCCCGCCTCGAGCGCCTGGTGCTCGCCACCTCGACGCTCATCACGGAGCTATCGCTCGACGGCGTGCTGCAGCGCGTCGTCCAGATCGCGGCCGAGGTGATCGGCGCGCACTACGCCGCGATCGGGGTGCTGGGCCCCGACGGCCGCATACTGGAGAGCTTCACCACCCACGGGATCACGGCCCAGGAGCGGGCGCTCATCGGCGAGCCGCCCCGCGGCCACGGCATCCTCGGTCTCGTCATTCGCGAGGCCCGCCCGGTCCGGCTGCCCGACCTGGCCAAGCACCCCGACTCCTACGGTTTCCCCCCTCACCACCCGCCGATGCACTCCTTCCTCGGCGTGCCCATCGTGGGCCGCCGGCTGATTTTCGGCAATCTTTACCTGTGCGAGAAGATCGGCGCCGGCGCCTTCACCGACGAGGACGAGCACATCGCGGTGCTGCTCGCGGCCACCGCGGCGGCCGCGGTCGAGAACGCGCGCCTGCACGAGGAGAGTGCCCGGCTGCTGGAGGAGGTGCAGGAGCTGCAGCGCACGCGCGAGCGGTTCTTCGCCATGGTCAACCACGAGCTGCGCAATGCGCTCGCGGCCGTCTACGGCTGGGCCGAGATGCTGGTGCGAAAGAAGGACCCGGCCACGGTGCCGCGTGCCGCATTCGAAGTGCTCGATTCCGCCCAGCAGGCCATCAGCCTCGTCAACGACCTGCTCGACCTGAGCCGGCTGGACGAGGACCGCCTCCGGCCCGTCGTCCGCGCCGTGGCGCCGAAGTCCATGGCTCGCCGCGCGCTCGGCCGGGTCACGCCGGCCGCGGAGGCCAGGGGGGTCAGCCTCGATCTCCAGGTCGCCCCGGAGCTGCCGAGCTGCGAGACCGACGCGAGCCGGGTGGAGCAGATCCTGATCAACCTGCTGGGCAACGCCATCCACCACTCGCCCGACGCCGGCACGGTGCGGCTCGGCGTCGCCGAGCGAGATGGGACGATCCAGTACACCGTGGACGACGAGGGCCCGGGCGTGCCGGCCACCGAGGCGGAGCGGGTCTTCGACATCTACGTGACCAAGGCCGC
>DATAHW010000185.1:0-24364 GCA_036262935.1 Gemmatimonadales bacterium | reverse complement strand
TCCCCCGCCGAAAGATATGTTCCTCACGTGTTACGCACCCGTCCGCCACTGAACCGGAGTTGCCCCCGGTCCCGTTCGACTTGCATGTGTTAGGCACGCCGCCAGCGTTCGTCCTGAGCCAGGATCAAACTCTCCAATAGTTTGGAAACTTTGAACAGCTCGAGCCGAACGACCTGGTATTTCTGTCGTCCGAATCACTTAATGATCAGAGTAAACCCTATCCGGCCGGTCTCTGTGCCCGTCCGGATCAGAGGGTCCGCACTCCATCACGTCTGACTCACATCACTTGTCAAAGAGCTTTGGACCGTGCCGGCATTACTTTTGCCGACAGCCACCAATTATAACTAATTGTCGGCTGGTGGTCAAGTGGGCTAAACCTCAAAGGGCGAACGGATTCGCCCGGCCTGCCCTCCCACCCTCCACAGCCTTTGGGACGTGTGGAGAGCCCGGCAATATACCGAAACCAAGGGCGCTTGTCAACTGGGGACGTACGGAGATCTTCTGGTCTTCGCCGCCCCGCCACCCCGCCCGATTGTGTCCGGCCACCGCTCCGATCCGCACCACCCACGTGCCCGCGCCCCTGCTTCACAAGTGCCCGCCGGGCGACGACATGGGCGCGTGTCTGGTCGGTTTGAAGGACCGCAATCTTAACAGGCCTCCCTGCGCGACGCAAGGCACCCGTCGAACCCGAGACTTCACCGCGCCACGATCTCCCCCGCCCGGTCGAGCCCGCGCCGGAAAAAGACCGGGCCGACCGACTCGTTCAGCGCAATGACGCCCACGATAAGCACCTGCATGGCCGCCCCCAGGCCCGGCAGCCGGTCCGCCACGATCGTGGCGAGCCCCAGCGCCACGCCGGCCTGGGAGACGAGTCCGGTCCATACGTGCTGTACCACGATCGGCTCCGCCTTCCCCAGACGGGCACCCGCCCGGGAACCCGCGTACACCGCCCCCAGCCGGACCACCGCCACGCCGAGGGCGAGCGGCCAGACCTCGGCGAAGGCGCCCAGGTGGAGCTCCGCTCCGGCCATGGCGAAGAAGATCACGAAGACGGGGACCGCCATCAGGTGGAGTGTCTCGACCAGCGGCTCCGCGCGCACCGGGGCCACGTTCTCGACGAAGAATCCGGCTACGAGGAGACTCAGCAGGAGCTCGAAACCCAGCGCCTGCGCCGCCGCCGCCGTCGCAAACACCACCACCACGGCGAAGACCACCAGCTCCCGCTTGACGTACCTGAGGTAAAGGCTCAGGACTCCGCCCACGAGCGCCCCGGCAAAGATCGACCCCAGCACCTCCCGCAGCAGCCCCAGGAGGATCTCCGGCGCTCCGGTCGTCTCGTTGCCGAGACTCCCCTGGGCAAGGCTGAAGGCCACCGTGAAGAGAAGGATCACCGCGACGTCCGCCACGAGAACGACCCCCAGTGTGGTTTTAGCCAGCGGCCCGCTCGCCCGCGTCTCGGTCAGCAGGGCGAGGGTGACCATGGGGGAGTTGACGGTCAGGGTCGCCGCGAAGAGCAGAGACACGAAGAGGAGTGGCGCGGCATCGAGGCCGGTGAGAAACGGAATCCAGTGCCGGGCGAGCAGCGCCGTTGCCCAAATGGCGAGCAGCACTCCGGCGCCCTGGAAGGCGAGGATCCAGAGAATCGCCCGGTGGCGCTGCCGCAGGTCGGCGATCCGCAGTTCGGCGCCCGCCAGCAGCCCGATCAGGCCCACGGCAAGCCGCTTCATCATTCCGAGATCTTCGAGCACCCCGGCGGGCACGATGCCGGTGATCGACGGGCCGAGGGCGAGGCCGGCGAGCAGATAGCCGATAAGGCGCGGAAGGCCGGAATCGTGCGCCAGCGCGCCGAACGTGTCGGCGGTGAGGAGGAGGATTCCGAAGAGGAACAGGGACCGCGGCGCGATGACACCCTCGGTCGGCACCCTGAGCGGCTCCAGCAGCACCGCGCCGCCCACCAGTAGCGCGAGCACGACGAGCCGCCGGATCACGGAGCCTTCCCCGCCGGCTCCGACTGGGCCAGGGGCTCCGCCTTGGCCGCCTCGGGCTCCAGCGAGGTGAGGAACGCCGCGGATTCCCGGCTGGCCACGACCTCGAACAGGAGCACGGAAAGCAGCGTCGCCGTGAGCACGAGTCGCGGATTGAGATCGGGCCGCACCTGGGCGTAGTTGACGGCGATCGCCACGCCGATGCCGCCCTGGGCCAGCAGTCCGCGGGCGAGCCCCGGCGTCCTCATCTCGGGTGGCGCTACGTGCATTCCCGCCAGGCGGCCCCCGAAATAGCGCGCGGCGAGCCGGATGGCCACGAACGCCGGGGCGATAAAGAGGAGGTCCACGGAGCCCGGGCTCCAGGCGGCTCCGGCGAAGATCAGGAGCGCGAGGTAGACCGGCCGCTCGGTGGCGAGGAGGAGGCGGGTCACGTCGCGGTGCGAGCTCCCGCTGTTGGACAGGATGAAGCCCAGGATGAGGTTGGTATAGATCGGCGAGAGGTTGAGATAGTAGCTCGCGCCGCTCGCCACCACGATCGCGCCGGCCAGGGCGACGAAGAGCCGACTGGCCCCTTCGGGCTCTTCCGCCGAGCCGCGGGGGCCGAGGAAGAGGTGGAAGAGCACCCCGCTGGCCACGCCAACGGCAAGATTGATCACCGCCCACTCCGTGGCGGTCGGCGTCCGGACGGCGGGCGCGACCTCGCCCTGGTGATAGATGGCGAGCACCAGGCCGAACGCGACGACAGCCACGAGCGCGTCGATTCGCGCCGTGAGCTGCAGGACCGGCAGGATCGGCGCCCGGACGCGCGCACGTCCGGCGAAGGCGTCGACCGCCGCAGGTGAGCTCAGCGTCGCGATGGCCGCCAGGGTGACGGCCTGCACCACGACGTCGGGCCAGGCCTGCCCGGCGACGAAGCGGAACAGGGCGAGCAGGGCTGCCAGCGCCGCGAGGAAGGTCGCCACGGCCTCGGCAAAGGCGGTGGCCACATGGCTCCGGGGCAGCAGCGCCAGCGTCGGCAGGCGGAAATAGCTCCCGAGCAGCATGCCGAGCCACCCCGCGGCGAGGCTCACGATCGGGGTGAGATCCTGGACCTGAGCGGCACCGAGCAATCCCGAAACGCGCGGGCCGAGGAGCACGCCGAGCAGCACGTACTCGGCCCCGCCGACGTAGCCGTAGCGATCGCGCAGCCGATCGAACAGCACGTAGGCGAGGATGTACCCGACGGCGACGACGGCGAGCGCGGTCAGCGTGGTCTGCATCGTGGCAACACGTCCCGGTGTGAGCGACTGATGCTAGCCCGATGCGGCGCGCCGGGCTAGATGGTGACGCAGGACACTGAGTGACCCGCGCGATCGCGGGTAGGTTGGTGCCCCTACTGCCGGCAGCACACCACGCGAAGGAGACACCGATGCCGAAGCTCGCCTCGCTGGACGATCTGCTCGTCCACGAACTGCAGGATATCTACAACGCAGAAGGTCAGATCCTTAAGGCGCTCCCGAAGATGATGAAGGCGGCCACGCACCCCGAGCTCAAGCAGGCCTTCGAGGAGCACCGGAAGCAGACGGAAGGACAGGTGCACCGCCTCGAGCAGGCGTTCAAGCTGCTCGGCGTGCCGGCCAAGGGCCGGAAGTGCGAAGGCATGGCGGGCCTGATCGAGGAAGGCAAGAAGGTGATGGAACAGGACGCGGAGGCGCCGGTGATGGACGCGGCGCTGATCTCGGCGGCGCAGAAGGTCGAGCACTACGAGATCGCGAGCTATGGCTGCCTCTGCACCTACGCGGAGATGCTCGGCTACGACCAGGTGCACGAGCTGCTGGGACAGAACCTGGACGAAGAGGAGACGACCGACCAGAAGCTCACCGCGCTGGCCGAAAACGTGATCAATCAGGAAGCGGAAGACGCAGAGGAAGAAGAGGAAGAGGTCGAGCGCGAGGTCTGACGCCAGCGGGCAGTACGGGTGGCCCGGGCCAGGAGTCGCTGGCCCGGGCGACCAGGCGCGGCGGCTTACGGGTCCCGGTGTGGATTCGCGAGCAGTCGCTCGGTGAAGTCCACCCGCTCGGCGAGCTCGGCGACCTGGGCACGGAGGCCATCGAGCTCGTCCAGGATCTCGGCCGGGATCACACCACGCTCCCCATGCTGCGCCTCTTCAGGATCCCACCGCCGGACCAGTCGACCCTCGGCATCCCTGAACGACCCACCGGCAATGAGAATGATATCGTAGAGCCACCAGAGGCCCGCGCCGCCGAGGGTGAGGGCCATGAGCACGCCGGTGCCCGGCTTGTTGACGTAGAAGCGATGGCCGCCGAACGGTCCGAGGACGGCGGCGAGAGCGAGCGCCACGCCGCGCGACTTTGCCGAGACGGTGTCCGGCACCTCCAGGGTGTCGTGCATGGGGGCAATATCCGCGGTCGGGGGAACCCTGTCCACGGGGAAGTTGGGGGAGCGCGCCCGGCAGGATTCGAACCTGCGACCCACAGCTTAGAAGGCTGTTGCTCTATCCAGCTGAGCTACGGGCGCGAGAACGCTTGCAGGGTACGGCAGAGCTCCCGCCGGGGACAAGCTAGGCACGGACGGCGGCGCTCGGCAAGCCGCCGCAGACGCCCGGCGCCAAGGGAGGGGTTGCGCCGGCCTCGTGAGTGGAATCACTGAGGAGCGCCGTTCGGCCAGATATCGTCAGCATTCCGGGCGCCGCCGGGCGGAAGACGGTTCCGGCGGGCCGGGCGTACAAGCCATGTCACCTATTCGACGGTGCCGCTCGAGCACCGCTGTGAGGCCTCATGCAAGTACTTTCGCCAACGCGCTTCGCCGTGCTAGCCGTGCTACTCGGCAGCCTGGCATGCGCTCGAAACAATGCTGAATCGGATCAGGTAGGCGCCGCGCGCGATTCGACCGCAGCCACGGCCGACTCGGCCAACCCCAACCAGACCAAGTCCGGCGTGACCGACACGAAGACCGGCAAGTCCACGCTCGGTCCGGACGTCACCAAGACGCGCCCCGACCAGGGCCAGCCGGTAACCTCCAAGGGTGATACGATCAATCCTGGGGTCGACAGCTCGACGACGGCGAAGTAACCGGAAGAGTTCGGCAAACGAGCGGGACGCGGACCTCGGTCCGCGTCCCGCTCGGCATTCGGCTCTCGGCCCTGACCGGGCCATCGGGGCGCCGGGATTCGAACCCGGGACCTCCTGCTCCCAAAGCAGGCGCGCTACCGGACTGCGCCACACCCCGCACATATCAGCAAGAGGTGCAACATAGCGGCGGCATTGGTCAGCCGGAACCAGTCCCCATCGGGGCTCGTGCGGACCGCCACGACCCTCACGGCAGCGGTACGCTGCCGGGCGCGTGGACATCGAGCATCGCGCCGGGCGGCGGCGGCGTGGTGCATGGGGCCAGCCGGAGATTCACCCGCACCGGGCCGATCCGCCCGATCAGGTGCATGTGGTTGCCCATGTCCACGACCCGCTCCGCGGTGAGCACGAAGCCGGGGGAACCATGGCCGAGATGCAGGCCGGAGGGCGGCACGGCCACGAGCCCGTCCCGATGGGTGAGCACGGTATAGCCGAGGAGCTCGGCCACCGCTCGGTTGCCTGGTGAGCGGTAGACCAGTGACTTCGGGCCGGCCGCGAGCACCATGCCGTCTACGAGGACCACCAGGTGATCGGCGAGGCGGAAGGCCTCCTCCCGGTCGTGGGTCACGAGGAGCGTGGTCGTGGCGAAGGTGGCCAGGAGCCGCGGCAGCTCGTCGAGAAGCTGGGTGCGGGCGATGCGGTCGATCCCGGAGAGCGGCTCGTCCAGCAGCGTGACGGGGGCACGGAGCGCCAGTGCGCGCGCGAGATTGGCGCGTTGCGCCTCGCCGCTCGAGAGCTGCCGGGCCGGGCGGTCGAGCAGCATGCCGATCCCGCATTCGGCGGCCGCCTCGGCAATCCTCCCGGCGCGGTCGGCGCGCGGCACCCCGCGCAGTTCCAGCGCGAGCTCCATGTTGCGGCGCACGCTCCCCCCGACGAAGACCCGTTCCTGGAAGGCGATCGCCGCTCTGGGCGGCCCGCGGTCCCTGGCAGGCTCGGCGTTGCCGATCAGGACCCGCCCGCGCACCGGCTGCTCGAGTCCGGCGACGACCCGAAGCAGCGTGGTCTTCCCGGCGCCGTTGGGCCCGAAGACAGCCGTAGTGGTGCCGCTCAAGAAGGAGAGCGCGGAGACGTCGAGCACGCTCCGGCCGCCGCGGAACACAAGGACCCGTTCCAGTGTCACGTCCATCAGCGCGCACGACGCTGCTGCAGCGCGGTCAGCACCAGATTGACCAGGAAGGCGAGCAGCAGCAGTACCAGCCCCAGCGCGAGGGCCACGGGGAGGTTGCCGCGGCTGGTTTCGGTCACGATAGCGGTGGTAAGCACGCGGGTGCTGCCCCGCAGGTTGCCGCCAACCGTCATCGAGGCGCCGACCTCGGAGACGATCGCGCCAAACCCCGCCATCACGGCCGCGAGCAGGCCGAGCTTGGCCTCACGGCTCAGGATCCACAGCGTGCGGAGCCGGTTCGCGCCCAGCGAGATGAGCAGGTCGGGTAGCTGCGGGGGCAGCGCCTGGACGGAGGCCGCGGTGAAGCCGATCACCAGCGGCGTCGCGATGAGGAACTGCGCCAGGACCATCGCGCGGCGGGTATAGATGAGATCGAGCCCCCCGAAGGGGCCGCTCCGGGTGAGGAGCAGCCACACGACCAGGCCGACCACCACGGGCGGCATGCCCATGCCGGTATTGACCAAGGCGAGCAGGAACGTTCTGCCATGGAACCGACCGCGAGCGAGCGCATAGCCCAGCGGCACGCCGGCCACCATGGCCAGCAGGGTGGCCGCGCCGGAAATGGCGAGAGTCCGGAGGACGATCGACCACAGTTCAGCGTCACCCCGGCCGAGGAGGCGCAGGGCTTCAGCGAAGCCCTGCGCCAGGTCGCTCACGGGGTCCCGGGCCGACCGAGCGCCGCGTCGGCCTTCCCCGCGTCGGGATAGAACAGCGGCTGTCCGAACCGGGCCTGGCCAAAGGCGCCGATGAGGCGCTGGGTGGAGGGCGCGACCATGAAGGCGACAAACGCGCGCGCCTCCCGGAGGCGGACCGCCGGATGCTTCGCCGGGCTGACCACGTACGCGTGGTAGATGTTCAGGAGCGCCGGCGCGCCCTCGACCAGCGGCACCAGGGTGAGACGGTCTCCGAGCGCGAGAAACGTCGCCCGGTCGGTGAGCGTATAGGCCTGACGCTGCTCGGCCACGAGCAGTGTCGCGCCCATCCCCTGCCCGGTTTCCTCGCGGTGCGCGACAGTCTTCGGATCGACCCCCGCCAGCTTCCACAGCTCCAGTTCCTTCTTTTCCGTGCCCGAGGCGTCACCCCGGGAAATGAACGAGCTGCCGCGGGCAATCCGGGCCAGCGCCTGGGCAGGGTCCGTGAGGCCGCGGATGCCGGCCGGGTCGGCCTTCGGGCCGACGAGCAGGAAGTCGTTGTGCATCACCAGCCGGCCCTCGATCAGATCGCCGGACGCGACGTACTTCCGCTCGCTGGCCGGGGCGTGGACGAGCGCGGCGTCGGCATCGCCGCGGCGGGCCATCTCGAGCGCGGCCCCGGTGCCGACGGCGATGACCTTGACGCGGATGCCCGACTGCTCGCGGAACACCGGCAGAATGGAGTCAAGCAGTCCGCTGTCCTGCGTACTGGTGGTGGTGGCGAGGACGATATCCCGGGGCTGCTGCGCGGCGGCCGGGAGCGGCGCATGGGCCCAGAGCAGGATCGCCGCGAGCGCGGGAACGACGCGTTGCATCAGTACTTCACCTGTGCCTGCGCGAGCAGCCTTCCCCGGCGAACGCCGGGATCCCCGGCCTTCCGCGAGAGGTACTCGAGCGTGAATCTGGTGGAGGGACCAAACGGGCGGACGTTGGCGCCCAGGCTCCAGCCCCGGATTTTCGCTTGGTCGGAGACACCGGGCCGCTCGAACTCCTCGTACCTGCCCATGAGCTGGATCGCGGGCACGACGGCGGCCGCGCCGAGCAGATACCAGCCCTTGTCATCGGCGGTTCCGGCGAGGTCACGGGACTGCCCGAGGTATTCGCCGCGGACGACGAACCGCTCATCGGCATACGCGGCCTCGGCGCCGTATCGGGTGCTGTCGCCGAAATAGCGCGCACCGTCGAGTGCCAGGGTCAGGTGAGCCACCGGCCGCACCGCCACTCGCGCCACTCCGAGCACGGTCGAGTCGGCGTTAGAGGTGAGATTCGTCCCCTCGCCGTTGAAGACTCCGGCGGAGACCGTCACCAACTTGCCGGCCGCATACTCCCCCATGAGCCCGATGTCGCGCTTGGGCGCGAGCGAGTCCACCACTGCGGCCCGGTCGGCGGTTTCGACGTCGGCGAGCGACATGATGTACTCGCCGGCGAACGGGGTCTTGAACTGTCCGGCCTGCACGGTCCACTGTGAGCGGGCAAACCTGACGTATGCGTCCGTGAGGCTGACGCTGGCGCGGCCGGTCCCGACCGATCCGGTGCGGAACTCCGCCTGCAGGCGGTAGGTCACCGCCGGGGCCACGGTGCCCGCCGCACCGAGGCGGGCCCGGTTGATCGAGGCGGTGAGGCCGATGTGTTCCTGCCAGGTCTCGCGCGCCTGAAGGTAGCCGCTGAGCCGGACGGTGGGCGCCTCGGACGACTGTGCGGCCAGGGGCGCTACGGCGATGAACGCGAGCAGTGTCGAGAAGGCGGAGCGGATCAGCATGCGCACACTCGGCTGGGGAGATTCCCGGCGGGGAACGCTCCCAACCTACGGGCGTCCGTACCGATAGGCAACAGCTTGCCTATCGGCCGAGGTAACGCGCGAACGATTCCCGGGTGAATGCCGTCACGGCTTTCTGCCAGCGCTCGAACCCCACGACGAGGCGGCGGGCCTCCGGGCTGAGGCGGGAGCCGCCGTGCGCGCTGCCGCCGCGCGCGGTGAGCAGCACCGGGCCGCCGAGGGCGCGCTCCATGCGCCGCACCCGATTGAGGCAGGTCCGGTAGCTCCAGCCCACTGCCTTCCCCGCGTCGCGGATGGTGCCGGTTTCGTCCACCGCACGGAGGAAACGCAGGTAATTCGGCCCCATCAGGAACAGATTGTCGCAGAGGAGCCAGACCTTGAGCCGCGGCGCGAGCCGGGCGGAGCGGGGCGATCGGGCGGCAGGCATACAGGCTCCGGGCGTTCAGCGGACGGCGGGCAGCGCGGCGGCCAGTGCGCGGAGCGCGCGGCCGCGGTGACTGACGGCGTCCTTCTCCTCGGCCGTGGCCTCGCCGAAGGTGCGGCCGAGCTCGTCGCTGAAGAAGAGCGGATCATAGCCGAAGCCACCGGAGCCGCGCGGCTGCTCCAGGATCCGGCCGCCGCAGACGCCTTCGAACCGCTCGGGCACGGCATCCGGGGTCCGCAACAGCACGAGCACGCAGCGGTAGCGGGCGCGGCGGCGTGCCTCCGGCGCGCCGGAGAGCCGGCGGAGCAGTTCCGCGTTGTTGGCGGCGTCCACGGCCTCGCGGGGGCCTGTCGCACCGGCCCAGCGGCGTGAACGGACACCGGGCGCGCCGCCGAGCGAGAACACCTCGAGCCCGGAGTCGTCGGCCAGCGTGGGGAGGCCGCTCAGGCGCGCGAAGTACTCGGCCTTGCGGCGGGCGTTCGCCTCGAAGGTCTCGCCGAGCTCGAGGGCATCCTCCGCGGGAGTCTCCCACAGCCCGATCTCCTCGGGGAAGACCACGTCGGTGCCGGCCGGCTCCAGCATCCGGCGGATCTCGGGCTGCTTCCCAGCGCTCCGGGTGGCCGCCAGCAGCTTCACCGGCCGAGCACCTGCCGCTGGGCGGTGAACAGCTCGGCGATGCCGCGCTCGGCCAGGTCCAGGAGCCGCTCGAGCTGGGTACGCGAGAAGCTGTCGTGCTCGCCCGTGCCCTGGACCTCCACGAACCGGGCCGGATCGAGCATGACGATATTGGCGTCCACGTGGGCGTCCCGGTCCTCGAGATAGGCCAGATCGAGCCGCTCCTCGCCCTCGACGACGCCGACCGACACCGCAGCGACGAGCTGCCCGAAGGGCGAGGGGATCCCGGTGCGCTCCGCCAGCCAGGCGCATGCATCGGCCAGGGCCACGCAGCCGCCGGTGATGCCGGCGGTACGGGTGCCGCCGTCGGCCTGAAGCACATCGCAGTCGATCCGGATGGTGTGCTCGCCGAACGCCATGGTGGCCATCGCCGCGCGGAGCGAGCGGCCGATGAGTCGCTGAATTTCCTGGGTGCGGCCTCCGGGCCCGTTCCGCTCGCGGGAGGTGCGCTCGACGGTGGCGCGTGGAAGCATGGCGTATTCGGCGGTGACCCACCCCTCCCCGCTCCCCTTCTTGAAGCCCGGGACGCCGGCTTCGACCGAGGCGGTGCAGTGCACCAGCGTGCCGCCCATCCGGATCAGGCAGGAGCCTTCGGCGTAGGGATTGGCGTGGCGCTCGAGCACGAGCGGCCGAAGCTGGCTGTTGGCGCGACCATCAGGACGGGGCACGGAGACGCTCCACAAGGGAAGTCGTTGAAAAGCCCGGGAGAACGGGCACGCGGACGACACGGCCGCCCCGGGACTCGATCCAGTCGGCCCCGACGATCCGGCCGCGCGGATAATCGGCGCCCTTGACGAGCACGTCGGGCTCGAGCGCCTGGATGAGTCGGAGCGGCGTGTCGTCGTCGAAGATCACCACGCAATCGACGGCGGCGAGTGCTGCCAGAACCCGCGCGCGCGCCTCCTGCCCGACCACCGGGCGCGCCGCGCCCTTCTCGAGCCGGCGCACGGAGACGTCGCTGTTGAGCCCGACCACGAGCCCATCACCCTCCCGGCGGGCGGTCTCGAGCAGCTCGACGTGGCCCGGGTGAAGCAGGTCGAAAACGCCGTTGGTGAACACGAGACAGCCGGGCTGGCCGGCTCGCCAGGCGACCGCGTCGCCGAGAGCCCGGACCTTGGACGCGCTGTCGAACGCGCTCATCCGGCGCCGGCTCCGGTCGAGCCGAACAGCGCCTTCAGCCCGGGCGGCGCGACGAACGTGGTCACCATGACCATGAGGAGCACGGCGCCGAAGACCGATTCGGTGAGGATCCCCGTTCGGAGCCCGATGTCGGCGAAGATCAGACCGACCTCGCCCCGTGGGACCATTCCGACGCCCACGACGAGTCGGCGCATCGGCACCCAGGGCGCCGCCCAGCCGGCCACCAGCTTGCCGACGATGGCGATCACCACCAGGACGCCGGCCACGGCGAGCGTCCCCCGGGCGGCGGGCGAGGTCGGGTCGAGCAGGCGGAGATCGACCGACGCGCCGACGCTCACGAAGAAGATGGGCGTGAAGATCGAGGCGATGGGGCGCACCTCGTGCTCGATGGTATCGAACTGGTTGGTGCCGGAGAGGATGATCCCCGCGGCGAAGGCGCCGATGATCAGCGCCGAGCCCGCCACGGCGGCCAGCGAGGAAAGCCCGAGCGCGAACGCGATGGCGAACACCGGCAGCACGTAGCGGACCCGCATCCGGACGATCAGGTCGAAGAGCCGCGGCACCAGGAACCGCCCCACGAGCACCGCCGCGACGAGAAAGCCGACCGCCACCCCGAGGGTCCGCAGCACGCCGAGCGTCGTGATCGCGGCCCCGGCGGCGACACCGGAGACGACGCTCAGGATCACCAGCCCCAGCACGTCATCGATCACCGCCGCCCCGATGATCACCCGCGCCTCCCGGGTCGTCATCCTCCCCAGGTCGGAGAGCACCCGGGCCGTGATGCCGACGGAGGTGGCGGTGAGGGTGGCGCCGACGAAGATCGCCGCGGTCGTGAGATCGCCCTCGCCGGCGGCCGGATGGGGGAGGTACGCCCAATATGCGAAGCCGAGTCCGAAGGGCACGACGACGCCCACCACCGCGACGGCGAGCGAGGCGGAGCCGACGCGGAACATCTCCTTGAGATCGGTCTCGAGCCCGATCTCGAAGAGGAGGAGCAGCACCCCGAGCTCAGCGAGGACGTGGATCAGCTCGCCCGGAACCCCGGCCTCGGGGACGACGCCGAGTACGCTCCCGCCGAGCACCACGCCCGCAACGAGCTCGCCCAGCACCGCCGGCTGCCCTACGCGCTCGGCCAGCTCGCCCAGCAGCTTGGCGACCACCAGGATCGTCGCGAGGGCGAGGAAGAAGCGCGGGATGTCCACCCCGCCCGACGCGGCGAGGGCGAGCATGTCAGAGCGGCGCCTCGGCACGGGGGTGCAGCGTGAACGTGTGTTTGAAGAGCGGGAGATCGACCGTCTCGGCGTACCGGGTCTCGATGCTGATCTCTCCCCGGCCGCGTCGGATCTGGAAGTCGGGAGATTGGCCGAGGAGCGAATCGGACTGCGCCAGCAGGTGGGTTTGAATGGCGTCGTCGGAGATCTGGCCGGCAAAGCGCGCCTGCTCGCGCATATCGTCGAGCAGCTCGTAATAGCGGAGGTAGACACTGCCGACGTGCACGCCGTAGTAGGCCGCGCCCGCGAGCAGCGCGAGGGAGAACAGGCAACCGAGGGCGCTGGCGCCCTGCCGGCGGCGGACGCTCACCATTGCGATTGCGCTCCTTCCACGATGTTGGTCACGAGCTTGTCGAGCGCCTTGTTGCGGCCGTCCAGCTCCTGCCCCGGATCGTATTCGCCCTCCAGCACCAGCCCGCTTCGCTGCCAGAGCGGCTTGCCCTGCTTCTGGTCCATGATCTCGACCGACACGGTGATCTGGACCAGCCGCCGGGTGACGCTCACCGCCTGGCCCTCACCGCCGGTGTACTGCACGGGGAGATCGGGCTCGTAGCGGACGATCGTGCCCCGCACCAGCGCATCGGCCTGGGTCTCGGAGGCCTGGCGGAGTCCGAGGCGGCTCTCGACCGCATCGCGCACGCGATCGGAGACTTCCTTGGTGAGCGTGGGCTCCGCGGTCTGGTTGTCGAAGGGAAGCAGCGCCACCGTTTTGATGGTCGGCGGGAGGCCGCCGCCGGCGAAGCCGTAGAGACACCCGGCGAGGCCGACCCCGGCGAGGAGCGGCGCGAGCAGCCGGCGGCCGGGGAGCCTACGGCCGGCGATCGGTCCAGAGATCAGGCGCAAAGGTGGCCCGGACGGTGGAGAGAAAGGTCAGATCGAGCTTGGCCGGCACGCCGGGGACGACGAGTCGCGCGCGGAGCGGCGCACCGGTGCTGTCGAGCGTGGTCTCCGCGCGGCCGACGACCTCGCCGGCATGGCGCACCTCGGCGACGAGTCTGCGCGGCCGATCCTGCGTGAGAACGTAGTTCACGGTATCGGTGGCGCCGGCGTACTGCCACGCGGTCACGGCGCGCTCGCTTACGCCTCTGAGCGCGGCTCCGTCGTCCGGGAGCCGTGCGATGCCGAACATCGCCCACATGAGAAAGTAGTTGGGCACCAGCTTCCTGACCGCGTCCGGAGGCTCGGCCCAGAGCGGGGTCTCTCCGATGACGACCGCGGCCGCCGGATTCGAGCCGAACGGCCCCGCGGCGTCGAAGCGGAGCGAGTCGGGCGGCGCGATCCGCGCGCTGCCCCGCCCCCCGGCACTGGAGCGCTCATCCTGGAAGAGCCACTTGAAGCGATGCAGCCGGTGGTCCGGCGGGACGGTGGCCTCGACCCACCGGGCGACCTGTTCTCCGCTGACGGGCGCCGCGCCGGCCGGCAGGACCGCGCCCGGGGCGCCGTGGCATCCGGCGAGCACGAGGACAACATAGGCGGCGCGGATCCGACGGTCAACGAAAAGGCGTTGCGGCATCAATAGTTATAGCCGAAGAAGAAGCTGACGAACCCGGGGTCCTTCTGGGGGGCGGTAAGGCTGTAGCCCTGGAACCGGTCGTTGCTGAACCGGCGGCCCACATCGAGCCGAAGCACCGTGAGGGGGCCAAGCGCCATGCGGAAGCTAACGCCGTAGCTCCCGAGGAGCGCGCGGTCGGTCGAGGTCGAGAAGCTGGCCTTGCCCACATCCGTAAAGAGGCCGGCCTGAATTTCGGGGAGGTCCAGGTCGCCGAAGGGCGTGCCCAGGGTGAGATGGGTGAGCAGCGGCACCCGGAGCTCCTGATTGAACATGAATGCCTCGGAGCCGACGATGTAGCCGAACTGCGGGTAGCCGCGGAGCGCAAGCGTGCCGCCGAGATTCACCCGACGCGGCCGGTCGCCGGCGCTGTAGAAGCCGAAGGCCCGGAGCGCCCACGCGCTCCGCTGGCCGAGGCGGAAGTAGCGGCGCCAGTCGCCCGAGAGCAGGTAGTCGTCGAACCGGCCGTTGGAGAAGTCGCTGGAGATGCCGGCGGTGAGGGCGAGCCGGCCGCCGTCGATGGGCCCGCTCGGGATCCAGAGCGCGTTGTCGCGAACGTAGCTGAGGTAGTTCGATGCGATCCAGCCGACCCGCCGGGGCTCGTCGACGGGCAGCGTGAAGTCCACGCGATCGGAGTGTTCGAGCACGACCGTGCCCTCGATCCGGGTGAACCGCGTCAGCGGGTAGCGGAGCAGGCCGAGCACGCCGTAAGCGGTCTCGTTGTAGGCGATGACCTGGTCACCTTCGAAGTTGCGGCTCCTGGTTCGGTACGCCCCGAAGCCCCAGTTGACCCGGCGGGACTGGTTAAGGTACACCGCGCTGCCGCTCAGGTTGGACAGGATGCTGCCGAGCTGACGACCCTGATAGGATGAGAGCGAACCGTAGAGCACGTTGTCGCCCAGCAGATCGCTCGCGACGAAGTAGACGCCCTGAGCGCCGCCGTAGCCCGGAATGATCACCGCGTCGCCCGCGGCGAAGTCGAGGGTGAGCCGCCGATGGTACGGCTCGCCGTGCGCGACGGTGCCGGACGCCGAGTCGCCGGGGATCGCCCAGTTCCACCGTGCCGCCGGCTCCGGCGCCGTAGCCACGAAGCGGTCGGCGCGCGCCGCGGAATCCACCGGAATCCGGTAGAGGTTCCAGCTCAGATCGTGAAAGCCGCCCACCACCAGCCCGCCTTCCGCCAGCGGCACCGCGTCGAACGCACCGGTCCAGGCGGAGGTCTCGCGGCGCCCCGCGCCGCTCGAGTCCACGGAGAAGACGTTCAGCACCCCATCTCGATCGGAGGTGAAGTAGACCCGGCCGTCCGGGGCCCAGAGCGGCGATTCGTCCACCCACTGGCCCGCGGTGAGCTGCGAGGTGCGGCCGGTCGCGAGGTCGAGCATGAACAGGTTGACCGCGCCCTCCGGGCCTCCGGAGGCCCGGTCGGAGGCAAAGACCAGCCGCCGCCCGTCGGCGCTGGGGCTCGGATCGAGGTCCTGGTAGCGGTCGGAGGTGAGTGGCTCGAGTTTCCCGCCGGGGAGCCGGACGCGATAGAGATCGGACAGCCCGCTCTCCGACAGCCCGCTCACCACGATGCTCCGGCCGTCGGGCATCCAGTGGGGTGAGAGGAGCGAGACCAGCGCGGGAAACTGGTATCGTCCCGCCACCCGCCCGCGGTCGAGATCCCAGACGATGAGTGCGTCGCGGTCGCCGTAGCGGGCCGTGAAGAGCAGCAGCCCCGGACGGGACGCATCCATCCGCGACTCGAAAGCGTGGAACGATTCCAGATCGGCCGAGCGGCCACCGGTGACGATCGAGCGCGCCTTGCCACCCTCCAGCGGCTTCCGGTAGATCGACACGTACCCGCCCGTCGGCGAGAGGTAGACTACCTGCCCGCGGCTGTCGCCGCCGGTGGTATCGGGCAGCACGGCGGCCTTCACGCCCGGCCGCGCGAGCTCGGTGCCGAGCACGTTGAGGGGCGCCAGGCTATCCACCGAGGGGTAGTACCGGCGGCGCATGGCGAGCTGGAACTCGTCGCTCAACTGGCCGAGCGTGCGGCCGTAGATCGCCTCGACGGCCGCCTCGAAGCTCTCGTGCCGGTTGAGCTCCTTATACATGAGGGCGGCTCGCCAGTCGCCGTAGGTATCGGCGAGCCAGCGGTGGATCTGGCCGCCGAGCGGGTAGACGATGCCACCCGTGACGTAGGTGAGCTGCTTGAGCGGCGGCAGCCGGCCGGTCAGGGTCAGGTCGCGCATCACCATTTCGTCACGCGCGTCCTGGCCGGCCGACCAGAGCTCGGCGAGTCCTTCGCTCCACCAGAGCGGAAAGGCGAACCGGCGGGAGCGCGGGGCCAGGTTGTAGCTCTCGGTCATCATGTCGATTTGGAACACGTGCACCATCTCGTGGCGCATCGTGTGCCGGAACTCGGAGAAGTTGCCGCGGAACGGCAGCGCGACGCGGCGCTTCTGGTAATCGGTGGCGCCGAGCAGCTCTTCGGGCGGGGTAAACGGGAGGATGTTGGTCTGCTCGAAGTCGGTATGCGAGGCGTAGACGATGAGCGGGACCCGGCTGGCCACCGCGTGGCCGAACTGGACGCTCAGGGTATCGTAGCTCGCCTCGGCGTAGGCGAGCGCGGGCGGGGCGAGGGCAGCCTCCGCCGGGTAGTAGTAGAGATCGACGTGTGGCCCCTTGAGCACGCGCCAGTCGAGCTTCCGGTACTGGATCTTGTTCTGGCCGAAGGCGAAAAACTGGGCGTGCGCCGGGAGGGCCGAGAGGCCGGCGATGAGGGCGGCCAGCGCGACGGCCACGGCGCGCGCGCTCCGCCTGCAGGGTTCAGTGGGTCCGCCGTTCGCCCTGCGCGGTTCGCGGTCGAGATGGGGGCGCTGCCCGGGCTGTCTCACTCGAATCCTCTCCGGCGTCGGGCCCTACTGCCGGGCGATGGTCCGGATCACGTCACCCTGCGTGATCCGGACCAGGGCGCCGGTGCCGCCGACGACTTTGCCGAACACGGTGTAGGTCCCATCGAGGTGCGGCTGCGGGCTCAGGTTGATGAACCACTGGCTCATGCCGGTATCGGGGCCGGAAAGCGCCATGCCGAGCATCGGATCGTCGTAGCGGTTGAGGTTGATCTCGTCCCGGATGGCGCCGCCGGGGCCGCCGAAGCCGTCGCCCCGGGGATCGCCATCCTGCACAACGAAGTTGGGGACGACGCGGTGCCAGCGGTTCCCGTCGAAGAAGCGGCGCTCGACCAGCCGCAGAAAGTTGTCCACCGTGAGCGGGGCGTCGGGCCCGAGGAGCTCGATCTCCAACTGCCCGCGGCCTTCCGTATCGATGATCACGTGCGGCCGGGCGACCGAGTCCGGCGCAGTCAGGTATCGGCGCACGACGTCGCGATAGTCCTCGAGCGAGCGACCGGTGGCCACCGGATATGCGGGACCCCACCGGGCGGCGGCCTCGGGCCAGTGGTCCTCTGCCCAGCGCCGAATGAGGTAGTCGCCGGGACGGGGGGCGCGGACGAGAAACTCTGCGTCCACGCGGGCCCTGGCCGCCGGTCCGGACCGGCGGATGGCGAGAATGGCGCCAAGGGCGGAGAGTGCGGCATCGGGAAAGGAGTCCCGGCCGGTGCCGGCGTACATGCGCGCGAGGGCCGGAAGATCGGCGACATCCGCGGCCCGGGCCACGACATCCGCGGCCACGCTGCGAACGCCGGCGTCCCGGTGCGCCAGCAGCGGCCGAGCGGCCGCCAGCAGCGCGGGATTGGCGCCTTTCACCTCGCCGGCCCACGCCTGCAGACCAGCAGCGATGACTCGTCCGTCGCGGTCGGCCAGAAAAACCGGAGTGGCGCCGGGGCCGGCTATCGCGCTGCCCTCCGCCGCGGCGGCGCGCTGGCGCCAGTCGGAGCTCCCTCGCCAGGCCGGCGCCGCGCGGCCGAACGCGGCCGCGTCGGCCCGGGCGAGGCCCACGAGGGCCGTGCGCCGGAGCGCGAACGTGCCCTTCCCCGCCACGGCGCGCAGCAGCGCCTCCACCGCCTCGTGGCCGCCCAGCTCCCCCAGCGTCTCGGCCGCCTGCACCTGGGCGTTGGCTACGGGATCGTCGAGCAGTGACGTGATCCTGCCGGCGAGCGTCGAGTCCCGGTATTCCGAGAGCGACCGGAGCGCGTTGATCCGGACTTGCGGGGCCTCGTCGTCCACCGCGTGCACGAGCAGCGCGGCCACCGTGCCCGGCGCGATGCCGCCGGCCTCCGCGTAGCTCCGGGTGAGCGCGCGGGCGGCGAGCGAGCGGAGATAGGGCGAGGCGTCGCGGAGGACAAGGAGCATCCGGTTGGCCGCGGCCGGCGCCCGGAGCCGGCCCAGGGAGTAAACCGCGCGCTGCCGCACCGCGGGGCTGGTGTCCTCCATGAACGGCAGCAGCCCGGTCACCGGCGCATCCGTGCCGAGCCGCCAGGCGTCTCCCACCATCCTCGCCATCGCCGGCGCGGGGTCGTCCTGGGACAGCACCCGCGTGCCGCCGAGCACGGCCGAGAAGAACTCGCCCGTGCGCGAGCCGCCGATGGTGGCGAGCGCGGTAACGGCTTCGGCCGCGCTGACGGGGTCGAGCGCGGGGAGGCCGGTGAGCCGGTCGATCAGCGGTGCCACCGCGGCCGAGTCGCGGAGCAGGCCGAGCGCGAAGGCCGCGGCCACCCGCACCGTAGTGTCGGGATCCATGAGGAGCGGCAGCAGGAGCGGCGTGGCGCGGGGATCGCCGATCCGGCCGGCACCGAAGGCGCCGACCCGGCGCACGAGCGAGTCCGGCGCGAGCAGCGCCGCGCGGAAGAGCTCCGGGCGGAAGTCCCGCGCGTCCTCGGCGGCGAGCACCTGGGCGAGCTGCTCGACTGCCGCCTGCTCCTGCGCGCCGGCCGGCACACCGGCCAGACCGTGAAGCAGCAGGACTCCCAGCACTGCCCATCCTCTAGCTCGCATCGCGCTCCATCCTCGGTGATTCGGCGGGAACTCCTAGCCTGACGGGATCGGGGACGGCCCGCAGCACGCGGCGCACCTCCGCAGGAAGGCGGGTGAGCGCCAGCGAAGCGTCGAGTGCCATGAGCGCCACGACGCCGGTGGCGAGGAGGCCCTGGTCGTCGGCGTGCTCCATGGCGTAGCCGAAATCGACGCGCCGCGACGCGAGGGCCCGCACCCAGCAGCGGATCCGGACCGGATCATCGAACCGTGCGGGCCGCAGGTATCGCAGGGCGACGCGACTCACCGCCAGGCGCAGCCCGCGCGCCTCCAGCTCGCGGTAGCTCGCGCCGCACAGGCGCAGATGCTCCGTTCGGGCGATATCCATCCAGACGAGATAGCGCGCGTGGTAGGCCACGCCCATCTGGTCGGTCTCGGAGTAGTTGACCCGAATGAGGGTCTCGGAGACGCTCGGGACCGTCATGACGGCCTCACGGGGTTGGTGACGCTCGGGAGGGCGGCGGAGTGACACACGGCGGTTGCCCCGCCGTGGGGAGCGGCCCATCTTTGGCCGCGTGCTCGGCCATGCGCTCGTCGTCGTGTCCGACGCCCACCTGGGCGTCGCCCCTCCGGCCGTCGAGGAGGCGCTGCTGTCGTTCCTCGAGGCCGTGCCCACCCTCGGCGACTGCCTGCTGGTCAACGGCGACCTGTTCGACTTCTGGTTCTCCTACCGCCGGGTCATTCCCCGCCGCGGCTTCCACGTGGTCTCGGCGCTGGCCCGGCTCCGCCGACGGATGCCGGTCGTGATGGTCGGCGGCAACCACGACCGCTGGGGCGGTGACTTCTGGGAGCGCGACCTCGGGCTCCGCTTCGACCCGCATCGGGTGACGTTCGAGATCGGGAGCCGGAAGGTGGCCGCGATCCATGGCGACGGAGTGAGCGAGCCGGGGTTCCGCGCGGCGCTGCTGCACCGGGCGATCAACCACCCCGTCACCGCGCTCGTCTATCGCGCCATCCACCCCGAGATCGGCCTGCGGCTGGTGGACTACCTGAGCCCGCGGCTCGGCGACCACACGCCCGACCCGGCCGAGCTGGCCGCTGCCGCCGAGCGTCAGGCGCAGTGGGCGGCGGGGCTGCTCGAGGCCGAGCCGGACCTCGGGCTGGTCGTCATGAGCCACACGCACCGGGCCGCGCTCGTGGGGCCGGCGCCGGGACGGCAATATCTCAATCCGGGCGCGTGGTTCGACGGATTCCGCTACGCCGTGGCGACCGAGAGCGGCGCCGAGCTGCGCCGCTTCAGTCCAGCGGCACCACCTCCGCCGGCCCCATGCGACTCCCGATGAACCGGATACCGACCTTGCGGAACCGAGCCTCGTCGTCGCTCACGGCGAAACGGTGGGTGGCCGCGCTGTCGGGCGGCGCGTCGAGCGCCGTCCGCCCGAGCACCTGCGCCACGACGGCGGCGGTCTCCTCGCCGCTGTCGATGAGCCGCACGTCGCCCCCCATCACCCGCTGAAGCAGGGGCTTGAGCAGCGGGTAGTGGGTGCAGCCCAGCACCAGGGTGTCCACACCGGTCCGCCGCAGGGGCTCGAGGTATTCGCGCGCGATCAGCTCGGCGGCGGGGTGCTCGAACCAGCCCTCCTCCACCAGCGGCACGAACAACGGGCAGGGCACCTGCTCGACCCGCGCGTCCGGCCGCCGACGCTGGATGGCGCGGGCGTAGGCGTTGCTCGCGATGGTGCCGGCGGTTCCGATCACGCCGATCGGGCCGCCCACCGAGGCCGCGGCCGCGGCGCGGGCCCCCGGCTCGATGACGCCGATGACCGGCACCGGCGACGCGGCCTGCAGCGTTTCGAGCGCGTGCGCCGTGCTGGTATTGCACGCGATCACCACCGCCTTCACCCCCTGCCCCAGCAGCCACTCGAGGATCTCGAGACTGTAGCGCCGCACCGTCTCGGGCGACTTGGGCCCGTAAGGGACGCGCGCCGTGTCGCCGAAATAGACGGTGGACTCATGCGGCAGCCGCTCGTAGACCGCCCGCGCCACCGTGAGCCCGCCGATGCCGGAGTCGAAGATGCCGATCGGGGAGGAGTTCATCGCAACCGGAACGGGACGGAGATGGTGCCGCCGAAACCGCCGGGGAACGCCTGGAGGTGGAGGTCCCCGGGGAAGTCGCTGAGGTGGCCGGAGACGTAGGCCTCGAGCCCGGCGAACACGTGGTTGAAGGCCAGCAACACCAGCCAGTCCTCGTGCTCGCGCCGCTTGTCCTCGGCGCGCGCCGAGTTGGTGCGCCGGAGGTAGGCAAGCTCGTGCCGGGTCTTGATGCTCATGCCGAGCGTGGTGCCTTCCCAGGCGACGAACAGGCCCCCGGTGAGCTTCCGCCCGAGCCGGGCCTGCCCCCAGCCGGGCAGCAGGAACGACCGCCAGAACGCGCCCATCGGGCTGGTCCGGACGGCGAGGGTGTCGAGCGCGGGTGCGTGCGCGGGTGCGTGCGCGGAATCCGCCCGCACGGCCACGGCCGCCGAGTCCTGCGCCGCCAGCCGGCCGACGGGCGCCGCACCGGCAAGCATCCCGAGCAGCGCGAGACGGACTGCCGACCGGCGGAGGCGACAAGTCACGTGAGGGCGGTCCCGGAGCAAGAAGGCGCGGCGGTGGCGGGAGCGTGTGGGAATCGAACCCACCGGAGCCGCCGGAGGCGTCTCCATCGCGGTTTTGAAGACCGGCCAGACCACCAGGCCCGATCCGCTCCCCGGGTTCAGGAAGGTAACACCGCCACCGCGTCGATCTCGACGCGGGCGCCGCGAGGAAGCGCCGCGACGGCCACCGTGGTCCGCGCCGGCCGGTGCTCGCCGAAGGCGCGGGCGTACACGCCGTTCATCTCGGCGAAGTCGGCCATGTCCACCAGGAAGACGGACGTCTTGACGACGCTCGAGAGGTCGAGCCCCTCGGCCTGGAGAATGGCGAGAATGTTTCGGAGCACCTGATCGGTCTGCTCGACGATGCCGCCGTCCACCAATTCACCGGTGGCGGGCTCGAAGCCGGTCTGGCCCGCGGTGAACAGCAGTCCGTTGACGCAGGTGGCCTGGCTGTAGGGGCCGATCGCGCGCGGCGCGTGCGGCGTCGAGACGAACTCGATGGGCATCAGAACAGTCCCTCGATGGTGCCGTCAGGATGCACCCGCATGGCCTCGGCGGCGGGCGTCTTGCTGAGGCCGGGCATGGTCATGATCTCGCCCGCGAGGGCGACGACGAACCCCGCACCGGCCGAGGCGTAGACGTCGCGAATGGTGATCCGGAAGCCCTTCGGCCGGCCGAGCTTGGTGGGATCGTCGCTGAAGCTGTACTGCGTCTTGGCCATGCAGACCGGGGTCTGGCCGAGGCCCATGGCCTCGCACTGCGCGATGTTCTTCTCCGCGGCGGCGGTGTAGTCGGCACCGTCGGCGCCGTAGATCTCCCGGGCGATGGTTTCGATCTTGGCCTTGATCGGCAGCTTGACGTCGTAGAGCGGCTTGAAGTCGGCTTTGCCCTCGTCGAGCGCGGCGAGCACCTCGTGGGCGACGGCTTCGCCGCCCTCCCCGCCCTTGGCCCAGACGTCGCTCAGGGCCGCCCGGGAGCCCCAGCTCCGGGCCGCCCGCAGCACGGTCTCGATCTCCTCCGGCGAATCCGACGTGAAGCGGTTGAGCGCGATCACGGTCGGCACCCCGAACTTCTGCACGTTCTTCACGTGACCCTCGAGGTTCACCATCCCGCGCTCGAGCGCCGCCACGTCGGGCGTGCCGAGCGCATCCTTCTTCACCCCGCCGTGCATCTTGAGCGCCCGAATAGTGGCGACCACCACGGCCACCTCGGGCTTGAGGCCGCCGAAGCGGCACGCGATATCGAAGAACTTCTCGGCGCCGAGATCGGCACCGAAGCCGGCCTCGGTGAGGACGATGTCGCCGAGCGAGAGGGCGAGCTTGGTGGCGACCAGCGAGTTGCAGCCATGCGCGATGTTGCCGAAGGGGCCGGCGTGCACCAGCGCGGGGCCGCCCTCGAGCGTCTGGACCAGGTTCGGCAGGATGGCGTCCTTGAGCAGCAGCGACATGGCGCCGGCGGCCTTGAGGTCGCCCGCGGTGACGGGCTTACGGTCGCGGGTGAGGCCCACGATGATGCGGCTGATGCGGGCCTCGAGATCCGCCAGGTCGCTGGCGAGCGCCAGGATGGCCATGATCTCGCTGCCGGCGACGATGACGAACCGGTCTTCCCGCACGGGGCCCGCGTTGATCCCGCCGAGGCTCACGACGATCGAGCGGAGCGCGCGGTCGTTCATGTCCATCGTGCGCGGCCAGGCGATGCGGCGGGGATCGATCCCGAGCGCGTTGCCCTGGTGCAGATGGTTGTCCAGCATGGCGGAGAGGAGGTTGTGGGCGGTGCTGACCGCGTGGAAATCCCCGGTAAAATGCAGGTTGATCTCATCCATCGGTGCGAGCTGCGCGTAGCCGCCGCCGGCGGCGCCACCCTTGACGCCGAATACCGGCCCGAGCGAGGGCTCCCGGATGGCCACCACCACTTTTTTGCCGAGCCGCCGGAACGCATCCGCGAGACCCACGGTCACCGTGCTCTTCCCCTCGCCGGCAGGCGTGGGATTGGTGCCGGTCACCAGGATCAACCGCCCCCTGGGCCGGCCACGGGCCACGACCTCGGCGCTGATCTTGGCCTTGTAGTGGCCGTAGGGGAGGATGTCGTCGGGACCGAGCCCCAGCTCGGCGGCCACTTCCTGAATGGGCCGAAGCGTGGCCGCCTGAGCGATCTCGATGTCGGTCGGAACCTTGGTCACGGGCAGGTGCTCCCGCTGGGGGTTGGAAAGCGAAAGACGCGGGCCGCGTTCGAGCCGGTGGCGGCGATCAGCTCCTCCACGGGCATGCCGCGGACGGCCGCGATCCGGTCGGCTACGTGGCGGACCAGCGCCGGCTCGTTCCGCCTGCCCCGGTGCGGGACGGGCGACAGATACGGCGCGTCCGTCTCCAGCAGCAGGCGGTCGAGCGGCACGTCCCGGATGGCCTGATCGAGGTGCCAGTTGCGGAAGGTCACCATTCCGCTGAACGACACATAGTGGCGGAGGTCGAGCCCTGCCCGCAAGAGGGCGGGCCCGCTGCTGAAGGAGTGGAGGATGGCTGCGACGTCCGGATTGGCGCGGAGCAGTTCGGCCGCGTCGCCGTCGGCCTCACGCGCGTGGATCACGGCCGGCTTGCCCGCCTCCCGAGCCAGCGCGAGCTGCGCACCGAAGGCGGCCCGCTGCGCATCGCGCGGCGAGTGGTCGTAATGGTAGTCGAGTCCCATTTCACCGGCCGCCACCACGTCGGGCCGGCGGAGCGTGGCGCGGAGCCAGTCGCGCGCCTCGTCCGACCAGCCGCTCGCGTCGTGCGGGTGGATGCCGGCCGTCACGCTCAACCTCGGCTCCGCTGCCGCGAGGGCCAGCGCTCGCTCAGCCGAGGCGCGCGACTCGCCGATGACGACGATCCGGTCCAGGCCGGCCGCCCACGCCCGCGCGAGGACCTCCGCCCGGTCGAGATCGAACTCGGCGGCAGCGAGGTGGCAGTGGGTGTCGCTGAGCATTGAGAGTTGGGGCTGGGTCGGAAATGAAAGTCGGGAATCGTGGGGGGGGGG
>DATAHW010000184.1:0-4637 GCA_036262935.1 Gemmatimonadales bacterium | reverse complement strand
CGCCCTGCCCTGCCGTCCCCATAGCCCCAAGGGGAATCGAACCCCTCTCTCGACCTTGAAAGGGTCGCGTCCTGACCGATAGACGATGGGGCCGAATCGCCCTCAGTGTTCCATAGCGCTAACGGGATTCGAACCCGTGTTTGGGCCTTGAGAGGGCCCCGTCCTAGTCCCCTAGACGATAGCGCCGTGACTTCAGTCTTGAGTCGTGTGTCATGAGTCATGAACTGCCGGCGCGCCCACTCATGACTCACGACTCACGACTACCGAGCAGGCCCGGCAGGAATCGAACCTGCAACCCCCGGTTTTGGAGACCGGTGCTCTACCAATTGAGCTACGGACCTCTGCACCTTACCAGGGTGGCTGACGGGACTTGAACCCGCAACCTCCGGAGCCACAGTCCGGCGCTCTAACCGATTGAGCTACAACCACCGCGGGGAGCCTGGGCCCCGTCCAGAGCCGCCAAAACTAGCCCTGCAAAGGGGTTGGGTCAAGGCCGGTAGTGTCCGGTTTTGACGTGACAGGATTTCGGAGGGACCCCGGAAAGCCGAAGGGGCCGCCGTGACTGGGGCCCCCTGTTCCCTCGCCCTCCGATTCCATGGACACTGCTTTGGGAGCCTAGCTTTGCGGGCCCACTCGGCGCGTTTCCGGTCCCTGCGCGAGCATCCGCTCGGCGAAGTCCAGCCGCTCCTGCGTCTCGGTCATCTCCCGCCGGAGTGTCCCCATCTCCTCATCCAACGCCTGGAGATGGGCAGCGGTGTCGGGGTCGCCGGCGACGCGGCTGTGGGCAATGATCTTCGCGATCTTGACTGCGCCCCATATCCCGATGGAGGCGATGAGGACGGTGACAACGGCGGTGAGAAAAAACTGTGGGTCCATATCGCCTCGCTGCGCCTGGGCGCGGCCGGTGCAGAGACGAAACTTATGGGTGGGCGTCGGAGGGGTCAACCGGCCGAAACTGACGTCAAGGCCAAAAGGTGCTCGCCAGCGCCTCCGTCGCGGGGTCTTCCGGCACCTGAACGCCGTCCAGCGAGGCCACCGGCACCACTCCCCGCACCGAGTTGGCCACGAACAGGGACTTGCCCCGGACGTCCTCCAGCGTGGCCTTCCGCTCCGCGATCTCGCCCACCAGCTCCACGATCCGCGCCCGCCCCACGCCGGGCAGGATCCCGATCTCGAGCGGCGGTCCCGCCACCCTGCCGTCCTCCCACCAGAAGACGCCCCAGATCGAGGTCTCCGCCACCTGCCCGCCCACGGTCAGGAGCAGTCCGTCGTCCGCTTCCACCGTTTTGGCCTCCGCGAGTGCGCGATCGAACCGCTCGCGGTCCACCAGCTTGTGAGGATACGGCCGGTGGACCACCCGCGAGGTGATCAGCCGGACCGGCGCCGTGCTCCCCACGCGCCGCTCGCCCACCACCGGCCCCCGCTTGCTCACCAGCAGCCGGTGCACGCGGTCGGGGCCGCCCTCAGGGGTGATGAGCGTCCCCGGCAGCGGCACGCCGAGCGCCTTGCAGCTCGTGGCGAGGCGGCGGAGGTGGAGGTACCAGAGCGGCGCCGCTCCGTTCCGGATGCGCACCGTCTCGATCAGCGTGTCCATCAGGGTCGATTTCTCCTCTGTCCGCGCGACGTCAGGCGGCGGGCTCCCGGCCGGTCTCGACCGCCAGCTCCACCGGGGGCACCACCTCGCGCTGCGAGCGCGCGTCCAGCAATCCCTTGAGTGTCGTGGCGCCGAGAATGATTCCGCCGCCCAGGAGCGCCCAGGCGCCTGGCCGCTCGCCCTGGAACAGCCACGCCCAGACCGGGTTCAGCACCGGCTCGATCAGCAGGATGAGCGACGCCTCGAGCGCCGGGATGTGCCTCAGTCCCGACGTGACCAGCACGTACGCCAGCGCGATCTGGAACACGCCAAGGTAGACGATCGCCGCCCAATCCACCGGCGCGTGCGGCCCGAGCGGCAGGGCCATCGGGAGGGAGACGAGAAATGCCGTGAGGTTTCCGCTCACCACCGCCGCGACGGCCGAGCCGTGCCCGCCTTCCGCCGCGCCCATCCAGCGGAGCCCGCAGACGGTCAGCGCCCAGAAGAAACCGCTCACCAGGGCGAGCAGGTTCCCCTTCACCGGATCCGGCGCCGTGGCGAGCGGCGTCTGCGCGCCCACGAAGAACAGCGCGAGGCCGACGCCCACCACGGCCATCAGCGCCACATCCTGCCGCCGCACCGGCTCCTTCAGGAGCCAGGGGCCGAGCACCAGCAGATAGAGTGGCGCGGTGCTCTGGAGATAGATCGTGTTGGCCGCGGTGGTCAACCGGTTGGCCAGCACGAACAGCGTGAGGCAGGCCGCGTACGCAAACCCCACCAGCACCGCCCGCACGCTCCAGCCGCGACGCGCCGCCGGGGTCAGCAGGAGGATGGCGAGCGCCGCCACCCCGCTCCGGAAGCTCGCGATCTGCCACCCGGTGAACTCGGCGGCCTTGATCGCGGCGCCGCCGGTCGAGAACAGCATGGCGGCGGCCGCCAGCTGGAGCCGCGCGCGAGGACGGCCAGGCATCGCGCGAAGATAACCGGCATGGTGACGGGGCGCACACATGGGGACCGGGCTCCACGCGATCTTGAGGGCTTCCTTCTTCCTCCACCCTATGAGGCCCCTATGTCCATGCTCGACATGCTCCAGCAGCGCCTGGGCGGTGAAGCGGTGCAACAGATCGGGAAGCGCCTGGGCACCGACCCGAGCACCACCCAGACTGCCATCGCGGCCGCGCTTCCGATGCTGGTCGGCGCTCTGGCACACAACGCCAAGGACCCGAACAAGGCCGGTGCCCTCGCTTCCGCGCTCCAGAAGGACCACGACGGCAGCATCCTCGACAACGTCGCCGGCTACCTCGGAGGACAGCAGACCGGCGGCGCCGCCGCCGATGGCGCCGGGATTCTGGGCCATGTCCTCGGCGGGCGGCAGGAGGTGGTGCAGAACGGCCTCGGCCAGGTGGCCGGGATCGACTCGGGCAAGGCCGGGATGCTGCTCTCGATGCTGGCACCGCTCGTCATGGGCGCGCTCGGCAAGAGCGCGCGCGAGCGCGGACTCGATCCGGGCGGGCTGGCCGGCATGCTCGGCGGCGAGCAGCAGGCCGCCGCCAAGGCCGCCCCCGGCGGGCTGATGGGAATGCTTGGGAAATTCCTGGACAAGGATGGAGACGGGTCGGTGATGGACGACATCGGCGGGATGCTCGGAGGGAAGCTCGGCAGGTAGGCTGGGGTGCGAGCCCTTTCGCTCCGCTCAGGATGACTCCCGCCCGCCCTCGTCGCGCCGGTGCCTGGCCCGCCGGCGGCGCTTCCGCGCCGCGGCGGGTTCCCCTTCCCGCTCCGTCACCACCTGTCCGTAGTTGAGCAACGCCACCAGCAGCACGCCTCCGATGGCGTTCCCGATCACGGCCGGCACCACGAAGCCAAGGAGCATCTCTCCCCACCCGGCGCCACCGGACGCGGCGCGGTAGAACGCCTCGACCGACCCCGCGATCGAGTGCCGGAAGCCGAGCGCGGCGATCGGCGCGGTGCAGATCCAGATGAGCACGATCTGCGCGCCCGTGGCGTGGGTCGAGGCCAGCAGCCACGAGAGCAGCGCGATCAGCCACCCGGCGAACACACCCGCGTAGACGATCCGCCCGAAGCTCCCGCTCGT
Organism: Gemmatimonadales bacterium; assembly: GCA_036262935.1. GTDB lineage: Bacteria > Gemmatimonadota > Gemmatimonadetes > Gemmatimonadales > GWC2-71-9 > CAVVWJ01. The sequence continues at coordinate 969 of DATAHW010000184.1, read as the reverse complement.
CGCCTCGGCCGCGAGCCGGCCCAGCTCCGCGTGGAGTGACGGGTCGACCATCGGCGTGCGCGCCAGGGCCCAGCCGAAGATCAGGGCGCCGATCAGATTGCCGATGAGCAGCAGCGCCCAGACCCGAAGCAGCAGCCGGAACGTCTCCGCGTCGCGGCGCTCGAGAAACGGCACGACCGGGACGAGCGTGTTCTCGGTGAAGAGCTCGCTCCGGGCCATGATGACCAGGATGAAGCCCAGCGGGTAGACGGCGGCAAAGGCCGCATGCCCGCGCTCCGGCGGCACCAGGCTCGCCGCGTAGGCGCCGCCGATGAAGCTGAAGCCGATCACGAGGCCCGACGCGAGCGCCGACCAGAGCAGCGACGCCGCCGGGCGCGTCAGCTCCTTCTCGCCCGGGCCGACGATGTTCTCGTGGATCTCGACCGCCGTGAGGCGGGTGCCGCCGTCCGCGTCGTCCGCCATCAGCCGGAGTCCTCGCCGGGCAGCGGCACGTCGTCGCCCACCACGTCCTGCACGTAGAGCAGCTTGATCGGCACCATCACCGCCCCGAGCAGCGGGACCGCGAACAGGAGGCCCACGAAGCCGAAGACGAGCGACAGCGCCGCCTGCGACAGGATGGTGAGCACCGGCGGCAGGTCGAGCCCCTCCTTCATGAGGAGCGGCATCATGATGTTGCCCTCGATCTGCTGAATGGCGAGGTAGGCCAGCGCCACCCACAGCGCCTTCTCGGGACCGTCGAGAAAGGCCATCGCCATCGCCGGAACCGCGGAGATGATCGGGCCGAAGTACGGCACGAACTCGAGGATGCCGGCGATGATGCCGAGCGCCACGGCGGCCCGCACGTCGAGCAGCAGCAGCGCCACGGTGCTGATGGCGCCGATCACCAGCATGCCGATGAGCTGCGCTACCAGCCAGCGGCGGAGCGACACGCCCATGGCGTCCAGCACCTCGCCGGCCTTGGCGCGGGAT
>DATAHW010000183.1:0-11647 GCA_036262935.1 Gemmatimonadales bacterium | reverse complement strand
GCGGCTCGGCCGCGCCAGGGCCTCGACCCACGGGTGCTCGCAGAGGCGACGGCTCTCCAGCCGGACTCGGACCGCGCCGTCGAGCCAGCAGGCCGCGGCGCCCAGCTCGTCCAGCATCGGCTCGCTCAGGAGGAGGCTCTCACCCTGCGGGGTGATCGCCCCGAACCGCAGTTTGCCACGCTCGTTGCGGCGGTGGATGACGACGCCCCAGCGAAACCGGGGCGGCCCCTGGTGGTACCAGTCCAGGATCCGGAGAAGCTGCTCGCGCAGGGCACCGACGACGAGAGGTGATTGCATGGCGGCCACCAGCGAATGAGGTTGCCGGATGCGCCGGGGGAGGCGCCGGGCCGGCATTCTGCAGAATGCGGGCCAGACACCCCCTCTCGCGGCCCCTGGCGCCTCGTCCCGAACCCGGCCACATTCCGCCCTCGGCCCGCTCCAGCCGAAACACCACCATGACCAGCCCTGACGCCCCGACCTCACACGTGTTCTCCCGGAAGCTGACGCGGACCGGTCCGCGCATCGTTCGCGGGGAGGGCTGCTGGCTGTATGCCGCGGACGGCCGCGCCTATCTCGACGGCGCAGGCGGCGCGTTCGTGGTGAACATCGGGCACGGCGTACGGGAGATCGCCGACGCGATCGGCCGGCAGGCCGCCCGTCTCGCCTACGTGAACGGCACCGCGTTCACCAGCGACCCGGTGGAGGAGCTGGCCGAGGAGATCGCCCGCCGCTCGCCGGGCGATCTCGAGCTGGTGTACCCGCTCACGAGCGGCTCGGAGGCGGTGGAGGCCGCGCTCAAGCTCGCCCGCCAGTACTGCGTCGAGTCGGGGCAGCCCGCGCGCCGGAAGGTGGTCACGTTTTCGCCCGGCTATCACGGGAACACGCTGCTCGCGCTCTCCGCCTCCGCCCGCGCCCACTACACCACGTTCTTCCGCGACTGGCTGGTGCAGATGGTGCGGGTGCCGGCGCCGTACGCCTACCGCTGCGAGTGCCGGGGCGTAGCGCCACGCTGCCCGAGCTGCAGCGGCGCCGCGCTCGAGGCCGCGATCGAGCGCGAGGGGCCCGAGACGATCGCCGCGGTGATCGCGGAGCCGGTCGGCGGATCCTCCACCGGCGCGTCGGTGCCGGCGCCGTCGTACTGGCCGCGGGTGCGCGCGGCCTGCGACCGGTACGGCATTCTGCTCGTGGCCGATGAAGTGCTGACCGGGGCCGGCCGCACCGGTACCTGGTCGGCGCTCGAGCCGTACGGGGTGGTGCCGGACATCATGACGCTGGGGAAGGGGATCGCCGGCGGCTACGTGCCGCTCTCCGCCGTGGTGGCCCCGCGGCGCATCACCGAGGTGCTGGCCCGCGGCTCGGGCGCGCTGCTGCATGCGCAGACGTTCTCCCATCACGCGACGCTGTGCGCGGCGGGCGTCGCCACGCTGCACTACCTCCGGACGCACTCGCTGATCGAGCGCTGCGCCGCGATCGGCCCGGTGTTCCACCAGCGCCTGGACGCGCTCCGCGAGCTGCCCTGCGTAGGTGACGTGCGCGGCCGCGGGCTCCTCGCCGGCGTCGAGTTCGTGGCCGATCCCGCGAGCCGCGCGCCGTTTCCACGCTCGGTCCGCTTCGCCGAGACCTTCGCCGCGGCGGCGCTCGAGGCAGGCCTCGTCGTCTGGCCCAACGTCGGTCAGGCGGACGGAGCCGACGGCGACCTGGCAATGCTCGCGCCCCCGTTCATCGTGAGCCGGGAGGAGATCGACCTCATCGTCGAGCGCTTCGGCCAGGCGCTGCGCGCCACGGTCGAGCGCATTGGAGCCATCGCATGACCGCGACCGCGAAGATCACCTACACGTCCGCCTCGGGCGACCTGGACGAGTTCCACCGGCGCTTCGACGCCGCGCTCGAGGCGGTGCGCTCGGCCGCGGGGGCGCGGCAGCCGTTCTACATCGCCGGCGAGCCGGTGGACCACGGCGGCGACCCGCTGATGGCCCGCTCGCCCATCGACACCAGCCTGGTCCTGGCGCGCTTTGCCGCGGCGGGCCCGGCCGACGTGGATGGCGCGGTAGCGGCCGCCCGGCAGGCGCAGCGTGACTGGGGTCGCCGCCCCTGGGGCGAACGCCTCACGATCCTTCGGCGCGCCGCGGCGCTCATCCGGGAGCGGAAGTACGAGCTCGCCGCGCTCATGAGCCTCGAGGTGGGCAAGAGCCGGCTCGAATCGATGGGCGACGCGGAGGAAGCGGCCGACCTGCTCGACTATTACTGCGGCCAGGTGGAGGAGGCCGGCGGGTTCGTCCGGCAGATGGCGCGCGTGACCCCGGTCGAGCGGAACACCGACGTGCTCCGCCCCTACGGTGTCTTCGCCTGCATCTCGCCGTTCAATTTCCCGCTCGCCCTTTCCGCCGGGATGTCGTCCGCCGCGCTCGCCGCGGGCAACGCCGTGGTCTACAAGCCGGCGGAGGACACACCGCTCACGGGTCTCCGCCTGTACGAGGTCTACCGCGATGCGGGACTCCCGGCGGGCGTGTTCAATCTGCTCGTCGGGCACCGCGAGACCATCGGCGACCGGCTCTGGCAGCACCCCGGCGTGGACGGCGTCGTGTTCACCGGCAGCAAGGCGGTTGGCATGCGCATCCACGCGGGACTGAGCGGCGGCTGGATCAAGCCGTGCCTGCTGGAGCTCGGCGGCAAGAACGCCACGATCGTGATGCCAAGCGCCGACCTCGACGCCGCGGCGGAGGGGGTCATGCGATCGGCGTTCGGGCTGCAGAACCAGAAGTGCAGCGCCACCAGCCGGGTGTACGTGCACCGCGCGGTGGCCGCGCCGTTCACCGAACGGCTGCTCGCGCGAACCCGCGCGATGCGGATCGGCGACCCGTCGGAGCGGGATGGCTATTTCGGGCCGGTGATCAACCAGCGCGCCGTCGAGCGGTACGAGCGCGCGGTGACGCAGGCCCGGGCGGAGGGTGCCGTGCTCTACGGGGGCACCCGGCTCACCGGCGGCATCTTCGACCGTGGCTACTTCGTCGAGCCCACGGTCGCCCGCGTGCCGCTCGAGAGCACCCTCTTCGCCGAGGAGCTGTTCGTGCCGCTGCTCGCCCTGGGCGAGGTCGAGAGCCTGGAGCAGGCGCTCGCCGAGTCCAACCGGGTCGAGTACGGCCTCACCGCCGGCATCTTCTCCGCCGACCCCGCGGAGGTGGCGCGGTTCTTCGACGAGATCGAGGCCGGCGTCTGCTACGCCAACAAGCGCACCGGCGCCACCACCGGCGCCTGGCCCGGCGCCCAGCCGTTCTGCGGCTGGAAGGGCTCGGGGTCCACCGGCAAGGGCGGCTGCGGGCCATACTACGTCGCGCAGTTCATGCGGGAGCAGAGCAGGACGGTGATTGAACAGCAGTCCTGAGTCGCGACCTTCCCAAGGAGCCCCCGTGCCCGACTACCCCAGGATTCTCGTCCCTCCCCCCGGGCCCCGGGCCCGCGCCATCGTCGAGCGGGACGCCGCGTGGACTTCGAGCTGCTACATCAAGGAGTACCCGCTCGTCGTGGCCCGAGGCGAGGGGGTCATGGTCGAGGACGTGGACGGCAATCGTTTCCTCGACTTCATGGCCGGGATCGCGGTCGCCTCCACCGGGTACGGCCATCCGGCGGTGGTCGCGGCGGTCAAGGATGCGGCCGACCGCTTCCTTCATATCTGCGGTTCCGATTTCTATTACGAAGGGATGGCCGCGCTGTGCGAGCGGCTGGCGCGGATTGCGCCGGGCGCGTCGAAGAAGCGGGTCTTTCTCACCAATTCCGGCACCGAGGCCACCGAGGCGGCCATCAAGCTCGTGCGCTATGCCACCCGGCGCACGGCCATCATCGCCTTCCGCGGCGCCTTCCACGGCCGGACCACCGGTGCGGTGACGCTGACCTCGAGCAAGGCGCGGCAGCACGCGGGCTTCGGCCCGCTGCTTCCGGACGTCTACCACGTCCAGTACGGCTACCGCTACCGCTGCCCCTGGTGCGCGGATGAGCCCGCGTGCAACCGCGGCTGCCTCCGTGTGCTGGAGGACGACCTCTTCGCCCGGCAGCTCGACCCGCACGACGTGGCCGCCATCTTCGTCGAGCCGATCCAGGGCGAGGGCGGCTACATCGTGCCGCCGCCCGGCTGGCTCCGCGACCTGCGCGCCCTCTGCGACCGGTACGGCATCCTGCTCGTGGCGGACGAAGTGCAGTCCGGCGTGGGACGGACGGGGAAGATGTGGGCCTGCGACCACGAGGGGGTCGAGCCCGACATCCTGCTCACGGCCAAGGGGCTGGGCTCCGGCATGCCGATCGGCGCGATGATCGCCAGGGAATCGGTGAGCACCTGGGAGAGCGGATCCCACGGCTCCACCTTCGGCGGGAACCCCGTGTGCTGTGCCGCGGCCCTCGCCACGCTCGATCTGGTCGAGGGCGGCCTCATGGCCAACGCCGCGGCCATGGGCGAGCGGCTCAAGGCCGGCGTGTGTCGCCTGGCGGAGAAGCACGCCTGCATCGGCGACGTGCGCGGGGCCGGCCTCATGGTGGGCGTCGAGTTCGTGAAGGACCGCGGCACGCGCGAGCCCGCGCCGGACCTGGTGCACGAGCTGGTGCAGCGCGCCTTTCAGCGCGGCCTCCTGCTGCTGGGCGCCGGGAAAAGCGCGCTCCGGCTCGCGCCGCCGCTCGTGGTCGGCGCCGGCGACGTCGACATCGCGCTCGAGATGATCGACGCCGGGTTGGGCGAGATCGCTTGAGCACGGGGTCGAAGGTCGCCACCATGCGCGACGCCGTCGCCGCGCTGGTGCGGGACGGCGATACCGTGGTGATCGAAGGCTTCACCCATCTCATCTGCTTCGCGGCCGGGCACGAGATCATCCGGCAGCGCCGGCGCGATCTCACCCTCTGTCGGCTCACGCCGGACCTCATCTACGACCAGATGATCGCGGCGGGCTGCGCCCGGAAGCTGGTCTTTTCCTGGGCGGGCAATCCCGGTGCGGGGTCGCTCCACGCATTCCGCCGCGCGGTCGAGGGGAGGGGGCCGCCGCTCGAGCTGGAGGAGTACTCGCACTTCGGCATGGTGGGCCGGCTGAGCGCCGGCGCCGCCCGGCTGCCGTTCTGGCCCATGCGCAACTACATGGGCACCGATCTCCCCGCCGCCAATCCGCGCATCGCCTCCGTCGAGTGTCCCTACACGGGCGAGCGGATCGCCACCGTGCCCGCGCTCAACCCGGACGTCACCATCGTCCATGCGCAGCGGGCCGATGCGGAGGGGAACACCCAGATCTGGGGGCTGCTCGGGGTGCAGAAGGAGGCGGCGTTCGCCTCCCGCCGCGTCATCGTGGTGGTGGAGGAGCTGGTGGACCAGAGCGTCATCCGGGCCGATCCCAATCGGACGCTCATTCCGGGGATCGCGGTGGACGCGGTCGTGGTGGAGCCGTGGGGCGCGCACCCGTCATATGCGCAGGGGTACTACGATCGGGACAACTCGTTCTACGTGGGCTGGGAACGGATCTCGCGGGATCCGGCGGCGCTCGCGGCGTACCTGGACGAGTACGTGTACGGTGTCCGGGACCGGCAGGAATACCTGGAGCGCTCCAGCGGCCTCCTGCGGCTCAGTGCGGATGCGCGGGTGTGCGCGGGGGTCAATTATGGGTATTGAGGTGGCGTGGGCAGACGCCGCGGAACTCTCATCCCGAGCGGAGCGAGGGATCGTGCCCACCAGGCTCGAATTCCGGCGGAGCAAGCCCCTCGCTTTGCTCGGGATGACACGCCTGCGCCGGGTGAGCACCGCTCCCGCGTCTCCATGACCCACACGCCCGCCGAGCTCATGGCGACCGTCGCCGCCCGCGAGCTGCGGGACGGCGAGGTCGTCTTCGTCGGCATCGGGCTCCCCAACCTCGCCTGCAATCTCGCCCGCGCCACCCACGCGCCGAACCTGGTGCTCATCTACGAGTCCGGCGCCATCGGCGCCGCGCCCGAGCGGCTGCCGGTCTCGATCGGCGACCCGTCGCTCGTCACCGGCTCGCTCATGGTGTGCGGCATGGCCGACGTCTTCCAGTCGCTGCTGCAGAACGGACGGATCGGGGTCGGCTTCCTCGGCGGCGCGCAGGTGGACCGGTACGGGAACATCAACACCACCGTGGTCGGCGCGTACGACCATCCCGACGTGCGGCTCCCGGGGAGCGGCGGCGCGGCGGAGATCGCCATTCACGCGCGGCGTACGGTGATCATCAGCCGGCTGAGCCGCCGCGCCTTCCCCGAAGCCGTGGACTTCGTCACCAGCCCCGGCCACCGATTCCGCGGCAGGACCAGACAGGAGCTCGGCATGCCCGGCGCCGGACCGGTCAAGGTGGTGACCGACAAGGCCGTGCTCGAGGCCGAAGAGGACTCGGGCGAGCTGGTGCTGGCCGCCCTCTACCCCGGCGTCGAGCCCGAGGAGGTGCGGGCCGGCATCGGTTGGCGGCTCCGGTCCCGGCCCCACCTCGCGGAGGTGGATCCGCCGAGCGACGTCGAGCTCCGTCTGCTGCGCGACGTGCTCGATCCCCAGCGACTCTACCTGAAGGGCTGAGCCCGCCCATGAGCGCCGCGCCCCCCGCCATTCCCGCGGCCGAGACCGCACACCCGGTGCTCCCGCGCGCGCTCGGCCTCCGCGACATGGTGCTGTTCAACATCGTCGCGGTCGTGAGCCTTCGCTGGTTCGCGACGGCCGCCGCCGCGGGGCCGAGCTCGATTACGCTGTGGGTGCTGGCCGCCATCTTCTTCTTCGTCCCCCAGGGTCTCGCCGTGAGCGACCTGGCCGCGCGCTACCCGGACGAGGGCGGCATTTACGCCTGGACCAAACGCGCCTTCGGCGAGGGCCACGGCTTCATGTGCGGCTGGTGCTATTGGGTGAACAACATCCTCTATTACCCCAACCTGCTCATGTCCACCGCGGTGATCGGCACTTTCGTCATCGGTCACGGCGAGACGGGGCTCGCCGACCGCTGGACCTACGTGCTTCCCGCCACCCTGTTCGCGCTCTGGCTCGCGGTGGGGCTCAACATCGTGGGGGTGCGGACCGGCCGCTGGCTGCAGAACATCGGCGCGATCGGCACCTACCTGCCGGGCGTGCTGCTCGTGGGGCTCGGAGCGTACGCGGCCTTCACCCGGCCGGCCGCCACGCCACTCACTGCCACGACGCTCGTTCCCGACCTCGGCGATCTCTCGGAGCTGAACCTCTGGGCCTCGATCGCATTCGCCTTTGCGGGGCTCGAGCTCAGCGCGGTGCTCGGTGACGAGGTGCGGGAGCCGCGCCGCACGCTGCCGCGCTCTATCCTGATCGCGGCACCGCTCATCGCCTTCGTCTACATCGCCGGCACCGCCGCCGTGCTCTGGCTGGTCCCGACCCACGAGGTCAACATCGTCTCCGGTTTCATGCAGGCGCTCGCGATCGGCTCGCGCGATATCGGCTGGGGGATCGGCTGGCTGCCCGCGCTCGCCGCGGCGTTCTACGTGGTGGGGAACGTGGGCGGCGTCGGCGCCTGGCTCACCGGGCCCGCGCGCGTGGCGTTCGTGATCGGGCTCGATCGTTACTTCCCGCCCGCCTTCGGCCGGGTACACCCGCGCTGGCGCACGCCCTACGTGGCAATCCTGACGCAGGCGGTGCTGGCGACGGTGTTCCTGCTGCTCTCGGTGCTGGGGAGGGGGACGACGGTGGAGAAGGCGTATCTCGTGATCCTCGACACGATGCTGCTGGTCTACTTCATCCCCTACATCTACCTCTTCCTCTGCTACCTCGTCGTGCGCTTTCGCGAGCCGGTCGGCGGGTCGCTGCTCGGGGGCCGGCCGGCGGGCGTGGTGATCGGCGTCGCCGGACTCGCGCTCACGCTGTTCGCGATGCTCATCGCCACCGTCCCGCCGTCGGGCACCACCGATCCCTGGGTGTTCCGCCTCAAGGTGGTGGGCGGCGCGGGATTCTTCGTGGTGCTCGGACTGGTCATCTACTGGCGGGGAAGGCGGTGAGCCCCCGGCGGGCAGCGGCGCTGGCCCTCGGCCTGCTGCTCGGCGGGGCCGGTCCGCTCGCGGCCCAGCGCGCCCCGGTCCTGCAGCAGGTCAAGGTCCGTCATCCCTACTACTACCGGGAAATGTTCATCCCCCAGGTTACCAGCGGCCCGAGCGCGGCCGCCTGGTCACCGGACGGGCGCGAGCTCGTGTACTCGATGCAGGGCTCGCTCTGGCGCCAGCGCGTCGGGAGCACGGAGGCGCGCCAACTCACCGACGGTCCCGGCTACGATTACCAGCCGGACTGGTCGCCGGACGGGCGCCGGATCGTGTACGCCTCCTATCGGGACGACGCCATCGAGCTCCGGCTGCTCGACCCGTCCACCGGCGCCTCGACTGCGCTCCTGCGAAACGGCGCGGTGAACCTGGAGCCGCGTTGGTCGCCCGACGGCAGCCGGATCGCGTTCACCTCCACTCGCTACGAGGGGCGCTGGCACGTGTTCACCGCCGCCGTCACGGCAGGGGGGAGCGCGGAGCGGATCGAGCGGGTCAGCGAGGATCATGAGAGCGGGCTCCCGCGCTACTACTACAACGCCGTGGATCAGTATCTCTCGCCCACCTGGTCGCCCGACGGACGCGAGCTGATCCTCATCTCCAACCGGGGACACATCTGGGGTGCCGGCAGCTTCTGGCGGATGCCGGCGCGCCCGGGCGGTACGCCGCGCGAGATCCGGGACGAGGAGACCAACTGGAAGGCCCGGCCCGACTGGAGCCGGGACGGCCGGCGCGTGGTATACAGCTCCTACATCGGCCGGCAGTGGAACCAGCTCTGGCTCATGACGGCCGACGGCGCCAATCCCCTGCAGCTTACCTACGGCGACTTCGACGCCACCGCGCCACGCTGGTCGCCGGACGGGCGCCGGATCGCGTACGTAGCGAACGCCGGCGGCAACACCTCGCTCTGGATTGTGGACGTGCCCGGCGGGCGGCGGACGCCCGTGCGCGCCGACCGGCGCGTGTACCGCTCGCCCGTGGGCAGGCTGCACGTGACCGTCCTCGACCCGCGCGGCCGCGTGGCGGCGGCTCGCGTGAGCGTGACCGGGCCCGACGGCCGAGCCTTCGCGCCGGACAGCGTCTGGCGCCACGCCGACGACGGCTTCGATCGGCGCGAGCGGCGGTTCGAGTACGGGTACTTCCACACGAGCGGCCGCGACGCGCTCACATTGCCTGCCGGGGAGTACCAGCTCGAGATCTCCCGCGGCCCCGAGACCCGCGTCGAGCGCCGGACCGTCACGGTCCGCGCGGGCGCGGAAGCCGCCGCGCGGTTCACGCTCCGACCCCTGGGCAACCTGGCCGCGCGCGGCTGGCACAGCGCCGACCTGCACGTGCACATGAACTACGGCGGCGCGTACCGCAACACGCCCCGCCGGCTGGCCTTCCAGGCACGCGCCGAAGATCTCGATCTGGTCGAGAACCTGATCGTGAACAAGGAGGGCCGGATTCCCGATATCGGTTATCCGGTGGGCCGCGATCCCGCCTCCACCGCGAGCACCATCATCGTGCACGACCAGGAGTTCCACACCAGCGTCTGGGGGCATCTGGGGCTGCTGGGCCTGCGCGATCACGTGCTGCTCCCTGGCTACGCCGGCTATGCCGGCACCGCCGCGGCGAGCCTCGCCCCCACCAATGCCCAGGTCGCGGACCTGGGCCGCGCGGAGGGGGCGGTCATCGGCTACGTACACCCGTTCGACAGCGACCCCGACCCGGCCGACACCACCAGGCCGCTCACGGCCGAGTTCCCGGTGGACGTCGCTCTTGGCAAAGTGGACTACTACGAGGCGCTCGGCTTCGTGGACGATCCGATGGCGACGGCGCACGTCTGGTACCGGATGCTCAACTGCGGCTTCCGGCTGCCGGCGGGCGCCGGGACCGACGCCATGGCCAACTATGCGTCGCTCCGCGGGCCGGTGGGGATGAACCGGGTGTACGTGCACACCGGCGCGCCCCTCAGCCAGCGGCGGCTGCTCGATTCATTGCGCGCCGGCCGCAGCTTCGCGACCAACGGGCCGCTGCTGGAGCTGAGCGTGAACGGAGCTGCGCTGGGAGACGAAGTGCGCCTCCCCGCCTCAGGCGGCGAGCTCGCGGCACGGGTGCGGGTGCGCTCCAACGTGCCCGTGGATCACCTCGAGCTCGTGCTGAACGGGGAGGTGCGGGATATCCCGCTCGCGGGCGACCACCGCTCGGTGGACACGACCGTCCGCGTGCCAGTCGAGCGGAGCGGCTGGGTCCTGCTCCGCGCGCGCACCGACCGGGCGATCTATCCGGTACTCGATCTCTATCCCTACGCCACGACGAGTCCGGTGTACGTCACCGTGGGCAGCCGCCCGGCGCGCTCGAAGGTGGACGCGGAGTATTTTCTGGCCTGGATCGACCGCCTCCGCGCCGCGGCGGAGGCCAGCCGGGACTGGAACACGGCCGACGAGCGCCGCGCGGTGCTGGACACGCTGGCGAAAGCGCGCGCGGAGTTCGAGCGGCGCGCGCAAGAGTAGCTGAACGCCGCGGGGCTACTGGGACGCTCCGGCGCCTGTCTCCCCAACCTTGCTCGCGGCACACGTCACGGTGATCTGCATCGGGGTATAGATGCCCAGCGTCAGGAAGCTGACGAGCTGATTCACGAAGCTCAGCTTGGTCTCCACCTTCGAGGGCCCGTTCGGGCACTTGGCGGCCGTCGAAATGGTGCTCGGCGGCACCAGTCCGTAGATCCACCCCGACGCGAACGATTTGCCGATGACCTCGGGTGACGGCGTGGCTCCCGTCTCGACGGTGGCATGGTAGCAGCCGAGGGAGAGAACACATGCGACCACGAGAAGCGCGCGGGGCGAGCGGTGCATCACTTTCTCCTGTGAGATGGACGTGCGGGGGGTGAGGACAATCTGGGCGGCGGCCGAGGAACGCTCAAGGCGCCTGACGCCAGCTCACCCGCCGGCATCCACCACCATCGCGATTCCCTGTCCCACCCCGATGCACATCGTCGCCAGCCCGTACCGACCGCCCGTGCGCCGAAGCGCGTGCACCAGCGTCGTCAGGATGCGCGCGCCGCTCGCCCCCAGCGGGTGCCCGAGCGCGATCGCGCCGCCGTAGATGTTGACCCGCGCGGGGTCGAGGGCCAGCTCCCGGATGCACGCGAGCGCCTGCGCCGCGAATGCTTCGTTTAGCTCGATCAGGTCAAGCTGGTCCACCTCGAGTCCCGCGCGTGCGAGCGCCTTCCGCGTGGCCGGCACCGGCCCCAGACCCATGCAGCTCGGGTCCACGCCCGCCACGGCCGTTGCCACCACTCTGGCCAGGGGTGAGAGCCCGAGCTCCCGCACCGCCTCGGCGCTCGCGACGGCCAGCGCCGCGGCGCCGTCGTTGATGCCGCTCGACGTGCCGGCGGTCACGGTGCCCTCGCCGACGAACGCGGGCGCGAGCCGCGCCAGCCGCTCGAGCGTGACGCCGGCCCTCGGCGCCTCGTCGGCGATGACCAGCTCGACGCCCGCGCCACGCCGCAGCTCCACGCCGACCGTTTCCTGCTCGAACACGCCCTGCGTCATCGCCACCTGCGCCCGCCGCTGGCTCTCGAGCGCGAACGCATCCTGAGCCGCCCGGCCGATGTCGTACATCGCGCCGACGCGCTCCGCCGTCTCGCCCA
>DATAHW010000182.1:0-3467 GCA_036262935.1 Gemmatimonadales bacterium | reverse complement strand
CCGTGCATGGTCTACGACGAGAACGAGACCGTGGGCGAGCACCGGTCGGCGATGATCCGGTTCGTGAGCAATCTGGCGCGCGGCCGACCGATCGAAGTCCACCGGGGCAGCGCCCGGAGCTGGCTGCACGTCTCCGACATCGTGCGCGGCATCGAGGCGGCGGCCCGGCTGGATGAGTACACCGTCATCAATCTGGGTCATCCCGAGCTGGTCCCGATGGCCGACCTGGCCGAGATGATCCGGGCGGAGCTGAACGCGTCGCCCGAGCTCGTGATCACCACCGAGCTGCCGCCGCAGATGACGCTGATCAAGCATCCGACGCTGGAGCGGCAGCGGGCGCTGCTCGGGTTCGAGCCGCGGGTGGGGATCGTGGAAGGGGTGCGGAGGGTATGTGGCGCTCATGCCCGGCGGGGGCGCACGATCGTGGGCGAGGTACGGGTGACGCCGGTGGGAAGCCTCGAGTGAGCGGCGGAGCCGCCGTGGAAGCAGCGCCAGAGACCTCGCCGCGAGGGGGACTCGACCTGGTACGCACCGTGTGCCCGCTCTGCGGCAGCGACGAGGCGGAGCCCGTCGCTGTCGGCAATGATTCCGCGTGCCGGGTGACGGGAGACAGCTTCCTCATGCTCTCCTGCACCCGCTGCGGACTCCTCTATTTGGACCCCCGTCCCGCGATCGGGGAGCAGTCACGCCTGTATCCGCCCTCCTACTTCGAGTGGTCGGAGCGCTCGCATCGCGCGGGACGCGGCGTGACCAGGGCTGTCGTGCGCGACGCGCTGGGCCGCTCCGCCTCGGGTCCCTCGCCGGCCCGAATCCTCGAGGTCGCCTACGGGGCCGGACTGCATCTTGACCTCCTGCGCAGGTTCGCGCCCTCCGGCTGCGTCGTGGAGGCGACCACGCCGCACGAGACTCTTGCGGCGCCGGCGCGCTCTCGCGGCTTCACCGTCCACCGGGGCCGAGCGGAGAGGTTGTCTGCGAATCCGGGCGCCTACGATCTCGTGTTTCTGCTCCACTCCCTGGAGCACGGTTATTCCCCGGTGGAGGAGCTCGAGGCCCTGGGTGAGCTCCTCCGGCCGGGGGGTCGCCTGATCATCCTGACCCCGAATGCTGAGGCGCGGGTGAGCCACTTATTCCGCGGGCGGCATTGGGCGGCGTACGATTTCCCCCGCCACCCCTGCCTGTTCGGGCCGAACACGATGCGGCGCCTGGCGGGGGCGACCGGCTTCGAGGTGGAGCGCCTCGACAGCCTCAGCGACTCAGGCCTCTGGGCCAACTCGGCAAACGACCTGCTGAGCGACTGGGGCGCGCCACCCTGGCTGACCCGCCTCGCGTCGGGTGGTATCCTCGCGATCACCGGTGCCGCGGCCCTGGTTCAGCCGACGCCTCGCCGGGAGATGAACGGTCCGCAACTCCGCGCCGTTCTCCGGAAGGCGGTCGAGACCCGGACATGAGACGCGGAACGAGTCACGTTGCCGTCGTCGGAGCGGGACTGGCCGGCCTGCTGGCCGCACGGGAGCTTCGCCGTCGGGGTCTTTCGGTCACCGTCTATGAGGCCGGGCGACAGGTCGCAGGCCTGGCCCGCAGCTTCACCGATCAGGACGGCTTCACCTACGACTTCGGCGCGCACTTCATCACCAACCGGCTGGCGGCGGCCCTCGGCGTCGGTGCCCAGTGCCGCGACGTCCACCACTACGGCGAGAGCGTCTTCCTGAACGGCCGGGTCTACAGCTACCCGTTCGGTCTCGTTCGCTCGCCCCGCTTTCTCCTCAGTGCCGCGGCGGCACGGCTCCGTCGAGCGGGACACGGCTCCGCCCCGGCGACCAGCGCGGCCGAGTGGTACCGCCGCGAATACGGCCCGGCGCTCGCAGAGGACGTGGCGATTCCGCTGGTCGAGGCCTGGTCCGGCGCGCCGGCAACCGAGCTGGCGCCGTCCGTCATTCCCCCTCAGGTGGACCGGGGCACCGCGCACGTCATGCGGCTCCGGCTGGCGAGCCGGCTCTCCGGGCGGGCGGTCGCCAACGGCTACTCGCGCGAGAAGCCGGAGAGCGCGCATGTGTGGCACGTCTACCCGGAGGGCAGCCTGGGCCTGCTGTGCGAGCGCCTCGCGGGCGGGTTGGACGGGTGCATCCGGCTCGAGAGTCCGGTCGAGGCCATTCTGGTGGAGGGAGAGCGGGTAGTCGGGGTCCGGGCCAAGGGCCGTGACGAACCGGCGGACGCGGTCGTCAGCACGGCGCCCGTTCACGTGCTGCCGAAGCTGGTCCAGGGCTCCAGCGCCCTCCAGTACCTGGCCCGGTTCCGCTACCGTCCCATGGCGTTGGTCAATATGAAGTTCACCGGCCGGGCCCTCCTGCCCGACGTGGTGAACTGGATTCCCGACCGGCAGGTCCCGTTCTTCCGGCTCACCGAAGCCACCCGCTCGATGCCGTGGCTGGCGCCGGCGGGCAAGACGATCATCACCGTGGACATCGGCTGCGAGACGAGCGACGAGATCTGGCGCATGCCCGAGGAGGAGCTTGGCGAGCACTGCCTGCGCCACCTGGTGGAGCTCTTCCCGGCCTTGCGCGATCGGTACCTCGGCTGCGCGGTGCTCCGTACCCCGATTGCGCATCCGGTCTTCCTGAATGCGTACGAGCGCGAGCGGCATGCCCTTGAGGGCGGCTTGCCGATCGCCGGACTGTACAGCATCGGCAGGAACGGTGAGTTCGCGCACATTCTGATGGAGGATGTGTATTGGCGGACGCTCGCCCGGATGCGCGAGGTCGCTGCCTTCGTGAGCACCGCAAGCGTTGACGACCGGTTCATGCCCCGGGAAGCAACTGTCTGAGTTCCTGATTTCCCTATCCCGAGCGAGCACCATGGACGTCATCGAGCGCGAGAAGGAGTTCTGGGACGAGCACGCGGAATTCGACTGGATGGCCGAGGGCAGCAAGCGGGATGTCGTCGCCATGCTGCCGAAGCTCACGGGAGACGTGCTGGAGCTCTGCATCGGCTCCGGCATGCTGACGGAGCATATGCCGAGGACTTACCGGACCTACACCGGCCTCGACCTGTCCGACACGCTGCTCGAGACCCTCCGGCGGAAGATGCCGGAACTGACCCTGGTCCAGGGCAACGCCGAGGAGCTCTGCTTCGCCGACGGGAGCTTCGACACGGTCCTCATCTTCGCGGGCCTGCACCACCTGCCGCACTTCGAGCGGACGATCGCGCACGCCCACCGGGTGCTGCGGCCGGGCGGCACCTTCGTGTGCCTGGAGCCCAGCAGCCGGGCGTGGTACCGGAAGCCGATGGAGTGGCTGCGGGACTGGATCGGGATCTATTCGGAGGACGAGGTGTTTCTGGATCCGCGGCGGGTGAGCTCGGCACTTCGAGAGTCCGGCTTCGGATCCGTCCGGGCGCGGTATCTCACGCCCAAGTTCAGTCCCGCCTTCCTCACTCCCAAGAACAAGATCCTGGCCCACATGCTGTACACG
>DATAHW010000181.1:0-4569 GCA_036262935.1 Gemmatimonadales bacterium | reverse complement strand
GACCGAGCCGGTGCCACGCCTCGGCACCGTTCGTGACGTCCCCGAGCAGGTCGAATACGCGGTCATGAGAGCAATGGCGCGCTCCCCCGCGGACCGGTTCGCGGACGCCGCCCGCTTCGCCGAGGCGCTCAAGACGCAGCTCGGGGCCACTTCGCAAACCAGGCCGGTGCCGAGTGCGCGCCGACGAGTGTTCGGGCGGCGAGGGGTGCTGGCCGGCGCCGGGACCCTTGTCGCCCTGGCTGTGGCCTTCCTGCTGTACCGTGGCTTCCGCACTGCGCCCGCCGGTGCGCTCGATGCGAACCTCCTGGCCGTGGCGCCGTTCGACGTGCTCGATCCTTCGCTGCAGCTCTGGCACGAGGGACTGGTGGACGTTCTGTCCAGAGACCTTGACGGAGCGGGTCCCATCCGGACCGTCTCTCAGAGCGTCGCGCTCAAACACTGGGCAGGTCGTGCCGACCCTGCCTCAGCGGCGGCGCTCGGTGAACGGACCGGGGCCGGGCTGGTGGTCTTCGGGACCCTGGCTCGAAGGGGAACGGACTCCGTCAGCCTTCGGGGGACGGTACTGGACCGCTCGCGGAATGGGGCGGAGCCGGACCTCGAAGTGACTGGGGACGAGCGGCGGATCGGCGAGCTGGCCGACTCGCTCGGTGTGCGGATCCTGCAGGTACTCGGGCGCGGCCGCCCCATCGGCTCGGTGCGGCATGTCTCCCTCGCCTCGCGATCGCTGCCGGCGCTCAAGGAGTTTCTCCGCGGTGAGCAGTTCTACCGTCGCGGCCTCTGGGACTCCGCCCTCGTTCACTACGACCGGGCCGTCGCGCAGGACAGCACCTTCGGGCTCGCCTTCCGCCGCATGGGTCTCGTGCTGGGCTGGAATCCCGCCACGTCGGGTGTGTATCGGGACCAGGAGGAGTATCATCGGCGCGCCATGATGCTCAACCGCGGCCTGTCGCCCCGGGATAGCCTGCTTTTCCTGGCTGACTCGCTGTACGACTTCGATCACGATGACGCCGTGGCCGTGCTCGAGGACGCCGCACGGCGTTATCCAGACGATCCGGAGATCTGGTACTCGTTTGGCGAGTATCGTTACCACTCCCAGATAGGGAATCCTGCGGCGCTTGACGCCTTCGAGCGGGCCATCGAGCTGGACCCCGGATTCGGCCCCGCGTACGAGCATGTCGTTCATCTGGAGATGCAGCGGGGACGGCCCGACCTGGCGCTGCGTTACGCCCAGGCATATGCAGCGATGGACCCGACGGACGTGAACGCACCGTCGCTACGCCTGGCTGCCCTCGTCCTCGAGTCCGGGGGTGCAAACGCACCGGCCGTTACTCGAGCGATCCGGAGCGCCTCGGCGCTCGCGCTCTTCAGCGCGGGAATGGAACACCTCAGCTTGTGGCCCGACTCCGCCGAGTCGGCGATCACGGTGTTGCGGGAGCTCGCCACCGGCCGCCACGAGGTCGCGGGAGCTCCCCCCTGGGTCGCCGATTCGATGATGTGGCCGCAGTACCTCGCAAACGGCCTCGCATTTCGTGGTCACCTGCGTGCGGCCGCGGAGGCGGATCGGCGACTCCTCGCCGATCCCGAGGCGTCGCCCTGGAGCCCGTTCCTCTACCCGTTTCTCAGCCTCAGCCTTTTCGGCGTCATCCCGGACTCGGTGGCCGGCGCCGCTTTCGGACGCTCGCTCGAGCCCGGCGAGTCCTGGGAGCCTCTCACTCCGCGACACTTCGGTGGACTGCCGTGGTGGTTGGCCCGGCGTGACACCGCCTCGCTTGCCCGGTTCTCCGCACGAGCCGCCGCGGTAGCTCGCCGGTCCCGGTCGCCTTCGGTGGTCGAGGGCGCCAGTGTGCTGGGCGGCCTCGCCGGCGCCTATCTTACGCTCGCCCGCCAGGACTCCGCGGCAGCCGTGCTCCAGCTGCAGTCGGTACCGGATACCTTGTGCTCGGAGTGGACGAGATTGAGCTGCTTCTACGGGAAGCTCACGCTCGCCCGCCTCCTCGCCGCACGGGGCGAGTACCGGCCGGCGGGCGATCTGCTCGACCGATGGTGGTGGTGGGGACGCGGACCGGTCCGCATACTCGGCGTCCTGGAGCGTGGACGAATCGCCGAGCACCTCGGCGAGCGTGAGAAGGCGGTCGAGAGCTACCGATACGTCGCCGACGCCTGGCGCCGCGCCGATCCCGAGCTGCAGCCGTACGTCACGGAAGCGCGGGACGGGCTCGCTCGGCTGGCCGGAAGAAAGTGAGGCGCTCGCTGCCGCACTGGCGTGCTCCGCATCCAGCTTACCGCTTACCGGGGCGTGCCTTTTGTATCGAGGAGCGTCCGTACGCAGCGCGCCAGAGTATCCGGCGTGAACGGCTTCATGAGGAAGGAGCTGCGCGGGTGCTGAAGCGCTCGTTCCCCCGCGGCCTCTCCGGGGTGACCCGACATGAACACCACGGGTAGGCTGGGGAATCGGCGGCGCACGCGCGAGACGAGCTCGATGCCGTCGAAATCATCCTCCGACAGATCGACGTCCGTCACGAGGAGATCGACCGGCCCCGTGTGTCCCTCCAGCAGCTCGAGCGCCACCGTGCCGTTGGCGGCTTCGATCACGCCGTAGCCCACCGATCGGAGAATCCGAGCGGTCATCGCCAACACGGCCGGCGTGTCTTCGACGACGAGTACGACTTCGCCCGCGACCGGCCTGATGGGTGTCCCCTCCACGGGCCCCGGGATCTCGGCATCCTTGACGATCGGCAGATGGACCAGGAAGGTCGCGCCCTGGCCGGGCGCGCTGTTCGCCCACACGTAGCCGCCCACCTGTTTGATGATGCCGTACACCGTTGCCAGCCCCAGGCCCGTGCCTTTCCCATCCGCCTTCGTCGTGAAGAACGGCTCGAACAGGTGACCGAGGGTGTCCGGATCCATGCCGACGCCGGTGTCGCTACAGGTGAGCAGCAGATACGAGCCGGGCCGGATGGTGAACCCTACCGGGGTTCCCGCGATGTCGGTCCCGAGCTCCACGGGCCGGGTTTCCAGAGTCAATCGTCCGCCGCCCGGCATCGCGTCACGGGCATTCATGGTAAGGTTGATCAGCGCCTGCTCGAGTTGACCTTGATCCGCCCGCACCAGGGCACCCCCCGATGCAAGCCGCAGATCCAGGGAGCAAGCCCGGCCGAGCGTCCGGCGCAGGGCGGGCGCCAACGTCGTCACGACACGGTCCACCTCGAGCAGCTCGGGGCGGACCATCTGCCGACGGCTGAACGACAGCAGTTGAGACGTGACCGCCGCCGTCCGTTCCCCGGCGCGCTTGATCTGCTCGAGATCCTCCCGTACCCCTCCCGGGAGATCGGCGCGGCGAAGCACGAAGTCGGCCGCCGACAGCACGATCTGCATCTGGTTGTTGGCCTCATGGGCTACGCCGCCCGCCAGACGCCCGACCGCCTCCATCCGCTGGATCTGCTGGAGGTGTCGCTGCACCACGCGTTGTTGGGTCACATCGGCGAACGTACTTACCGCAGCCACGATGGCCCCGTCCGCGTCGCGGATCGCCGCGGCGTTCATGTTCAACGTCGCCGGCGTACCGTCGGCTCGAACGCAGTGGACATCCTCGCCGGCCACCGTCTCGCCCGCGCGAAGTGCCCTGGCCAGGGGCCATTCTCCCGACCCGTCCGCCTTCACCTGCAGGCATTGGGACAGCAGCTCGAGGTCCGGTGCGTGGTCGAGATCCTCAGGAAGCCCTAGCAGCCGCGCGGCCGCACGGTTCGCAAAGGTCACGCGCCCGGAAGGGGCCTCGACGAAGACCACCCCGGCCGGCAGGTTTTCCAGGACAGTCGCCAAGCGGGCGCGCTCAGCCTCCAGCTCGGCCCGCGCGACGCGCTCCGCCTGGTGCAGGCGCAGATTGTCGGCCACCAGGCGTGCCTGGCGCACCTGTTCGGACAGCCGGGCGATCTCGATCGGGGCCGCCGACTGGTCGGCAAATGCCGCGAGCGTGGCTTCGTCCATCGAGGTCCACGGAGTCTCCCCCGGGCGGGTCACGGCCAGGAGTCCGGTGACTTCGTCCTGCACGATCAGCGGGACCGCCATGAACGCCCTGGGCGTGCCGGCGATGAGCGCCGTCTCGAGGCGTTGCAGGAGTAGCTCATCCAGCGTTCCGACGAACGCTGCCGCCACCCTGGCATCGACACCGTGAACCGCGCGCGGGCGGGCCTGTCCGTCGTCCCCCACGAGCAAAAGCACGGTCTGGTCCGCGCCCAGCACCTCGGCCGCCTGGGTAGCCGCGATCTGCAGGATGTCATCGAGCGATCGCGCCTGGGCGATGGCCCGGCCGAGTGCGGTCAACTGGTGGAGAATGGCCAGCGCCGCCGGCGACTCGAACGCCCGCTCGGAGGCGACGGGTCCACCGCCCAGACGGGTCCGCTCGGCCTCAGCCGACATGGACGCCCTGGGCCGTGATCGTCACCGGATGCAGGCCTTCATCGTGGGCGCTGCCACGCGTCTTGAACACGCTGAGCCGCCGCGACAATCGCTCGCCTCGCTGGACTTCCAACAGGAACAGGTTGTCGCACATATAGCTCAATCGATCGAACT
>DATAHW010000180.1:0-8157 GCA_036262935.1 Gemmatimonadales bacterium | reverse complement strand
AAGAAGCCGATGCTGATCATCGCGCACATGGACGTCGTCGAGGCGCTCCCGAGCGACTGGACGACCGATCCATTCACGCTCGTCGAAAAAGGCGGCTACTTCTACGGCCGCGGGAGCAGCGACGACAAGGGTGGTCTGGTGCCCTCGATGGTCGCGCTCATGAAGCTGCGTCAGTCCGGCTTCAGCCCCGACCGCGACGTCATCCTGCTCTACACCGGCGACGAGGAGACCCACGGCCGGGGCGCCGAGCTCGGCGCGACCGAGTGGCGCAAGTGGACGGACGCCGAGTTCGTGCTGAACGCAGATGCCGGCGGGGGTGGCTTTACCCGGGACGGGAAGCCGCTCGGCTTCGGGCTGCAGACCTCGGAGAAGACCTTTCAGAGCTACTATTTCCGGGTTCGCAATCCCGGCGGACACAGCTCGCGGCCGCGGCCGGACAACGCGATCTACGATCTCGCCGATGGACTGAAGAAGCTCCAGCAGCACCGGTTCACGCCCATGCTGACCGAGACCACCCGCGAGTATTTCGCCGCGCGGGCCAGGCAGGAGGGGAACAGCAAGCTCGGGCGGGCCATGCGGCGCTGGCTCGATCATCCGCAGGACGGTCAGGCGGCCGACGCCATCGAGGCCAACCCGCTCGAGGTGGGGCTCACCCGCACTCGCTGCGTCGCGACGATGCTGAAGGGCGGGCACGCGGAAAACGCGCTCCCGCAGCTCGCCGAGGCGACGGTGAACTGCCGGATCATGCCGGGAATCGAGCCGCCGACGCTGCAGGCGGAGCTCCAGCAGGTCGTCGGCCCGGGCGTCGAGCTCACCCCGTATCCGGATCTCGGTCGGCCGACGCCGGTGTCGCCGCTCCGGCCCGACATCGTCAACGCCTATACGGACGCGGTGCACGCGCGCTTCCCCGAGCAGCCGATCATCCCGCAGATGAGCACCGGCGCGACGGACGGGCTCGAGTTCCGCGCGCGCGGGATGCCGGTCTACGGGGTGGACGGTGGCTGGAGCGTGTCGCCGGATGACGAGCGCGCGCACGGCAAGGACGAACGCCTGCCGGTCCAGGCACTGTGGGACAACATCCTGCATTGGGAGCGAATCGTTCGCGAGCTTGCCGGCTGAACGCCGGCCTCATGCCCTCAACAGCGGCAGCAGCACGCCGATCAGCACGCTCGCGCCATCCAGCAAGGCATGCGCAACCGCCAACGGGACCAACCGGCGGAGCCGGAGATACAAGAGCGTCAGGAAAAGCGAGTACGTCACCGAGGATACCAGCCGAAAAGCCATGAACCTCGGATCGAAGGTCAACGGCATGAACGCGTGCTGCGATGACCAGACGAACGCCACGATCGCGACCGCCAGACCCGTGCTCCGGCACAGAATCTGGAGGCGGGGGACCAGATAGCCGTTGTACGTCATTTGCTCGGTCAGCCCCCAGATGAACGGGAATACCAGAACCCCGTAGAGGGCGGCCGGCAAGGGCAGGGGGCCAAAGAGGTACGGCTGGGCGGGCGTGCCGTACAGGAGCCAGCCGGCGGCGTAGACGCCGCCAAGAATGAACACCAGGCTCGGCGGGATGAGCGCCAGGCCGAGCAGTGTGTCCCGGACGAGGTGCAGCCGGCTGAAGCCGACAAGGTCGAACAGGCGGATGCCCTCGCGGCGCGTGAGGCGCCAGAGGAGCGCGAGGCAGCCGGCGTCGATCAATGTCCCGTACACCGGCAGCCATGGCTCGGCGTCATGCCATGGAGTCGGCGACGACCGCAGGGCGAAGACGGCAGCGACGATGGCCTGCGCTCCGACGGCAAGAGCCGCGCGGGCAAAGAGCATCAGCGCCGGGCCGCGCCAGGTCAGCGTCCCTGCGTCGCGCCGGTAAAGGAGCGCCTCGTTCGAATTGGGGTCCATCGCGGCAATTGTAGTGTTCCAAGGAAATTCTTCACAAGGGACCCGAGTCCGAACCGGCATATGAGCGATGTGCCATCGATTCGCGATGCGGTGCGGGACGACCTGCCGAGCGTCGCGACGATCAACTCCGCTGCGGCTCCGGGCGTCGGCCTCGTATCCCTGGACGAGCTCGAGGATCTCCGGCACCGTGCAACCGTCTTCTGGATTGCCGGTCAGCCCAACCGGGTGGCCGCCTACCTGTTCGGCTTCGCAGATTCGGCCGACTATGACGGTGAGGAGTTCGGCTGGTTCAGAGCTCGGGAAGCGGGGTTTCTTCACATCGACCAGGTTGCCGTGGCGCCGTGGGCGCGGCACTCGGGTCTGGGCCGAGCACTCTATGCCCACGCGGCGCGCGCGGCGCGGGTGCGGGGGGTCGTACGGCTGACATGCGGAGTAAACCTGCGGCCGCCCAACCCCGAGTCCCTCCGATTTCACGCCGCAGGCGGCTTTCGCGAAGTCGGACGGCTGGAGACGCGGGATGGGTGCCTCGTGTCGATGCAGGAAGCGCTGCTCGACGGCGGCCCTTGAGCGTTGCACGCGGCCCGACACCACTTCGGTGGCGTCGGGCCGCATCTGCTTCAGGGAGTGAGCCGCGCCTGAATCATGGAGTGGCTGTGTCGCTCGGCGTGGCCGCTGCCGGCGCGGAGTCGATCGCGGTCGCCGAGTCCGCCGTCGTGGAATCCACCATCGCGCTCCGTGTCCGCCACTGCTCCACGTCGGCCTGGAACGCCTGCGAGAGCGCGGCCACGTCCACGGCCGACGTATCGGACTCCGCGCCAGGCGCGTTCACCCGCTCCAGTCCGACCGCCGCCTTCTCGTACGTGCTGTCGGCCGCGAGCGCCGCCTCGTACGCGTCTCGCGCGGCCGCGATGTGGCCCGACCGCTCGAGCGCTGTCGCGAAGTTGTTCTGGAACACCGGACCATCGGGCCGCAGCTCCACCGCGCGGGCCAGCGGCGGCAGCGCCTCCGTACTGCGGCCCTGCTGGATGTAGATGTAGCCCAGGTTGTTCATCGCCCACACGTCCCGCTGGTCGAGGGCGAGTGCGCGCTGGTATGCGTCGATCGCCCGGTCGGCCTGCCCCAGCTCGTAGCGCACTCGGCCGAGGAGCCGGAGCCCTTCGCTCGACAGCGGCTCGGCGGCGAGTGCCTGCTGTACCCGCTCCAGCGCGTCCTGCGGCCGCCCGGTCTCCAGCAGCACGCGCGCCGAGTTGAAGAGGCTCTTCCGGTGCGCCGGCTCGAGTCGCAGGGCCGCGTCGAACGCCTCGAGCGCCAGGCTGTCGTCGCCATTCCTCCAGGCCGACAGGCCGAGCATGTAGTGGCCCCAGACGTTGTCGGGGTGGCTCTCAGTGTACGCCCGGAACATCGCGGACGCTTCCTCGTATCGGCCATCGTGGAAGGTGCGGTCGGCGTCCGCGTAGCTCGACGGCGTCGCGGGGGCGGCGCTGGTGTGCGCCGCTTTGTCGCCGCTGCCGGCCGCGGTAGCAGAGGTGGACGCAATGGTGGCGCCGGCCGCGGTGGACTCCGATACGGAGCCGGTCGTCTGGCGCTCTCCGCGGCCCGAGCAGGCGGCGGCAAGGGGAACGAACACAGCAGCGGTCAAGGCGATGAAGCGGGAGACGTGGCGGGGCATCTGCTCCTCCTGTGGTGTGGCGCCGATGGCGCGGGGAACTTCGTGCGGCCACAGGAAAGGCAATCGGACTGCCAACTATCGAGCGCGGGAGGGGCTCCGGTCTATGTGGTGATTGCAGAGCGACTTGGTGGATACCGCTATCGAGTCGTCACGCGTGAGCGTGTCCGTGAGACCACGGTCGGAACAGGGCCGATGTGGACGCGCAGACACGCGCCCACCCGCCGCTCACGGCCGCCGGATTCCGTGCCGCCGCATGATCTTGAGCAGGCTCGCGTGATCCGCCAGCCCCAGCTCCTCCGCCGTCCGGGTGACGTGCCACTCGTTCCGCTCGAGCGCGCCGAGCACGATCCGCCGCTCCGCCTCCGCCCTGAGCGCCTGGAATGTCCGGGCGCCTTCCGTCGCGGGAGTCGGCTCCCCCTGGAGCTCGGCCGGAACCTGGCCGGGGCCGATCACGTCGCCGTCGGTCGCGATGATCATCCGCTCGACCACGTTCCGGAGCTCCCGGACGTTGTTGCGTGACCACTCGTAATTCATCAGCAGATCGAGCGCGTCGGCGGCGATGCGCTTGGGGCGAATGCCATAGCGTTGACAGATGGCAGCCGCGAGCCGGGCGGCGATCTCGGGCACGTCGCTCCGCCGGTCGCGAAGGGGCGGCACCGCCAGGACATGCGCATTGATCCGGTAGAGGAGGTCCTCCCGGAATCGGCCCTCGCGCACTTCGGTCTCGAGCTCCCGGTTAGTGGCCGCCACGACGCGTGCCTCGGCCGGAACGGAGCGACTGGCGCCGACCCGCGTTACCCGGCGCTCTTCGAGCACGCGCAGCAGCTTGGCCTGCGCGGCGAGCGGCAGCTCGCCGATCTCATCGAGGAACAGGGTGCCGCGCTCGGCCGATTCGAACGCGCCCTTCCGGGTCACACTCGCGCCGGTGAATGCCCCGCGCTCGTGACCGAACAGCTCGCTCTCGAGCAGGTTCTCCGGCAGGGCGGCGCAATTGATGGCGATGAACGGCCCGGCCGGATGCGGCCCCAGCCGGTGCAGCTCGCGCGCGACCAGCTCCTTCCCCGTGCCGCTCTCGCCCGTGATGAGGACCGTGCTCGGCACCGGCGCCACGCGGCCGATCTGCTCCCGGAGCCGCCGCATCGCGGCACTCGTGCCGACGAGCGACGACTCGCCGTCGAGTTTCCGCTCGAGCGCCCGGACTTCGGCCCGGAGCCGGCGCCGCTCCAGCGCCAGCTCGATCTCGCGCACCACCCGCTCGACCGGCTCGGCCTTGTCCACGAAGCCGTAGGCGCCCAGCCGGATGGCCTGGATGCAACGGTCGTAGTCACCCGTGCCGGTGTAGACGATGACCGGGACCTCGGAGGCCTGCCGCTCCAGCGAGCGGAGCACCTCGAAGCCGTCCATGCCCGGCATCTCGAGGTCGAGGATGACGCAATCCACCGCCTCGGCGCCGAGCCGCTCGAGCGCCTCGCGTCCGTCGTGCGCCACCTGGACCTCATAGCCGCCGAGCCGCCGGAGATCGTAGGCGTACTGTTCGGCCATGGGGGGCGCGTCGTCCACCACGAGCACGAGCGTCATGTCGGGCTCCCATCCGCTTTCGGCGCGGCGTGCGCGGGCAGCTCGACGATCGCGCGCGTTCCCGCGCCGGGGGCGGTCTCGATTCGCAGCGTCCCGCCCAGGTCGAGCACCAGGCGCCGGACGATCGAGAGGCCGAGGCCGGTGCCGCCTTCCTTGGTCGTGCTGAAGTCCTCGAACGCGCGCTCGAGCCCGGCCCGGGTCATACCGGGGCCGGTATCGCCGACGGTCACGCGCACCAGCGCGCCCGCCGGCGGGTCGAGCCGCTCGGTGGCCACCACCACCTCGCCACCCCCGTTGCCCGACAGACTGTCCACGGCGTTGCTCACCAGGTTCTCCAGGATGCGCCGCAGGACGAGCGGGTCCGCCAGGACCGGCGGCAGCGCGGGCGCGAGCGCCGTGGTGAGCTCGCCATGTCCGGACGGAACGCCGCGGACGACTTCCTCGATCACCGCATTCACGTCACACTTTCCGCCGCGCGCGGCGGGCGAAAGCCGGGCGTAGTTGCGCGCCAGCGTGTCGAGGTATTGCAGGCTCGAATCGAGCGTGCCGCGCCGCTCCTCGAACACCCGGGCGAGCGACGCGGGATCGTCACGCGCCACCTGTGCCAGATGGCGCAGCACATTCCGGATCGGCACCAGACCGTTCTTGATGTCGTGGTTGACCTGCCGCGCGAGATCGCCGGTCGCGATGCGGCGCTCGGCGTCGCGCAACCGGGCGGCGCCCTGCCGGAGCCGCTCGGTCATCGCGTCGAGGACGCCGGCCAGCGCGCCGATCTCGTCGCCGCGATCGCTCGCGAATCGCTGGTCCAGGCGGTCGAAGTCGATCGCGGCGGTCTGCTCGGCCAGGCTGGTAAGCGGGCGGCTGATGCGGGACGACCACCAGGCCGCCAGCGCCAGGCCAAGGGCCAGCGTCGTACCGAGGGCGGCGAGGAACCACAGGTCCAGATTCCGCCGGAGCGCGGAGAGCGTGGCGCCCGACTGGGTGATGATGACGCGCGCGGTATCGAGTGATGCCCCGGCAGTGGGAAGCAAATCGAGAAACGGCAGCGCCAGCTCGCTCACGACGGAGCCGCGGACTGCCGGGGTCGCCGGCCCCCGGGGATAGACGAGCCGGAGCGAGAGCTCCGGGTCGCGCGCAAGCTGGCCCCGGAGCCGCTCCTCGATGGCGGTGCCACCCACGAGCGTGAACCGACGGCCCGCCACGCGCAGCGAGTCCACCCGCGCCAGAGCCACGAGGGAGGAGTCCGGGGTGCGCGCGCGCACCAGCACCGGCGTGTCCCCCTCGGCGGCGAGCGTGAGGGGCAGCTCGGGTTCGGCGCGGTCGAACTCATTGCGGAAATGCCCGGAGCTGACGATGCGGCCGGCGCTGTCCTGCACCTGCAGCAGGGAGAGGCCGGCGGCGCGCATGGCACCCCCGGCCAGGTCGAGGAGGCTCCGGCGCGACCGGGCGTCGCCGTTCACCACGCCCAGGCGGAAGCGGTTGTCGCCCGCGAGCTGGGAGGCCAGCGTCGCGAGCCGGGCCGCGATGTCGGCACTCTCACGGCCGAGCTCGTCGCGCAGCGCGCTGACCGCCGCGTCGGCGCGGCGCGCGTTCTCCGCCGTGAGGCGCCCGGCCATCTCCCGCCGCACGCCCAGCGCGAGCACGCCGAGCGGGATCAGCACGGTCGCGCCGAAGGCGATGAAGAGGCGGGCTCGGAAGCTCATGGCGACCGGGGAGGCGCCATCGCGGCCGCCGATCGCAGCGTGCCGTCCCAGCCGACCACCAGCGGCGGCGTGCCGCGGCGGAGAATGGCGTGATCGCGGGTATCCACCAGCGGGATGACGGACGCACCCGCCGGCCAGTCGGCGACCGCTCGGCAGGGTACCAGCGCATGGACCGGCACGGCCACGACGTAGGCGAGCTCGCCCCCGCGGCGGAGTACGGCGGCGAAGCTGTCGGACGGGACGGCACGCGCCGCCAGACCTTCGGCGCCGGCGAGCGCCACGAGCCGCTCGGCGAGCTCGCGCGCGGTGGCGTCGTCCTCACGGTAGGTGATGACACTCGAAGTTCCCGCTCCCGCCTCCGGGTGAGCGCGGGCGCAGGATCCGGCCGCATCCCACCAGAACGGCGCCGCCGCAGCCCGCGCATCGGCCCGCACCGCGTCGCGCGCGAGCCCGGCGCGGAATACAGAGGTGTCGGAGGGGATGGCGCCTCCGAGGGAGCGCCCCGCGGGAACGAGCAGCACGTAGCTTCGGCTCCATGGCAACGGAGTTTCGGTGAGACCGGGACGCCGGGCGGCGTAGTCGAGCAACGCCGGGTCAGCGCTCACGACCAGATCGGCGCCGCCGTCGAGCGCGTCGCGCAAATCGCCGTCGGACGCCCGGGCCGCCAGCGTGGTCGGCAGCGGCTCCGCGCGGGGGACACCGAGCGCGGGATCGGCAAAGAGCGGTGGCAGATCGGCGCGTGCGCTGGAAAAGCCGAGCACGAGTCGGCGCTCATCCAGCGGGAGCAGAGACTCGACGCCCGAGAGCCGGAGCGCTTCGCTCGCGGGGCCACTGGCGCGCCAGGCGGCGGCGAGCGAGGACGCGGTCCAGCGGAGGTCGCTGCCGCCGTCCGCCGGCGTGCCGAGCTCGAGGGTCCAGAACCATCCGGCGGAATCTCGCGACCATGCCGCGGCCAGCCCGGGATGCGCGCGGCCCTCGCAGTCCAGCCACACCGGGGTTTCCAGCGTCCCCGCACTCCGGGCGCGCTCGGCGCCGGCCGAGTCGGCGAACACGGCCGTGACGCGGCGCGGCGCCCCGGCGCTGTCGGCCTGGATCAGGCAGAAGCGGGCGCCGGAGTCGGCGGCGACCGGCGATGGCAGGGAAGCATGAGGTGGGGCGCAGCCGGCAGCCAGCGCGCCCCCGACGAGCCACGTCATCGGCCACGCGCGCGTGGGCGACATGCGTTCGACTAGGGACCCGCGGCCACGAACGGATTGCCGCCGAGCTTCGCCTTGAGCCGGCCGGCCGCGGCCTGCGCCTCGGCGCGGG
>DATAHW010000179.1:0-58773 GCA_036262935.1 Gemmatimonadales bacterium | reverse complement strand
CGCGACCGGGCCGAGCGCGGGCTCGACGATCGTCGCCGCCTCGTGGGCGAGCGAGCCGCCGGAGAAGAGCCCGAGCAGCGCGCGGCCCGCGGTTCGGCCGCGCCGCACGTCGACGGCGGCCTCGAGCGCCGCGACGTCGTCGAACGGCACCTTCCGCGAGAGCGGCATCCCAGCGCGGCGCGCCGCCGCTTCATAGCGTTCGCCGTCGGTGACCGCGAGCGTCGCGACGGTGCGCCCGTGCCAGCCGCCGCGCACCGACACCATCGTCTGACGCCCGGTGAACCGCCGCGCGAGGTGCAGCGCGTTCTCGTTCGCTTCCGCGCCCGAGTTGCAGAAGAAGACGCGGCCGAGCGGGTCCGGGCAGAGCTTCGCCAGCCGCTCCGCCAGGCGCTCGCGCAGCGGGTGCGGCACCGCCGTCGAGTAGAAGATGAGTTGCTCGGCCTGCTCGACGATCGCGCGGACGACCGCCGGGTGACTGTGGCCCGTCGCGGCGACGGCGTGGCCGCCGTAGGCGTCGAGCCATTCGTGGCCCTCCTCGTCCAGCAGCCACGAGCCGCGGCCGCGGACGGGCCGGACGGGCATGGACGCGTAGACCGGCAGGAGTGCCGGTGGCCCGGGCGAGACCGAGGCCTGCCCGGGAGCAGCGTTCAGCATGGGTAGATGGCCGCCCCGGCGAGTCCCGCCCGCTCGTCGATGCCGAGCGCGAGGTTCATGGCCTGGATCGCCTGACCGCCGGCGCCCTTGATCAGGTTGTCGATCGCGACCGTCACCTGGATCTCCTCACCTTCGGGGCTCTCGACGGCGTGGATCAGCGCGTAGTTGGTGCCGACCGCGTGCGTGAGCTCGGGAGGCGCCTCCAGCACCCGGACGAACGGCCGATCCTTGTACGCCTCGCGGAACCAGCCGCCCAATGCGGTTCCCGCCGCGCCGTCCCCGAGCGTGGCGCCCCGGGGAAGAAACGCGTGCAGCGTGAGATAGATGCCGCGCACGAACGGCCCCGAGTGCACCATGAGCCGGGTGGCGGCGTCCGGGCGGCCGACCCACTCGCGCCACGCGGCCAGCACTTCGGCCTCGTGGCGGTGGCCCAGGACGGAGTACGCGAACATGTTGTGCGCGCGCATCGGGTGGTGCGTCGTGGACCGGGGCTTCACCCCCGCGCCGCTCGACCCGGTGACGGCAAAGAGCGACGGCGTCACGTCCAGCCCGGCCCGGGCCAGCGGATACAGCGCGAGCTGGGCCGCCGTCGCGAAGCAGCCGGGGGCGGCAATCGCCCTGGCCCCGCGGAGGCGGCAGCCCACGACGTCGGCCAGCCCGTAGGCGAAGCGGGAGACCAGCTCGGGCGCGGCATGACGTCCGTAGTAGCGCTCGTAGAGCGCCGGGTCGTGCACGCGGAAGTCGGCCGCGAGATCCACGACCAGCCCGGGGCCGGCCTCGAACACCTCGCCGGCTACGCGGGAGGACTCGCCGTGCTCCAGCGAGAGGAACACCACGTCGCGGCCGCGCGAAGCCTCAGCCGGCGCGGCGCCGGAGAACCGCGCGTCGGTCACCGTCGCCAGCGCCGGGTGCACGTCGGCGATCGGCTTTCCGCCCTGGCTCCGGCTGGTGGCCACGCACTCGGTCACCCCCGGGTGCTGAAGCAGGAGCCTCAAGAGCTCGCCGCCGGCGTAGCCGGCAGCGCCGAGGACCGCGACCTTCATCGGGCCAGGAGGACGGGGGAGACGAACTCCTGCTCCATGTTCTCCGGCTTTTCCATCTTCTCCGTCCAGGCATCCAGCGACCGCCGCACCACCGAGACGAGCCCCTCCGCGTCCCGCCGCGCGTTGTGCGCCGGCAGGCCGAGGCCGGTGGTGATGTAAACCTGGCCCACCTCGTTGTCGGTGGCGGGACCGGTGATCGCGGTGATGGGCAAGCCGAACTCGCGTCGCATCAACTCAGCGGCACCCCAGCACGCGACCGGATCGGGAGCGGCCATGATGTAGGCGGCACCGACCCGCGTGAGCTCGGTATCGCGCAGGATGTCCTGCACGCCGTACTCGCCGAGGATGCCATCGCCCAGCTCGGCCACGATGACCTCGGGCCGCGAGGCGGCCAGCCGGTTGAAGATGCCCTTGGCGGTGTTCACGGTGACGCCGGCGTGGGTGCTGGCAATCCCGACGTCGTTGAAGGTGAGCGCCGCGACGGCACCGGCGTCGCGCATCGCGAGCGCGTCGCGCATGAGCGAGACACCGGTGAGCTTGGCGGCGCAGACGCGGAGCCCGCCGCGGGCGAGCCCGCGGACGAGCTCGGTCGCCGCGACGGTCTTGCCGGCGTTCATGCAGGTACCGGCCACGTAGACCACGGGGACGCGCGCCTCGAGCGTGTCGGCGGGCGGCACGGCGTGGTCGCGGATGTGCGCCGGGCGCCCGACCCGGTCGCCGAGCTCGGGGAAGGCGAGGACGGCGCCGAGCACCTCGGCATGGAACGGGGGGCCGATGTCGGGGTTGACCGAGGTGCAGCGGCCAAGGATGCCGCCGAGGTTGAGCACCTCGACCGTGTCGCCCACGGCGAGGTGAGGCGGGACGACGCCGGCGTAGCCGCGGAGGGCGCGGCGGGTGCCGAGCGTCCCGGCCAGGACGTCGCCGGCGCGCAGCGCGAGCATGCGCCCGGTCACGTCCTCGATGGTGTTGTAGGTCGACTTGTCCTCAAGAATGCGGACCGCGAGCACGTAGCCTTCAGCCGCGACGATCTCCTCGCCCACGATGACCTCGGGCGGAAGCGCGGCGTTGCGGGTAGAGCTGCTGATCCGGTCGAGACGGACACGACTGGTGACGACCATCGATTCTTACCTCTTCGCTCGGAGGAGCTCCGCGTGGTTCGGGTCGTGCTGCGTGCAAATTCACCACAGAGGCACAGAGGGCACAGAGGTACATGGAGTTAAACGTCGAATCGTCCCCTGTGCTCCGTGGCAGTTCTCCGTGCTCTCTGTGCCTCTGTGGTAGTCCATCATCGATGCCCGCCCGTTGCCGCGCGCGCGGCAAGCAGCGAGGGCACGGCCGAGACGCGGGCAAAGGCGCGAGCCTCGGCCCCGGTCCAGAGATGGTTCTCCTCGCCGTACGTGGCGACGGAGGCGTCCATCATGGAATGCGGGCTCCGGGTGCCGACCACCTGGAAGCGGCCGGAGGAGAGGCGCACTCGGGTGTCCCCGGAGACCCGCGCCTGCGAGCTGGTGATGAGCGCCTCGATGTCACGCAGCGACGGGTCGAAGTACTGGCCCTCGTGCAGCCGATCGCCGTAGAAGCGGGCGAGCTGGTCCTTCCAGAATGCCTGCCACCGGGTGAGGACCAGCTTCTCGAGCTCGCGGTGCGCACCGATCAGCAGGAGGGCCGCGCCCGCCTCGAAGCCGATCCGCCCCTTGATGCCGAGCGCCGTCTCGCCGACGTGGATGTTGCGGCCGATGCCGTAGGCATGGCACAGGTCGCCCAGCCGGGAGACGAGCGCCGGGCCGCCCAGGGCTTCGCCGTCGAGCGAGACCGGCAGCCCCTGCTGCCAGCCGAGCACGATCTCGCGGGGCGCGGGTGCTCCGGCGGGGGGCTCGAGCAATTCGGCGGGCGGGCCGGCCCAGGTGTCGTGGGTCCATCCGCCGCCCCACGTGGTGCCCCAGAGTCCGCGGTTGACCGAGTACGCGCCCGCCGAGGCCGGCACGGGCAGGCCGAGCCGCTCCAGGTAGGCGATCGCCTGCTCGCGCGTGAGGCCGAGATCCCGGATCGGGGTGACGATCTCGAGCTCGGGCGCGAGCACCCTGAGGGCGACGTCGAACCGGACCTGGTCGTTCCCCGCGCCGGTCGAGCCGTGCGCCACCGCCCGGGCGCCGAGCCCGCGGGCCGCGTCGACGACCGAGAGCGCCTGCTGCGTCCGCTCGGCGGCCACGCTCAGCGGATAGACCTCGCCGCGGAGCACGTTCCCCTGAATCAGAAACCGGACGAACCGGTCGTAGACCACACCGCGGGCGTCGATCTCCTGGTGCGACGCGGCGCCGAGCGCGTCTGCCTGCCGGCGGATGGCCGCGCGCTCCTCGGGGGAGGAGCCGCCGGTGTCCACGTACACCGTGTGCACCGTCCAGCCGTCTTCCGCCAGGCGGGGGACGCAGTAGGACGTGTCGAGCCCGCCGGAAAAGGCGAGCGCCAGCGGGCCGGAGCGGGAGTGCATACTGCATAAATATGCAAACTCGTTTCCCTCGCGCAAGCCCGCGCGAGAGCTCAGGGCTTGAACGCGTCCGCCCCCGGGGCTGGAGTCCACCGATGATCGGGCTCGAAGTGCCGCCAGAGGAGGGCGGAGACGCGGCGGAGCAGAACGTAACCCTCGTTATCGTACGTCCAGCTCTCGTCCTGCTGGTTCTTCGTGATGAGGCAGAAGACGTAGTCGCCCGACGGGGCATTGACGAGCACGACCTCGGAGCGCGACTGATCCACCGCGCCCTGCTTCGACGCCGCCTGCACGGTGGGTGGGAGCTGGGAAAGCGCCTCGCCCGTCCAGTAGCTCCGCGTCAGGTGGCGGTACATCTCTTCGCTCGCGGCGGGACTCACCGCCTGCCGCTGCCGGATCAGGGTCACCAGGCGCGCCATCTCGCGCGGCGTGGTCTGGCCCCAGCCCCAGCGCTCGTAGTCGGCCTCCCGGCCCGGCGTGCGGGCGTTGACCCGGGTGACCGCGAAGCGGTTCCGGCGGAGCAGGTCGTTGATCGCCGTGCCCGAGCCCGCGAGCTGCTGGAGCCAGAGCGAGGCCGAGTTGTCGCTGTAGGTGAGACTGAGCGTGAGCAGCCGGCCGACGGTGATGCGGGCAGTGTCGCTGAGGCCCGCGAGAATGTCGTCCTCGGGATACCGGGCGAGCGCCCGGGGCTCGGGCGCCGTGTCGTTGAAGGCAAACACGCCGCGGCTCATCGCGTCGAACACGCCGAGCATGATGGGGACCTTGATCATGCTCGCGGTGGGGAAGGTATCGTCGGGGGCGATGACAGCGGTGGCGCCGGTACGGAGCTGCCGGACGTAGACACCGACCTGGCCGTGGAAGCCGCGGGTGAGAGCCTCGAGCTCGCGCTGGAGTCCGTGGTCGGGATGCTCACGCTGGGCGGCGGCGGGAACCGCGATGGCGCAGGAGAGAGCGACGACCAGCGGCGCGAGCAAACCGCGCCGGTAGCTCCTCACTGCCGGCTCAGCTCGATCTCTCCGAGCCGGCCCGTCCCGCTGAGCGCCAGCCAGATCCGGCCGCGCGTGCTGTCGGTCTCCATGTGGCGCACGATCGCGCCCGGGGTGGGGATCGGCACGGTCTCCATTTTCTCCGTGCGCGGGTCGAACGCCACCATCTTTCCCGTGCGCGATTCGCAATACCAGATCCGGCCATCGCTGCCGATGGCGATCCCGTAAGGGCCCGCGTCGTCGGATGGGGAGCGCCACTCGCGCACCTTTCCAGTGGCAGGGTCGAGCGCACCTAGATAGCCGCGCGCGAAGTCGGTGTACCAGACCGTGCCGTCGCCCGCCACCTGCAGCCTGCGGGGCCGGGCTGCCGCCGCCGGCAGCACGAACTCACGCATCCGGCCGGTGGCGGGATCGACGCGCCCGAGCCTGTTGGCGCCGAGCAGCGCGATCCAGAGGGTGCCGTCGGCCGCGGGCACGATGCCGTAGGGAACCGAGTTCGGGGTCGGTGAGGCGTACACTACGGTCTTCCCGGTAGCCGGATCGAGGCTCCCGTAGGCGTTGTTGTTGGCGTCGGTGAACCAGACGCGGCCCCCGTGGTAGACCGGCGTGTGCGGGTTGCGCACGGCGGCGGGCAGCGGGAACTCGGTGATGCGGCCGCTCCGCGGGTCGAGCCGGCCCAGCACGCCCGCGGCCTGTCCCGTGTACCACACCTGCCCATCCGGCGCGACCGTGATCCCATGCGGGCCGGATGCAGGCGTAGGCGTGGGGTAGTCCACGATCCTGCCGTTCCGCGGATCGAGGTGCCCGATGTAGCTGTTGCGCTGGTCGGTATACCAGACGCTGCCGTCTGCGGCCACGGCGGGATCGTGCGGGAAGCTGCCGGGGCGCGGGATGGGGTACTCGACGACGACGGGCGGCGCGAGTCGTGTCGCGGCCATCCCGAGAGCCGACGCGAGGAGCACGGGGCCAGCGACGAGGTGCCTCACCACCGCTCCGCCACCACCCGCACCAGCTCGGCCAGCGCGGCCACATCGCGCAGATCCGCCACCTCCGCCGGAGAATGCGAGTACCGGAGCGGCCAGCCGAGCGGAACGTCGGGCACGCCCCACTGGGCGAAGACCGAGCCATCGTTGCCGCCGTTGGTGGCGCCGACCTGGAGCGGAATGCGCGCCGAGCGCGCGAGGGCAACGAGCGAGTCCACCAGCGCCGGCGGCGTGACGGAGCTGTTGTCGAGCGCCCGCGCCACCGGTCCCGCACCGAGCGGGGCGAGGCCGAAGTTGGTCCGCTCCAGCGGCGAGTCGGCGGAGACGAAGGTGTCCACCGCGTGCACCCGGGCGGGACGAAGGCCGAGCGCGGCCGCCGTCGCGGCGGCGCCCTCGAGCCCGATCTCCTCGCGCGTGCTCCAGACGAAGATCACCGTGTGCCGGAGCCGGGCCGGGACGATCCGCCTCGCAGCCAGCACCAGCGCCGTCGAGCCGACCCGGTCGTCGAACGAGCGACCCGTCGCCCGGGTGCCGAGCAGCTTGACGTACTGCTTGGGGCTGGTAATGGTGTGGCCCGGGCGGATTCCGAGCGCCTCGGCGCCGCGCCGATCGGCAGCGCCGACATCCACCCGCACCGTCGGCTCGGCCCCGGGCGAGCCCGCGGCGGCGGTGTCGTGCGGCGCGAACACTCCCGGCACCACTCCACCGCCCGTGTGCACCAACGCCGGCCGGCCTTCCCACAGCGTGGGAAAGAGGCCCCCGACCGCGACGGCGTCGAGGGTGCCGTCGTCGCGGATCTGGGTCACCTTGAACCCGATCTCGTCGAGATGCGCGACGAAGACGACCGTAGGCTCGCCGCGGCCCATGGTGAGCCACAGATTGCCCGCGGTATCGGTCTGCGTCCGCATCCCGCGCGGAAGCAGCCGCTCCACCGTCCGGCGCACGGGAGCCTCCATGCCGGAGACGCCGTAATTCTCGACCAGCGGCTGGAGCACCCGCTCGACCTCGTCGAGGGGCACCGGTTGCTGCGCCGAGAGCACCGTGGGGAGCAGGGCAAGAGCGCAGCACCAGCACGGGCGGCTCACCGCCGGCCGCCGATCCACGCGGCGAGCGCGCCCCGGAGCGAATCGGCGCCGCCAAGCGATGTCGTCTCCACGGGCGTGCCCGGGTACCGCGCGCCCAACGACCAACGCGTCACGGCACCGAGCCCGGGCCAGCGGGCCGCGAGCGAGTCGGGGCCCCGGACGAGCGCACCGGGACCGCCAGGCGCGCCATCCACGACCAGGGTTTCCTCGAACGGCCCGCTCGCGTTGGCGAGCGTCCCGAGGCCGCGCCCGCCAAGCTCCTGCTCGACCAC
This sequence comes from Gemmatimonadales bacterium, assembly GCA_036262935.1. Lineage (GTDB taxonomy): Bacteria > Gemmatimonadota > Gemmatimonadetes > Gemmatimonadales > GWC2-71-9 > CAVVWJ01. The sequence continues at coordinate 51,265 of DATAHW010000179.1, read as the reverse complement.
GAAGGCGATCACGACCCGTTCGCCCGGCGGCACCATCCCCCGCTCCGCGACCGCCCGGCGCGCCGCCAGCACCAGCGCCGCGCAGGCAGTGCGCCGGGCGGCCATCGGCGCGGCGAGCAGATCGGAGCCGTAGCGCTGCGGCCTCCGGGCGAGCGCGAGCGGGCTCAGCACGCTCACACCGGCGCCGGCGACCTCCGCCCGCGACGAAGCACCGATGTCGAGGTAGGCGCTGTCCACCGTGAACGCCCCTTCGGCCGCCGCGCCGCGGCCGCGCGTGAGATGGATCGAGCGCACTCCGATCACGCCGGGGACCGCTCCCCGGCGGCCGAACACGGTCACCCGCTGGCCTTCGATCTGCCGCTCCGCCAGCGGCGAAACCCGGCCGGGCGCGCGGCGCAACGTCATCCATCCGTCCGGGCGTACGCCGCCGACGATGAACCCCGGCTCGCTGACGGGACACGCCACCAGTCGGCGCCGGCTGCCGGCGCCGAGCACGACGACGGCATTTCCCGCGCGGTCGCGCGCGGCACCGGGGACCAGGGCAATCAGCGAGTCGATCATCCGCTGCTCGTAGCCCGTGACGGCGGTCATCCCCGCGAGACGCACCGCGAGCCCGGCCAGCGCCGGGTCCGGCACTTGGGCCATCGCGCGGCCGGCACCCGTCGAGAGCGACAAGGCGAGCGCGGCCATGATCGGGACGCGCTCGCCTCGGGCTATCCTCAAGCCGGGAAGGTTCAGTGCGGCTCCCGTGTGTCCGCGGTCACGCCGGTATCGAGATCGTGCACGTAAAGAGCGGCGCCGCAACCCTCGTCCGATTCGCTCACCACATCCCGCAGTAGTTCGAGGGCGTCGGTCAGGCGAGGGGCGAAAGCGTATTCGAGCGCCTGGGGGACCGGCTCGCCTTCCCGGGACTCGGGGAGGTAGACGGCCAGAAAACGGTCCATGATGACGGGGTGAAGCTCGCGTTGTATCGGGTGCGGAAGTCCGTGACGGCGTTCGATCTCGGAGAGGAGGCGTTGGGCGATGAGGAGCCGCTCCTGTTCCATGGCGGTCGAGAGCATCACATAGGTCCTCGGTGCGACGAGCCGGTCGGACTGGCGCGGGCCGGCGGAGAGGAGGCGGGGCGGCGCCAGACGCCCGCGAGCCGCGAGCGGACCGCGGCCAGCTACCATTGCCTTCGGGCGGGTGGGCGCGAAAGAGAAGAAAGACCGAATCCGGCTCGTTCGGCGAACCGCCGGATGCCGTTCGTCGCCGCCGCACGGCCCATTGCCCTCTCTCGGGGTACCTCGCCAATATTGAGCCGTCCGCGTTCCACCTTGCGCGATCGCATCGTCGGTTACCTCGGAGAAGCAGTGATGCGCAGCCTTGCCGTGTCCCTTCTAGCGACCATCGCCGTCGCTTCGCAGAGTGCCGCCCAGCAGGCCGGCACGTTCGAAGTCGGAGTATTCCCCAACGTCAGCTACTTCGACCGCTCCCTGCAGATGCAGCAGGGAAAGGCCGGCCCGGCCGGGCGGCTCGGGCTCTTCCTCACCGACCATCTCGCGGTGGAGGCGGAGGGCGCGTGGGTCCCGGCCAAGGGGCGGTTCCAGTCGGACGTTTCCTACGTGCCCCTGCGGGGGAAGCTGGCGCTGAACGTGCCGGCGGGCGAGCAGACGGGTTTCATCTTTGCCGCCGGCTTCGTCCACACGCTCTACCGCCGCGACTACCACCTGAGCGACAACGGCGTCACCGGCAGCGTCGGCCTCCGGCTCGGCCTGGGCGATGTCACCTCGATCCGCATCGACACCTACCTCGACTACATCCCCTCGCCCGACAACGGCGCCTCGGACAACCTCAACTGGGGCATTCAGCCGGGGCTCAGCTTCTTCCTGGGCAACCGCGGGGGCAGGGTCCGCGACCGGGACGGCGACGGCGTGCCGGACAAGGCGGACGAGTGCAAGGACACGCCCGCCGGGGCCAAGGTGGACGCGAAGGGCTGCACCATCAAGGACAGCGATGGCGACGGCGTCCTCGACGACGTGGACAAGTGCAACGACACCCCGGCCGGCGACAAGGTGGACGCCAGCGGCTGCTCGCTGCCGAAGGACGCCGACGGCGACGGCGTGGTGGACACCGCCGACCAGTGCCCCGACACTCCGGCCGGCGACAAGGTCGATGCCAAGGGCTGCTCGCTGCCGAAGGATGCCGACGGCGACGGCGTCAACGATGATGTGGACCAGTGCAAGGACACACCCGCGGGCGAGCAGGTGGATGCCAAGGGGTGCCCGCTGCCCAAGGATGCCGACGGCGATGGCGTCAACGACGACAAGGATCGGTGTCCAAGCACGCCGGCCGGCGTCAAGGTGGACCAGGAAGGCTGCCAGGTGCTGTTCGAGCAATCCAAGAAGACGCTTATCCTCGAAGGCGTGAACTTCGAGACCGGCAAGGCCGACCTCACACCGGAGTCGCAGACGATCCTGGACGGGGTGGCGGAGTCGCTCGTGGCCAACGACTCGATCAAGGTGCAGGTCGGCGGCCACACCGACAACACCGGGTCCGCCGCGGTGAACAAGCGGCTCTCGGCGGCACGGGCCAACGCGGTCCGCGAGTATCTCATCTCCAAGGGCGTGGCCGCCGACCGGCTCACGGCGGCCGGCTTCGGGCCGAGCAAGCCGATCGCATCGAACCGGACGGCGGCAGGCCGGGCGCAGAACCGGCGGGTGGAGCTGACCCGGCTCAACTAGGCAGCGGCTCCGGATGGGGGAATGATGGCCGACTACGCGGCACAGAGCCCGGTCGCCGCGTTGCGCGCGACCGTGCAGTCGATCGAGGCCAAGCTCCGCCAGGGAGACCTGCCCCAGGACGGATTGGCAGACCTGAAGAGCGCGCTCGACGACGCGCGGCTCCGGCTCTGGGCCGTGATCTCGGCGGCGGGCTCGGCCGAGCCGGACGCGGTGCTGCTGCGCTTCCGGCTCCGGCGCGCCACGGAGATCTGCCGGGCCATCGTCACCGACCTCGACGCGGGGCCGCTCGGCACGCATCAGCGCGAGTTGCTCGAGCTCAGGGACGCGGCGCGGGAAATGGCGGACCGCCTGACGGCGGCCATCCGGGGCGCGGGCTAGCTCAGACCGACCCCGATTCGTCCTCCTCGAGGAACTCCTCGCCGTACATCCGGATCAGCTCGAAGAAGTACGAGATCGCCAGCGGCCCGATCAGCAGCCCCAGCAGCCCGAACCAGTTGATCCCGGCGAACGCGCCGATCACCGTCACGAACGGATGGATCCGCGCCCACCGGCGGAACACGTACGGCCGGATGACGTTGTCCACGTTGCCCACCACCAGCAGCCCCCACAGCGCCATCGCGATGGCCCAGCCGTAGCGGCCTTCGATCGCGAGCGCCGCCACGCCCGGAGCCCACACCAGGCCGCTTCCCACGACCGGAAGGATGGCCACGATGATGGTCACCACGCCCCAGAACAGCGCGTTGGACAGCCCGGCGGCAGCGAAGGCAACTCCCACGAGCAGCCCCTGCACCGCGGCCGTCAATCCGGTTCCCACCAGCGTGGAGAAGGTCACGTCCCGAAAGCGCGACCGCAGCGCCTCCGCATGGCGCGCCGAAAACGGGATGAGCGGGCGGACCGAGGGCCAGGCACCTTCCGGAGCCACCAGGAGGTAGAACAGGCCGAAGAAGGCGATCGTGAGCTGGATGCCCAGCCGCGTGGCCGTCCCCACCACGCTGAGCGCGCTGCTGCCGAGCCAGGTGACGACCTGCGAGCCAAGCGCCTCGATGTGAGCGCCGATGTCGTACGGACCGACGCGCAGCTCCCGGAGCCGCGCGAGCAGCGGACTCTGGATGACCCCGGATGCCATTGCCTGCGCTTCGTTCGCTACGAGGCCGATGAACGAGATGCCCGGCCCCACCACCAGCACCAGGGCGAGCAGCACCACGATCCCCGCGGAGATGCCGGGCCTGATCCCGCGCTGGGCAAGGCCCCGATAGACGGGCCCGAAGACGACGTACAGCACGACGGCTCCGAGCAGACCGGTGCTGAACGGCCACAGCGCGTACGCCAGTCCGACGCCCAACACGAGTATGAGCGCGGACGCCCGCTGGCGTTCGGTATCGAGAAAGGGCATGCACAAGAGTAGAGGCCGCCCAACCGGCTCGCCAGCGGCACCGCTCTTGCCGCATGCCGAGGCGCGCGCCAGATTACGCAACCGCTTCCCCCACCCAGCAGCCCGTCGGAGTCCCGTCGTTGAGCATCGAGAACGACTTCACCTCGCTTCGCGAGCCGCACATCGCTGCGCGGCCCGGCTGCGATGCGCTGCCCCTGATCGTCCGGACGGTGACGCCGGACGGCGCGTGTGACTACGTCAACGCCCGGTGGCTCGAGTTCACCGGCCGGACCCTGGCCGGCGAGCTGGGTTTCGGCTGGCTGGAGCGGCTCCATCCGGACGACCGTGCGGCGTGCGAGGAGCAGTTCCGTGTAGCGCTGGCGCAGCAGGTTCCGCTGAACGTCGAGTACCGGGCCGAGCGGCGCGATGGCGAGTATCGCTGGCTGCATGACACCGCCGTCCCGCGTTACGCGGCTGATGGCGCATACCTCGGCCTCGTGGGCTGCTCCATCGACGTCACCGACCGCCGGCAGCTCGAGCAGCGCCTGCTGCGAGCCGAGCGGGCGCAAGCGGTCGGCCAGCTCGCCGGCGGCGTCGCCCACGACTTCAACAACCTGCTCACGGGGATCATCGGCCACGTGGCGCTGCTGCAGGAGGAGCCGGGACTTTCCCCGCTCGGGCGCGACGACCTGGCACAGATCCAGCGCTCGGCTGACCGCGCGGCCAGCCTGACCCGCCAGCTCCTGGCGTTCAGCCGCCGTCAGGTGCTCGCGCCGCGCGTGCTCGACCTCAATCGGCTGGTGGCTGGCCGCCTGTCGGCGATGCGCCGGCTGGCGGGCCCCGGGGTGCGGGTCGTCTCGACGCCCACTCCCGGGCTCGACCCCATCGTCGCCGATCCCAACCAGCTCGAACAGGTCCTGACCCAGCTCTGCGCGCACGCAAAGGAATCCATGCCGGAGGGTGGCACGCTCGAGCTGCTCACCCGTCAGGAACGGCTCGATGCGGCAGCGGGGGCGCGCCTGCACGGTCTTCGGGCCGGGACGTACGTCGTCCTCGAACTCCGGGATACCGGCCCGGCGATGGATGCACCCGCGCTGGCGAGGATCTTCGAGCCGTTCCATGAGACCGGGCCCTCCGGCGCCGGCGGGCTCGGGCTCGCCGCGGTCTACGGCATCGTCAAGCAGAGCGGCGGCCACATCGAGGCGGCGAGCGAGCCCGGCCGGGGGACCTCGTTCACGATCTATCTCCCGCGCCATGAGGGCAGCGGGCCGGTGAATCCGTCTCCCGAGGTGCCGAGCGGCGGGACCGAGACCATTCTCCTGGTCGAAGATGAGCAGCAGGTGCGGGAGCTTGCCCGGCGGGTGCTCGAGCGGGTGGGCTACACCGTGCTCGCCGCGGGTGACGCCCGGACGGCCACCGCCATCGCGGACCGACACCCCGGCCACATCCACCTGCTCCTGACCGACATGCTGCTGCCGGAGCTCAACGGGCGCGAGCTGGCCGCCCGGCTCGGCATTCACCGACCCGCCATCAAGCTGCTCTACATCTCCGGCACCAGCGACGGCTCCATCGACCGCCACCGCCTGCTCGAGCCGGGCACCCAGTTTCTGGAGAAGCCATTCTCCCTCGACCGGCTGCTGCGAACGGTGCGGCAGGTGCTGGGGGAAAACGGGGGCTAGGGGCGCCCCGGCCACACCCGCCCCCTCTCTCGACCGCCCCGCCAAACCGCTGTATCTTCGAACCACACCTCCACCGGCGCCCACCGGCGCCCCATCTACAGATGCCCCCAGGGGTTGCACCCGTGGTTCCTGCCCTCTCCGACCTCGAGCACCTGTCCCCCGCCACCTGGGCCGTCGTCGCCGGGGGGCTGGCCCTGGTGCTGCTCGTCGCGTGGCTGGTGGAGCGGCGGCGGCGCAAGGGGGAGGAACGCCGGGCCGCCACCACGCGGGGCCAGCTCCGGACGATCACCGCCAGCATGCGCGAGGGGGTGATCGCCTACGACATGGATCTCCGGCTCACCTTCGTCAACCCCGCGTTCGAGCGGCTCACCGGATACCTCGAGGAGGACCTGCGCGACCAGGAGTTCCTGCAGTACGTCCACGCCGACGACCGGCCGGCGTTGCTCGCCGAGTGGGACCGGCTGGCGTCGGGCGGCTCGCTCAGGGACCAGGAGTATCGCCTGGTGAATCGCGCGGGGCAGGTACGCTGGTGCGCCAGCGCCTGGGAACCGCTGCGCGATGAGCAGGAGCGGCAGATCGGCTATCTCGGCACCGAGTTCGACATCACCGAGCGCAAGCTGGCCGAAGAGGAGATGCGGCTCGACACGGAGTTGTTCCAGGCAGTGATCGATGTGCAGCAGGCGGTGGCGGCCGCGGGGCTCGATTCCGCCACCGTCATGCGGGTCATCGCCGAGCGGAGCCGAGGCCTCACCGGGGCCAGCGGCGCGGCCATCGAGATGCTGCAGGACGATGAACTGGTCCCCCTGGTCCGGATCGGGACGGAAAGCCCCACGCTGCCCTCGGCCGGCAGCCTCTCCGGCGCCTGCGTGAGCACCGGCGAGCTCCAGCGCTGCGACGACGTGGTCACCGACCCACGCATCACCCACACGGTCTACCAGGAACAGGGGATCCGCTCCCTGCTCGCCGTGCCCCTCAAGGACGAGCAGCGGATTCTCGGCGTGCTCAAGGTGCTGTCGCCGGAGCCGGGCGCCTTCAGCGATCGCGACGCCAAGGCGCTCCGCCTCCTCGGCGGCCTGGTGGGCGCCTCGCTCGAGCACGCCGCCGCCTTCGAGGCCCGGCAGGCCCGCCTGGAAGAGCGCACCCGCTCGCTGCAGGAGAGCGAGCAGCGGTTCAAGCAATTGGTGGACGCGGCCCAGGAGGGGATCTGGGTGGCCGATGATCGCGGCGAGATCACCTACGCCAACCAGCGCATGGCCGAACTGCTCGGCTACCACAACGGGGCGCTGATCGGACGCCGGGTCCATGACCTCATCGATGCCACCGCGCGGGCCGGCGCGCAGCGCCTCCTCGCCCACCCCCCCGCGACGGGCGAGAGCCATGACCTCCGCTTCCGGCGCCAGGACGGGGCCGAGCTGTGGGGGCTCGTCTCGGCGAGCGCCATCCCGGGCCGGGACGGCGCGGCGGTCGGGACGGTCGGCATGGTCACCGACATCACGGAGCGGAAGCGCACCGAGGAGCGGCTCCGTCGCTCCGCCGACCGGCTGGGCGTGCTCCATGACATGGACCAGGCGATCCTCGCCGCCCGCTCGCCCGCCGAGATCGGCCGCGCGGCGCTGGCCCGGATGCGCCGGCTGGTGCCGTGCCAGCGCTGCAGCGTGGTGCTGTTCGACTTTCCGCGGGAGCAGGCGCAGATCGTGGCCGGCTACGCGGCGGGCTCGCCGGTCGCCCCGGCCACGGTGCCGATGGACCAGCTCTCGCCGGCCGAGGTGCTCCGGCGCGGCGTGATCCGGTCGATCGACGATCTGGCCGAGGTGGAATCGCCGACCGGATTGCTGCGGCAGCTCCGCGACGAGGGGATGCGGAGCGTGCTCACCGTTCCGCTGCTGACGGATTCGGAGACCATCGGCGAGATCAACCTCGCCTCGAATACGCCACGCGGCTTCAGCGCGGAGCACCGGGAGAGCGCGACGGAAATCGCCGCGCCCGTCGCGATCGCGTTGCTGCAGGCGCGGCTCCGTGAAGAGCTGGGCCGCCAGGCCGGCGAGCTCGAGCGCCGCCTGGCCGACCGAAGCGCGGCCCTGCGCGCGGCCACCGCCGAGATGGAGACGATGCTCTACGCCGTCTCCCACGATCTGCGCGATCCGCTGCGCCACATTTGCGGCTTCAGCCAGCTCCTGCTGGACGATGCCGGGGCGGCGCTCGACCCCGCCGTCCAGCACTACGCCGGCCGCATCCGCGACGGGGCCGATCGCATGTCCGGCCTCATAGACGACCTGGTGCGCCTGGCCCGGCTCTCCCGGCAGGACGTCTTGCGCCGCCCGGTGGACCTCACCACGCTGGCCGAGGACGTGGTGAGCCGGCTGCAGCCCGACGCCGACGGACGCGAGGTGGACTGGCGCGTCCAGGAACTCCCGACAGTGGACACGGATCCCGCGCTTGTCCGGACGGCACTCGAGAGCCTGCTCGCTAACGCACTCAAGTTCACCCGGCCGCGGGACCACGCCGTTATCACCGTCCGCCCCATCGAGCACGAAGGCCAGGCGGGCCTGGCGGTGCAGGACAACGGCGTAGGCTTCAAGATGGCCTACGCGGGCAAGCTGTTCGGCATGTTCCAGCGGCTGCACCGGCCGGACGAATTCCAGGGGAACGGGGCCGGGCTCGCCCTGGTCCAGCGGGTGGCCCAGAAGCTCGGCGGCCGGGTCTGGGCGGAGTCGGGGCCGGACGGCGGGGCCACGTTCTACATCACGCTCGGCGCGGTGGCCGACGCGGGCCGTTTCGAGCGGACCGAGGGATGATCCCGGACGGACCACCGGCTCGGACGCCTGCCCTCCCCGACGAGCTGGACCTCCTGCTGGTCGAGGAGGACCCGCTCGAGGTCGAACTGCTCCTCCGACCGCTCGCCGAGCTGCTCCCGCTCGAGCGCGTAGGCATCGCCCGCGACGGCGAGGAGGCGCTCGACTATCTCCTCGCGCGCGGCGCCTACCGGCACCGGCTCGGCTCCGCCCCACCGCGGCTGATTCTGCTGGCGCTGCGGCTGCCGCGGCTCGACGGGGTCGATGTGCTTCGCGCACTGCGCGCGAGCCCGCGCATGGCCACCGTCCCCGTTGTCGTCCTCACGTCGTCGGACGAAACCCGCGAGGTGGCCCAGTGCTATCAGGCGGGGGCCAATAGCTGTATCCGGAAGCCGGTCGGGTTCCGGGAGCTGGAGGAGACGATCGGAACGCTGGGGCGCTACTGGCTCCGCCTCAACAGCGCGCCGCCGGGGCGGGCGGGCGTGGGATAGGCCGCGACACCTTTCCCGCGGGATTTCCGTCCGGCCAACCACCGACATCACGACCCCTGCGGAGAGGTGCCCGTGCGTACCCGTCTCACCCGGATCCTGCTCCTTGCCGCCACGCTGCTCACGGCGCCACCCGCGGCCGCCCAGTCCGCCGTCACCATCCCCTACCAGCGCTTCACGCTACCCAACGGCCTGACGCTGATCGTCCACGAAGACCACAAGGCGCCGATCGTCGCGGTGAACGTGTGGTACCACGTCGGCTCCAAGAACGAGCGCCCGGGCCGCACCGGCTTCGCGCATCTGTTCGAGCACCTGATGTTCAATGGCAGCGAGCACTGGGACAAGGAGTTCCAGGGCCCGCTCGAGCGCGTGGGCGCCACGGATCTGAACGGCACGACCAACGAGGACCGCACCAACTACTTCGAGAACGTGCCGACCTCCGCGCTCGACCTGGCGCTCTGGCTCGAGTCCGACCGCATGGGGCATCTCACGGGCGCCATCAGCCAGGCCAAGCTCGACGAGCAGCGGGGCGTGGTCCAGAACGAGAAGCGCGAAGGCGAGAACGAACCCTACGGGAAGGTGTGGGACTTCCTCACGCCCAAGCTGTACCCCGCCAACCATCCCTACTCCTGGACCACGATCGGCTCCATGGAGGACCTCGACGCCGCCAAGCTGGACGACGTGAAGCAGTGGTTCCAGACCTATTACGGCGCCGCGAACGCCGTCGTCGTGCTGGCCGGCGACATCGATGCCAGGACCGCCAGAGACAAGGTCGAGCGCTATTTCGGCGACATTCCGTCGGGGCCGCCGGTAGCGCGCCAGGACGTGTGGATCGCGAAGCGCAGCGGCAGCCAGCGCGGCCTGATGCAGGACCGGGTGCCCCAGACCCGGTTGTACAAGGTGTGGAATGTTCCGCAGTGGGGTGCGGCCGACGGCGATTATCTGACGCTCGCGGCCTCCGTACTGAGCACGGGCAAGTCGTCGCGACTGTACAAGCGGCTGGTGTACGACGAGCAGAGCGCCACGGACGTCGACGTCTCGCTCGACCTGCGGGAGATCGGCGGGCTCCTGAGCATCGAGGCGGGCGTGCGTCCCGGGGTGGACCCCGCGAAGGTGGAGCGGGCGCTCGACCAGGAGCTGGCCCGCTTCCTGGCCGGTGGACCGACGGCCGCCGAGCTGGCGCGTGCCAAGTCGCTGGCGCGGGCGGGGTTCATCAGGGGCGTCGAGCGGATCGGCGGGTACGGCGGCAAGTCGGACGTGCTGGCGATGGGCGAGGTATTCGCGGGCCGGCCGGACTTCTACCAGGTGCAGCAGCGGCGAATCGACCAGGCCACGGCCGCGCAGATCAGGAGCGCGGCGGTGCGCTGGCTTTCCGACGGCGTCTACACGCTCGAGGTCCAGCCGTTCCCCGATTACACGGTCGCTCCGAAGGGGGTTGACCGCTCGAAGCTCCCCACGCCCGGCGCGCCGCCGGCGGCCGAGTTTCCGGCGCTCGAGCGCGACACGCTCTCGAACGGCCTCAAGCTCGTGCTGGCCGAGCGGCGGTCGATTCCGCAGGTGATGTTCGACCTGGTGCTCGACGCGGGGTATGCCTCCGACCAGTTTGCCCAGCCGGGCACCGCGAGCCTCGCGATGAGCATGCTCGACGAAGGCACCGCCACCCGCTCGGCGCTCCAGATCAGCGACCGGCTGGCCGAGCTGGGCGCCAATCTCGGCGCCTCCTCTCGGCTCGACGTGTCGAGCGTGTCGCTTTCGGCGCTGACCGAGCGGCTCGACCCGTCGCTCGAGCTGTACGCCGACGTCATCCTCCACCCGGCCTTCCGTCAGAGCGATTTCGAGCGGCTGAAAAAGCAGCGGCTGGTTCAGATCCAGCGCGAGAAGGCGGACCCGGTGGGAATGGCGCTACGGGTCTTTCCACGGCTCATCTACGGCGAAGGTCACGCCTACGCCAACCCGTGGACGGGATCGGGCACCGAAGCATCGGTGCAGCGGATCACCCGGCAGGATCTGGTGAAATTCCACCAGACCTGGTTCCAGCCCAACCACGCGACGATGGTGGTGGTGGGGGCCACGACGATGGCGCAGATCAAGCCGAAGCTCGAGCGGCTGTTCGCGGCCTGGCGGCCGGGGACGGTGCCCGAGAAGAACATCGCCGCCGTGGCACCGCAGCCGAAGCCGGAGGTCTACCTGCTCGACCGGCCGGGCGCGCTCCAGACGGTGCTCATCGCCGGGAACGTGGCGCCCCCCAAGGCCAACCCGGATGAGCCGGCCATCGAGACGATGAACGCCGTCCTCGGCAGCGACTTCGGCTCCCGGCTCACGATGAACCTGCGGGAGGACAAGCACTGGTCTTACGGTGCGTTCAGCTTCATCCGGGACGCTCGCGGGCCGCGGCCCTTCATCGCCTACGCACCGGTGCAGACCGACAAGACCCGGGAGGCGATCGTCGAGCTGCAGCGGGAGCTTCGCGGCATCGTGGGCGCGCGGCCGATCGAGCCGGACGAGCTGGCGCGGGCCAAGGCGTCGCTGACGCTGACACTGCCGGGCTCGTGGGAAACCATGGCGGCCGTGGCGGGCTCGATCGAAGAGCTCGTGGCCTTCGGCCTGAGCGACCGCTACTTCGACACCTACGCCGAAAAGGTGCGCGCACAGACGCCGGCGAGCGTCACGGCAGCCGCGCAGGAGACGGTTCAGCCAGGTGATCTGGTGTGGGTGATCGTGGGAGACCGGACGAAGATCGAGTCGGGCGTGCGGGAGCTGAACCTGGGAGAAATCCACCTGGTGGACGCGGACGGCAACGCGCTTGCCAGCAGCGGGGCGCCGGGCCGCCCGTGACGTCGGACGCGCGTCCGGGTACTCTTCCTGAGACACTTCCCCCGGATCTCGCGTCCCGTAAGAGGTTTCGATGTCGCCCTGGCGCAGCGCCGCGCTCGCCCTGCTGCTCATCCTCACGCTGGCCCCTGTTCGCGCATCCGCCCAGTCCCGCCGGCCCGGGAGCGGCCTCTTCCAGGGCCCCATCTCGCTGGGCCCCCGCGCCGGCCGGGATTTCGAGAACCACGCCTGGAGCCTGGGCGGCCAGATAAGCGTGCCCGTGGGCCATAATCTCGAGCTCCGGCCAAGCGGCGACTTCTTCTTTCCGAAGGATGGCGACACCGGCTGGCAGGCCAACGGCGACGCCGCGATTCACATCGGGCAGGGCGGCGGATTGTACGCGGGCGGGGGCGTCGCCTTTGCGCACCCCGGCGGGGGCGAGACCAAGACAGGCTACAATCTCTTCTTCGGCCTCAGCACCGCGGCGCCGAGCGAGCGGCTCAAGCCGTTCGCCGAATTCCGCTGGACCTTCGTGAGCGACACCAGCCCGTTCCGGCTGGCGCTCGGGTTCAACTACCGGTTGTCGGATTGACGGCGGTTCAGCCCGCCAGCTTCCGCGCCATCTCCAGATACCGCTGAATCATCGCCCGCGGCCGGTCCTGCCGCTCCTGCTCGACGAGTCGGCCGCCGGGACCGAACGCCTTGCTCGCCCACGGCAGCGAGCAGCCTGGGCCCGCTCACTCCGACGTGACGGTGTATCGGATCAGCACCCCCTCCACGAACTCGGCGACCACGCGCCCGGCACTCGACGCGTAGGTGCGCGTCGTCACCCGGAGCTTCCCCTCCAGCCGTTCGGAAGTGCTCTCCGGCGTGCCGAGAAGTCGGTCGGCGTCCGCGAGCAGCATTCCCTTGGCGGGGAGCCCGTGGGGCTCGGGCCGGGCGGGCTCCGCCGTGGCGACCGAGTCGGGGAACTCGACGTACGCGGCGAGCGCCGCCCGGACGGCCTCCGGCCTCAGCGCGGCGGCCGGCACACCGTTGTTGTACCGGATGTTGAATCGCGACCCACCCTCGAGCCGCCGCTGCCGGATGTTGGCCTTCTTGGATTCCTGGGCATCCGCCAGCGCAGCCCGGTTGCGGGCGTCCTCCCGCTCCCGGTCCTTCTGGAGCTCGTCGAGCTCTTCCTTCAGCTCGCGCCGCCGGACCGGATCGGTCTCCCGCTTGAGCTCGCCCTCGAGATTCTGCTCGCGCCTGGTCTTGGGCGTGCTGCCCACGCTGACGCCGCTGGAGGTCTCATCACCCATGGTGCCGTAGCCGCCGCCGTCGAGCTGGAACTCGATCAGCTTCGATTTCACCTTGATCTTGGTAACGAGCGCCTCGTCGCCGGCCCTGAGCGCCGTACCGTTGTCCTTGAGCCGGCTGGCATGGCGGGGGAAGTCCAAGGGTTTGGCCGTGCCGGGATACACATCCACCCCGCTCTCGGTACCCGGCATCGCGATCTTCAGCTTGACGGTGCGCCCCTCGAAGTAGGTCTTGAGGTCGGACTCGGACTGGCCGTGGGCAGCAACGGGAACCAGAAAGAGCGCGAGCAGGAGCATTTGGCGCGTGGGCATGGGATCCTCTTGGCGGTTCGCTTGTGGAAACCAAGCATTCCACATACTGTATACAGAATCTCTCATACCATTTGGTGGTACGTCCACATTGTGACCGCGGTTCAACATGATAGCACGAGTTCCGTTGCGCGACGAAGTCTACCGCCAGGTGCTCGACCGAATCCACCGCGGCAGCCTGCCCGGCGGGATCCGCCTCCGTGACTCCGAGCTCGCCGCCCAGCTCGGTGTGAGCCGAACGCCGGTACGGGAGGCCCTGCTTCGCCTGGCGCGCGAGGGGGTCCTCGAGAACAGCATGGGCCGAGGCTTCCGGGTGCGGTCGCTTGACGCGTCCGAGCTCCACGAGGTCGGCACCATCCTCGGCACCCTCGAGTCCCTGGCGCTCCGGCTCTCCTCCGAGCCGCCGCCCGACCGGCTCGAGTACCTGGCCGAGCTGGACCGGCGCCTGGAGCAGACCAGGGGCGACGCTACCGCGTGCCTCGATATCGAGGATGAGTGGCACCGGGTGCTCCTCGAGAGCTGTCCCAACCGACGGTTGCTGGAGCTGATCGCCTCGCTGCGTCAGGTGCCGCGCCGGTATCTCGCCGCCTACATGCGCGATGCTGGCCGCCTCAGCCTCTCGACGCTCCCCCACGCGAAGATCCTCCGCGCCATGCGCTCGGGTGGTCGTGACAGCGCCGCTGCAGTGTTCGAGGAGCAGTGGCGACGAGGCCTCGCCGAGCTGGAGGCGTGGACGGCCGGCCGGCTGGAGACGCCGACCCCATGAAGCCGCCGGCCGATTCGCCGGACGTAGCTCGCTGGCGGGCCGACACCCCCGGTTGCGAGCGGCGCATCCACCTCAATAACGCCGGCGCATCCCTGGTCCCGCGTCCTGTTCGCCAGGCGGTGCACGCCCACCTCGACCTGGAGGACGAGCTGGGCGGCTACGAGGCCATGGAGCACCGCGCTGGAGCGCTCCAGGAGGCAGCGGAGGACGTCTCCCGGATGCTCGGCGCGGCGCGGCGCAACATCGCGTTCACCCAGAACTCGACCGCCGCCTTTGCCCAGGCGCTCGGCGTCTTCGACTTTGCCTCCGGCGACGTCATCCTCACGAGCCGCGCCGACTACGCCTCCAACCAGATCATGTATCTGTCACTGGCACGGCGTCGGGGCGTGCGGATCGTGCGCGCGCCGGACCTCGCCGAAGGCGGCGTGGATCCGGACGCGGTGCGCCGACTGATTCGGCAGCAGCAGCCGAAGCTCGTGGCCATCACCTGGGTGCCGACCAACTCGGGCCTGGTGCAGGACGTCGCCGCGGTGGGCGAGGCCTGCCGCTCGGCCGCGGTCCCATACCTGGTGGACGCCTGTCAGGCGGTGGGACAGATCCCGATCGACGTCAGGGCGATCGGGTGCGACTACCTGGCCGCTACCTCACGCAAGTTCCTCCGCGGGCCCCGCGGCGTCGGCTTCCTATACGCGTCCGATCGGGTGCTCGCGGCCGGCGCGCACCCGCTGCTGGTGGACATGCACGGCGCCGATTGGCTGGATCCGGACCGGTTCGAGCTCACGCCGGACGCGCGCCGGTTCGAGCTGTGGGAGATCTCGTCCGCGCTGGTGCTCGGCGTGGGTGCCGCGGCCCGCTACGCGCTCGGCGTCGGCATCGAGACGGCGCGGGACCGCGCCCGAGCACTGGCCGCGTACGCCCGGGTCCGGCTGGCGGAGCTCCCCGGTGTCCGGGTACTCGACCGGGGCGCCGACCTCTGCGCCATCGTCACCGTCGAGCCCGCGGGCCGCCCCGCCGCCGAGCTCAAGCTGATCCTGCGGGGGCGCGGGATCAACACCAGCTCACCCGTCCGAGAGGACGCCGTCATCGACATGGACGAAAAACACGCCGCCTCCGCGCTCCGGATCTCACCCCATTACTACAACACGGCGGCCGAGATCGACGCGGCGGTGGGGACGTTGAGGGAGGTGCTGCGGGGGTAGGCGGTCGGGCGGTCGGGCAAGCCTACGAAGCTCCATGATCACCTGCCCGCCTGCCCGCCTGCCCGACTTACCGCCCGCTCGACCGCCGGCCACACGGTCTCCGCCAGCTTCCGCTGTCCCGCCGCCGTCGGGTGAATGGCGTCGGCCTGGTTGAGCGAGTCGACTCCTGCCACGCCCACGAGCAGGAATGGCACCAGCGCTACCCGGTTCCGCCGGGCCAGAGCGGCGTAGGCCGCGTCGAACCGTCGAACGTAGGCAGCCCCGAGATTCGGCGGCGCCCGCATCCCGACCAGCACGATTTCCGGTGGCGGCACCTGTTGCCGCGCGCGGTCGATGATGGCCTGGATGTTGGCCACCAGCGAGTCCACGTCGAGCCCGCGAAGCGCGTCGTTCGCGCCGGTCTCGATCACCAGCACGGCCGCCGGCTCCCGCATGAGCCAATCGATGCGCCGCCGTGCACCCGCCGAGGTCTCGCCGCTCACGCCGGCATTGACGACGGCGAAGGGCAACCCGGCGGAGTCGATCTTCCGCTGCAGCAGCGCGGGATAGGCCTCGGCCGGATCGAGGCCCAGGCCAGCCGTCAGGCTCGTGCCGAGAAAGATTACCCGGCCGCGCGAGTCGGCCGCGGCGGCGCCGCCCGCGGGATCGGCGGCCCCCGCGGCCGGAGGCACGGGCTTCCGGTCGCATGCCGCGGCGGCGATCAGCAGCAGACCAAGCCCTCCCCACCGGGATATCATTGAGACCATGCTGCGCTGCGCCTCGCTCTCGAAAACCTATCTTTCCGGTGGCCACCGGCTCACCGTGCTGAAGGATATCACGTTCCACGTGGAGCCCGGCTCGTTCGTCGCCATCGTCGGACCGTCGGGCAGCGGCAAGACCACGCTGCTCGGTCTGCTGGCGGGCCTCGATCGCCCAAGCGCCGGCACGGTGCACCTCGACGGCGAGGAGCTTGGCGCGCTCGACGAGGAGCGCCTGGCGCGCCTCCGCGGCCAGAAGATCGGCTTCGTCTTCCAGTCCTTCCAGCTCATCCCGACCCTTACCGCCGTGGAGAATGTGCAGGTTCCGCTCGAGCTCCGCGGCGAGCCGGCCGCCGCGCGCGCCGCCGCGCTGCTCGAGCGGGTCGGCCTCGGCGGCCGCGGCCACCATTATCCGGCCCAGCTCTCCGGCGGCGAGCAGCAGCGTGTCGCCCTCGCGCGCGCGTTCAGCACGCGTCCGAAAGTACTGCTGGCGGACGAGCCAACCGGCAATCTGGACGCCCGGACGGGCGCGACGATCATCGACCTCATGACCGAGCTCAATCGGGATCTGGGCACGACGCTGGTCCTGGTGACCCACGATCACGATCTTGCCGCGCTCGCACGGCGCACCATCCGCCTGGCCGACGGGGCCATCGTGGCCGACAGCGCGGCGTGACCGGTATTCCATTCGTGCTGCGCATGGCGGCGCGGGAAATCCGGGCCGCCCCGCGCCGGCTGCTGCTGCTCACCGCCTCGGTGGCCATCGGCGTGGCCGCGCTCGTAGCGATCGGATCGTTCGCCGACAACCTGCGCGACTCCGTCCGCGGCCAGGCCCGGGCGCTGCTCGGCGCCGATCTCGCTCTCTCCGCCCGCCAGCCGCTCCCGCGGGCAGCCGAGGCGGTGCTCGACACGCTGGCCCTGCAGGGCGGCCGCGTGGCACGGCTCACCAGCTTCTCCGCGATGGCCTACGTGCCGCGCACCCGCGGCACCAGGCTCGTGCAGGTGGCCGCCGTCGAGCGGGGGTACCCGTTCTACGGCGAGATCCGCACCGATCCCGCGGAGGCATGGTCCGGGCTGCAGCAGGGCGGCCGCGTGGTGGTGGAGCCCTCGCTCCTGACGGCACTGAGCGCGCGCGTGGGTGACACGCTCGCGCTCGGCGAGGCGCGCTTCGTCATCGCCGGGAGCGTGGTGAGCGCCCCCGGCAACGTCGGGGTCCGCGCCGCGTTCGGTCCGCGCATCTACATCCCGGCGCGGGACCTCGCCGCTACCCACCTCCTTGGTTTCGGCGCGCGCGCCGAGTACGAAGCATTCGTGCGGCTTCCGTCCCGGGTGTCGCCCCAGGCGCTTGCCGGGCGGTACCGGCCCGTGCTCCAGCCCGAGCGCGTACGGGTTCGCACCGTCGCCGAGGACCAGGCCAACCTGAACGATGCGCTCGGACGCCTCACCGGCTATCTCGGGCTCGTAGGGCTCATCGCGCTGCTGCTCGGAGGGCTGGGCGTCGCGAGCGCGATCGTCGTCTTCATCCGCCAGCGGCTCGATACCGTTGCAGTGCTCCGCTGCCTCGGCGCGAGTGCCGGCCAGGTGCTCGCCATCTACGGACTCGAGGCTGCCGCGATGGGGCTCGTGGGGAGCGCCGCGGGCGCGGCGCTCGGCGCCCTCACCCAGCGGGCGCTTCCGGGGCTGTTGGCGGGGCTCCTGCCGGTGGACGTGCACACGGCGGTGTCGCCGCGCGCGGTGGCGCTCGGGATGGGGATGGGGCTCTGGGTGGCGCTCATCTTCGCGCTGCCGCCGTTGCTCGCGGTGCGCCGGGTGCCGCCGCTCGCCGCGCTGCGCCGCGAGGTGGTGCCGGCGGGCGCCGGGCTCGATCCATGGCGGCTCACCGCCATCGCGGCACTCGCCGGCAGCACGATCGCTCTGGCGGCAATGCAGGTCGGGAGCTGGCGCCAGGGAGCGATGTTCTCCGGCGGCATCGGGATCGCGTTGCTGCTGCTGTGGGGCGCGGCGTGGGCCCTGACCCGCGCCGCGCGCCGCTGGCTTCCGCGCACGTGGCCATACCCCTGGCGCCAGGGACTCGCCAACCTGCACCGGCCATCGAACCAGACCACCACGATCGTGCTGGCGATCGGCTTCGGCGCGTTCCTCCTCGCCACGGTGTTTCTCGTACAGGACAACCTGCTCCGCACGCTCCGGCTCACCGGCGGCCCCGCCCGTCCCAACCTGGTCCTGTTCGACATCCAGCCCGACCAGCTCGCCGGCACGGAGCAGGAGCTCCGTGCCGGAGGCTATCGGGCCGTGGGACCGGTGCCCATCGTGCCGATGCGGATCCAGTCGATCAAGGGCCGGCCGGTCACGCTCGCGCTGGCGGACAGCGCGGGTGGAAGGGATGGCCCTGCCAACGCCTGGGCTCTCCGCCGCGAGTACCGGTCCACCTACCGCGACACCCTCGTCGCGTCCGAGCGGATCGTGGCCGGACGGTGGTGGACACCCGGAGCCGCGGAACCCGAGGTCTCCATCGAGCGCGACCTGGCCGGGGAGCTCGGGGTGCGCGTGGGCGACCGGATCGTGTGGGACGTCCAGGGCGTGCCGCTCGCGAGCCGGGTCGCGAGCCTCCGCGAAGTGGACTGGGCCCGGTTCGAGCCGAACTTCTTCGCGGTGTTCGCGCCGGGCGCGCTCGAGCAGGCCCCCCGGACGTTCGCGGTGCTCACCCGCGTCGAGGACGCGGCCGCCCGGGGTGTCCTTCAGCGCCGTATCGCCGAGCGGTTGCCCAACGTGACCACGGTCGACCTGTCCGCCGTGCAGGAAACGCTCGAGCGGCTCATCGATCGCGTGGTGCTGGCGATCCGGTTCATGGCGCTGTTCACGCTGGGGACCGGTGCGGTAGTGCTGGTGGGCGCGCTGGCGACGAGCCGGTTCCAGCGGGTGCGGGAGGGCGCGCTGCTCCGGACGCTCGGGGCGACCCGCGGCCAGCTCTTCCGCATCGTGCTCTCGGAATATCTTTCGCTGGGCGCGCTGGCCGCCGTGGTGGCGCTGCTGTTGTCGGGCGTCGCCGGCTGGGCGCTCGCGCGCTTCGTGTTCGACGGAAAGTTCGCCTTGCCGCTGCTGCCGCTCGCCGGCCTCGGCGCGGCCGTCGTGGGCCTTACCGTGGCGGTGGGCCTGGCCAGCAGCCGCGAGGTGATCGGCCGCCCGCCGCTCCAGGTGCTGCGGGGGGAATGAAGGGATATACTTGCTCGGAAGTCGTGAGTCCGGCGATCGTCGAACCCACGACCCACGACTCACGACTCACGAAAGCCCCCATGCTCCCCATCGACCTCACCGGCAAGCGCGCCCTCGTGGCCGGCGTCTCCGACGACGGCGGCTTCGGGTTCGCGATCGCCAAGGCACTCGCGGAAGCGGGAGCCTCGATCTGCGTCGCGAGCTGGCCGCCGGCGCTCGGGATCTTCACCAAGCTCCTCGAGCGCGGCAAGATGGACGAGTCCATGCGGCTAGGCGACGGACGGCGGCTCGAGTTCGAGCGGATCTATCCCCTCGACGCGGCGTTCGACACCCTCGCCGAGGCTCCGGACGAGATCCGCGAGAACAAGCGCTACAGGGAGCAGGGGGACTTCAGCATCCGCGGGATGACCGAGCGGCTGCGGCTGGACTTCGGCGAGGCGGGGCTCGACATCGTGGTGCACAGCCTGGCCAACGGCCCCGAGGTCAAGTCGCCGCTGGTGGACACCAGCCGGCAGGGGTACCTCGCCGCCATCGGCGTGAGCGCGTACAGCAATGTGAGTCTCGTCCGCCATCTGGCCCCGCTGACGCGACCCGGCGGCTCGTTCCTCTCGCTCACCTACCTGGCGGGCGAACGGGTGATCCCGGGCTACGGCGGAGGCATGTCGTCGGCCAAGGCGGCGCTCGAGGCCGACACGCGGACGCTGGCGTTCGAGGCGGGCCGCCGCTGGGGAGTCCGGATCAATGCGATCTCCGCCGGACCCTGGGCGTCGCGCGCCGCCACGGCGATCGGCTTCATCGATACCATGATCCGGTATACCGCCGCCAACTCTCCCCTCCCCCGCCCCATCGACGCCGCGGACGTGGGCCACGCCGCCGCGTTTCTGTCGAGCCCGCTCGCCTCGGCGATCACCGGCAGCGTGGTTTACGTGGACAACGGCTTTCACGCGATGGGGATGGCGGTGCCGGCCGACGCCGGCTGACGTATACTTCGGACCGATGCCCCAGGAGCTGCTGTCCCGCGCCGACGGTGAGGTCCACCGGCTCACCATCAACCGGCCGGCCCGTCGCAACGCGCTCGTTCCCGAGGTGGCCCGGGCCATCGCGGACGCGCTCGACGAGGTCGAGGAGACGGGCGTCGCGGAGCTGGTGATCCTCCGCGGCGCCGGCGGGCACTTCTCCGCCGGGCTCGATCTCCACTGGCTCCGCAGTCTGGGTGACGCTCCCCCCGTGGCCGAGCTTCAGCGCGGCCTGGCCGATTTCCAGGCCGCCATCCTCGCGGTCGTGCGGTGCCCCGTGCCGGTCCTCGCGGTGGTCGAGGGAACCGCCGCGGGCTTCGGCCTCGATCTCGCGCTCGCCTGCGACCTCCGCCTGGCCAGTGCGAGCGCGACCTTCACGTCCGCGTTCGCCCGCATGGGGCTCGTGCCCGACGGCGGCTCGACGTTCACCCTTCCGCGGCTGGTCGGGATCGGGCCGGCGCTCCGGATCCTGCTCGCGGGCGAGACGATCGGCGCCATCCGTGCCCAGGCGATGGGGCTGGTGGATGAAGTCGTGGACGACCCCGTCGTCGAGGCCGAGCTCACCGCGCTGGCCGGCCGCCTCACGGCGGGCGCCACGGCAAGCGTCCGCGCCATCAAGCGGCTCGTCCGGGCTCAGGAGATGGGCGCGCTCGAGCAGGTGCTCGCCACCGAGGGTGCCGCGCAGTTGCAGGCGCTGCAGGCGGACGAGTTCCGCCGCCGGCTCGAGGGGTTCGCCGCGCGCGTCGCCGCCCGGGCCGAGCGTCGGTGACTGCGGCCGGCGGCATCTTCCGGCCGGGGATGCTCGCCGGCCGGGTGGCGCTGGTGACGGGCGGCGGCACCGGCATCGGCCTCGGCATCGCCTCGTGCCTCGCCGAAGCGGGTGCCACGGTGGCCATCGCCAGCCGGAAGCTGGAGCACCTGGAGCCGGCGGCCGCCGAGCTCAGGGCCACCGGCGCGCGGGTCAGCACGGTGCAGACCAACGTGCGCGAGCCCGATGCGGCGGTCCGGATGGTCGAGCAGGTTGCCGGCGAGCATGGACGGCTCGACATCCTGGTCAATAACGCCGCGGGCAACTTCTACGCGCCCTCGGCGACGCTCAGCCCGAACGCGTGGCGCGCCGTCCTGGAGACCGATCTCTACGGCAGCTTCTATTGCGCGCAGGCCGCCTACCCGTTGATGAAGGCGCAGGGTGGCGGCCGCATCGTGATGATCTCCATGACGCTCCACTACCGGGGATGGCCGCTGATGGCGCACGCTACCGCGGCCAAGGCCGGCGTGGACGCGCTCACCCGAACGCTGGCGCTCGAGTGGGCCGCCGACCGGATCACGGTCAACGCGGTTGCCCCGGGCCCGATCCCGACCGAGGGCGTGCGGAAGGCCTTCACTCCGCCGGACGGCGGCGCGCCCGACCTCTTCATGGACGAGTACGCGGCGAGCGCCATCCCGCTCGGGCGCTGGGGCACGCCGGCCGACGTGGGGCAGATGGTCGCGTTCCTCGCCGGCCCCGCCGGCGAATGGATCACCGGCGCGATCTTCGTAGTGGACGGCGGATCCTGGCTCGCGGGCGGGAGGCCCTGACATGTTCCTGGGACACTACGGTGTGGCGCTCGCCCTGAAGCGGGCGGAGCCCAAGGTCTCGCTCGGCACGCTCTTCATCGCGACGCAACTGCTCGACCTGCTCTGGGGCGCGTTTCTGCTGCTCGGCTGGGAGCACGTGCGCTTCCTGCCCGACGCCAACCCGCTCCTGACGTTGCAGTTCTACGACTATCCGATTTCCCACAGCCTCGTCGGCGCGATCGCGTGGGGACTCGCGGCGGCGGCGCTCTACTACTCCTGGCCCACGCGCGACGTGACGCGCCACTGGCAAGCCGCCGCGATGGTCGGTGCCACCGTACTCTCCCACTGGCTGCTCGACCTGCTGGTCCATGTCCCCGACCTTCCACTGGCGGGCAACGACTCCGCCAAGCTCGGGCTCGGTCTCTGGCGCCATCTGGGACTCAGCGTAGCCGTCGAGCTGATCGTGCTGGCACTGGGCGTCGTGGTGTACGTCTCGTGGCGCTCGCGCCGGCACCCGGTCCGGCCGATGCGGCTGGCTGTCGTCGTGCTGATCCTCGTCGCCACCTACGCCGCCTCCATCCTGGGGCCGCCCCCGCCGAGCATCGCGGCCATCGCCGTGGCCGACATCATCTTCATCCTGGCCCTGGGCCTGCTCGCGGGCTGGGCCGACCGCGCGGCCACGCCGGCCGAGCTCGCGGCCGGCTCCCGCGCGACACGGTGAGCTAGGCGCGATGGACCGACTCTTCTTCGGTCTGGGGGCCGCCTCCGCCTTCATCGCCGTCGCGGCCGGCGCCTTCGGCGCCCACGCCCTCCGGGTCCGGCTCCCGCCCGAGCTCCTCGTCGTCTTCGAGACGGCCGCCCGCTATCAGATGTATCACGCGCTGGCACTGATCGCGACCGCGTGGGCCACAGCGCGCTGGCCCGGCGGGCTCACCCAGTGGGCCGGCTGGCTCTTTGTCCTGGGGACCCTGCTCTTCTCGGGCAGTCTCTACGCGCTGGCACTCTCTGGCATCCGCTGGCTCGGGGCCGTTACGCCGTTCGGAGGCCTGGCGTTTCTGGCAGCATGGGTGTGCCTGGTCGTGGGGGCGGTGAGCGGTGAGCGGTGAGCGGTGAGCCGAATTAGGCTACTCGACGTCGGAAATACTATGGGTCAGCCCGAGCAGCAGGCGCTGCGTTCGCCGGCAACGCTCCAGCATCTCATTCGCTTCCCCATCGGGAAGCACGCCTTCCTCGGCTGCCAGCTCGAGCAGGTCGCCGGTTTCCACGGCCGATGCGTAGGCCACTTCCAGGTGATACCGGAATCGTCGAGGTCTCCGAAGAGCATGGCCCTCGGCGATATTGAGCTGGACCGAGAGCGATGCTCGCTAGAGTTGGTCGAAGAGCGCCGAGGCGTACGGCTTCCATCGGGTACGGGAATTCTTGAGCACGCCTCGAGCAACCTCGTGGGCTTCTTGCCACGCCAGAATGCTCTTGTGGTCGCGCATACCCGACAATGATGGAGCGCCGCTCCCTCGTTTCCGAACCCCCGCCTCGCGAACAGATCCCAATTACCGCTTACCACTTATCGCTTACCGCTCACCGCTTACCGCTCCCCGCTCACCGCAGTTCCCCGCTCACCGCGGTCCTCCCGCTCGCTCTCCTTCGCCCAGGCGAAGAACAGCACGCCTATCGCCAAGAACATGTAGAGATTCGCGGGCACCCACATGATGAGGCCGCCAAGCTGCTGGTCGTCGAGCGGCGAGAGGCCCCACGTGCGCGGGGCCGCGCTGTACCAGGGGTAGAGCACCCCGCCGGCCAGCGAGATCATCGCCGCCACGATCTGCATCGGGATCCCCACCAGAAAGAGATACAGCATACCGAGACCGTAGCCGAGCCGTGGCAGCTCGGGCACCGGGCTCATGACCGGCCACCAGAGCAGGGTGGCGGTGGCCATGAACAGCAGATGCGTCACGATGTGGACGTCGTGGTCGCGCATCATCAGTTCGTAGAACGGCGGCAGATGCCACACGATGATGGCGGCGCTGAACAGCACGGCAGCCATCAACGGCTGAGTGAGCACCCGGGCCACCCACCGCACAGCGGGCGGGCGGAGCAGCGGCTGGAGCAACCACCCGGGTGTCCCCGCCAGCAGCAGCGGCGGGAAGACCAGGGTGAGCAGCAGGTGCTGCACCATGTGGGCGGTGAAGAGATAGTAATCGCTGAGATCGTGCACCGGCCCGTTGAGCGAGCCCAGCAGCACGAGCATCGCTCCGCAGAACGACGCCACCTTCCAGGCGGGTGCCCGCGGGAGTGCGCGCCGCCGGCGCCACGGCCCGATCCCGTAAAAATAGAGGGCACCGAGGATTCCGGTGCCCAGGAGGACGCTGGGATGCAGGGACCAGGCCCACTCGAACGGTACCGTAGGTCGCGATCGCTCGTCCAGCAGCGGTGCGAACGGCAGCAGCAGCATCACCCGGCTCGCGCGAAGGCGAAGTGGTACGCCTCGAGCACCACCAGGCCCAGGATGAGCACCGTCGCGATGATGAGCGGAAAGACGAACACCCCGGTAAAGAGGCGGTGGTCCTGCTTCAGGTGCATGTAGAACATGGCCACCAGCGCGAACTTGCCGGCGGAGAGCAGCAGCAGCAGGGGGACGAAGAACGGCTGGATTGCCGCGCCCGCTGGCCCGGCGTGCCCACCGTAGGTGAATTCGTAGAGGCCCACCTCGAGCGCGGTGAGCACGAAGAGCACGAGGCCGATCCGGACGTACACCCCCACGGAGGGATGGGAACGCTCGTGCTCGGCGGAAGTCGCGTGGGCGTCCATGCGTTCGGCCCCCTACTTGATCAGGTAAACGACGGGGAAGATCACCACCCAGACCACGTCGACGAAATGCCAGTAGAGGGCCGCGATCTCGAGGTTGAGCGATTTGGCCGGCGGAATCTTGCCGCGGAACGCCTCGATCCAGAGCGTGAACAGCCAGATCACGCCGATGGTCACGTGGGTGCCGTGGAACCCGGTCAGCACGAAGAAACTCCCGCCGAAGAGGTTGGTCTTGAGCGTCAGCCCCTTGTGCACGAAGTGGGTGAACTCGTAGACCTGCATCCCGACGAAGAACACGCCGCAGAGCAGCGTGAGCCCGAGCCAGAGGAGGAGCCCCTTCCGGTTCCCTCGCTGCGCGTTGGCCAGCGCGAGCACGACGAACAGCGAGCTGAACAGGAGCAGCGCCGTACCCAGCGTGACCAGCGGGATCTCGATGATCGGCTCGAACACCTTGCCGGCGGGCGAGGTCCACGCATCGTGCGGGAACGGGCCCGGCCCCGTGAGCCAGGTTTCCTTGTGGACCAGGTAGTTCGAGATCAGGGTGGCGAAGAACAGGCACTCGGACCCGATGAAGGTCCAGATGGCCAGCTTCCGGTTATCCAGCCCCGTCGCGGTCTCGAGATGCCCGGCGTGCGCCGTGTCGGTCAAGTTCGCTCTCCTCAGCCCGCGGGCTCGAACGCCCAGTTGAACACCCCGAACAGCAGGATCGCGCCGCCGGCGATGATGCCCCACGGCCCGAGGTGGTGAATCAGCATCAGGCCGCTCATCATCGCGGAGAGGCCGAGGGCGGTCACCAGCGGCCAATACGACGGATTGGGCAGGTGGATGCCCGCCCCGCTCACCCTCGGCGGCTCCGGCAACGGCCCCCCGCGCTCGCGCTTGGCCTCCCACAGCGGGTCCCGGCCGTGCACCACGGGGATCTCGGCGAAGTTCCACTCCTGCGGCGGCGACGGGATCGCCCACTCGAGGGTGGCGGCGTTCCAGGGGTCGGCCGGCGCGTTGCGCGGCCCGCGCCAGGTCTTGATGATGTTGTACAGGAACACCGCGAACGAGGCGGCGAGCACGAACGCGGCCACCGTCTCCAGCAGGTTCAGCTCCTCGAACCCGAGGCCCTCGGGATAGGTGTAGACCCGGCGCGGCATGCCATTGAGCCCCAGGATGTGCATCGGGAAGAACGTCAGGTTGAACCCGATCAGCATGAGCCAGAAGTGCAGCTTGCCCAGTCCCTCATCCAGGACCCGGCCGAACATCTTGGGCCACCAGTAGTACGCGCCCGCGGTGAGGCCGAAGATGCTGCCGCCGAACATCACGTAGTGGAAGTGCGCGACGACGAAGTAGGTGTCGGTCTGCTGCAGGTCGGCCGGCGGGGAGCCGTGCATGACTCCCGAAAGGCCGCCGATGATGAACATCGCGACGAAGCCCAGCGCGAAGTAGACCGGCGTCTTGTACTGGATCGAGCCGCCCCAGACCGTCCCCAGCCAGTTGAAGATCTTCACCCCCGTGGGGATGGCGATCAGCATGGTGGCGAGGGAGAAATACGTGTCGGCGATCGGGCCCATGCCGGTGGCGAACATGTGGTGGGCCCACACGCCGAACCCGAGGAACGCGATGAAGATCCCGGAGAACACCATGGCCGCGTAGCCGAACAGCGGCTTCCGCGCGAAGACCGGCAGGATCTCGGACACGATGCCGAACGCCGGCAGGATCAGGATGTAGACCTCGGGATGCCCGAAGATCCAGAACAGGTGCTGCCACAGCAGCGGGTCGCCCCCGGCCGACGGCACGTAGAAGTTGGTGCCGAAGAACCGGTCGAACATGAGCAGAATCAGGGCCACCGTGATCACGGGGAAGGCCAGCAGCAGCAGCACCTGGGTGATGAAGCTCATCCAGGTGAAGATCGGCATCCGCATGAGCTTCATGCCGGGCGCCCGCATGTTCAGAACGGTCGTGAAGAAGTTGACCGCCGCCGCCAGCGACGCCACACCGAGGGTCTGGAGGCCCAGCATCCAGAAGTCCACGTGCAGCCCGGGCGAGTACTGCTTCGACGTGAGGTTGGCATAGCCGAACCAGCCGGTGTCCGGCGCCGCCCCGAAGAGCCAGCTCGCATTCAGGAACAGGCCGCCCAGGAGGAAGACCCAGTAGCTGAACGCGTTGAGCCGCGGGAACGCCACATCCCGGGCGCCGATCTGGAGCGGGATGATGAAATTGAAGAACGCGGCGCTGAGCGGCATGATCGCGAGAAAGATCATGGTGGTGCCGTGCATCGTGAACAGCTCGTTGTACGTCTCCGGCGACAGAAACGTGTTGTTCGGCGTGCCGAGCTGGATGCGCAGCAGCAGGGCCTCGATGCCGCCCATGAGGAAGAAGGTGAAGGCGGTGGCGCCGTAGAGAATGCCGATCCGCTTGTGGTCGACCGTGGTGATCCAGCTCCAGAGACCGGTCGGTTCGTGGCCTGTGGCCGCGTGGGCCCGTTGCTGGTCGAGTGCGGTGGTTGCCATACGAGCCCTTATTGATGTGCGCGGAGGAAGGCGACGAGCGACCGGGCCTCGTCGGCAGTGACGCCGAGATTCGGCATCAGCACGCCCTTCTTGATGCCCTGCGGGTCGCGGATCCAGTGGGCCAGGTTCTCGTCCGTATTCTTGAGGGTGCCCGCGGCGATATAGGTGCGCGCCCCGACGTTGGCCAGATTCGGCCCGACCATCCCTTTGGGAGCGTTCACCGCGGTGAGCGAGTGGCAGCCCACGCAGCCCTTCGCCGCGAACAGCTTCTCGCCCGCCGCGTAGGCCGGATCCGTGGGCGCAGCCTGCGCCGTGCTCTGTGGCCCTGTCGGCGCCGAGGTCTGCGGCGCGCTCTGCACCCTGGCGCCGGCGCTGGCCGTGTGGACCGAGTCCTTGGCCGGGGCCGCCGCCGCTGGCGCCGGCTTCACGCCCAGCGTCTGCATATGCGCCACCCAGGTCTGGAACTCCGCGGGTGACTGCGCCCGCACCCGGAAGGCCATGCGTCCATGCTGGATCCCGCAGAACTCGGCGCACTGGCCCGGGTACTCGCCCGCCTGCTCCGCCTTGAACCAGAGTCGGGTCTCCCGGTTGGGGAAGACGTCCCGCTTGCCGGCGAACCGGGGCGGCCAGAAGCTGTGGACCACGTCCGCCGAGCCCAGGTGGAGTGACACCGTCTGCCCGACCGGAATGTGCAACTCGTTGGCCGTCGTCAGGTTGAGCGTTGGATAGCGAAACTCCCACCACCACTGGTGGCCGACCACGTCGACCCGGAGCACATCGCCGGTGGGGATGGCGTTCGTCTGGAAGATTCCCCGCACCGTCGGCACCGCGATGGCAGCCAGAATCAGGGCCGGAATGACGGTCCAGATGATCTCGATGACCGTGTTGCCGTGCACCTGGCGCGGTTCGGGATCGTCCGGCCGGCCGCGGAAGCGGAAGATGGCGTAGAGCAGCGCCCCCTCGACCAGCACGAAGACACCGGTTGCCCAGTAGAGCGTGTTGTTCTGGATGTCGTCGCCGATCCGCGCGAAGTCCGACAGCGGCCGGAGCGACGTCTGCGGATAATGTCCCGGGCTGCAGGCGCCCGCGACGAGGACGAGCAGGGGCAGAACGCACGCCCACCGGCGAAGGTGCCGGGAGGCAGGAGTAAGGGGCATTACACGGCCATCCTGTTGGTGAGAATCGACGCTCACACCCACGCGGGCAGCGGGCCGCCGCAGTTTACGGGATTCAAGTCGCAAGGTCAAGGAAAGTCCTTGCTGCCCGCATTCTTAAAGCTCCCTTCCGGTGCGCATTCCCCCGGTGCGCCCGGGGTGGTATCTTCTGAAAGCTTTCACCACGATCGCCCTGAGCGGCTTCGCTCGGGGCCGACTTTTCTCTGTTCCCTGGTCCCACCATGATCCGTGAGATGCGGGAAAAGCTGAGCCGCGAGATCGACCAGCTCAGCCATGAACTGAACGTGCTCCTGCCCCAGTCCATCGCTCAGGCGGTCGAGCTGGGCGACCTGCGAGAGAACTCCGAGTACAAGGCCGCGCTCGAGCGGCAGCAGTTCGTCCAGGCCCGTCTGGGCCAGCTCCACCAGCGGCTCAACCAGTTGGGCCAGCTCGCCACGACCGAAGCACCGACCGACCGGGTCGGGCTGGGCTCGCGGGTGACGGTGCTCGACCTGGAGACCAGCGAGACCGACACCTACGTCGTGGTGCTGGCCGAGATGATGGATATCGACGCCGGCCACATCTCGCTCGCCTCTCCCCTCGGCCGTGCCTTGACCAACGGCCGCGTGGGCGACGAGATCAGCCTCCGCCTGCCCGCCACCACCAGGCGGCTGCGCATCGTGGAGCTGGTCACGGTGCATCAGACGGCGGAGGAAGTCAGAGGGGAGCGGTGACGGACCAGCCCGGGAAGCAGCTCCTCGTCGTCGGTGACCGGGTCCTCATCATCCCCGAGGACGGGGAGGACCGGACCCGGGTGGGTCTATACCTGCCGGCCACGGCCCTCGACGCCCAACAGGTCCAGACCGGCCTCATCGCCGCCACCGGGCCCGGCACCCCGATTGCCGACCTCGGCTCGCTCGATGAGGAGCCATGGAAGGTGGACGCGCGGGAGGGCCGTGGCCGCGGCATGCAGGCGCGGGTCGGCGACCACGCCATCTTCTTCCGCAAGGCCGCCGTCGAGATTTCGTTCGAGGAGCAGAAGTACCTCGTGGTGCCCCAGGCCGCGATCCTCGTGCTGATCCGCGACGACCTCCCGATCTGACCTCTGTGCTACGTCCTCTTCGCCGCAAGCCCCCTCACGCTGAGTGAGGTGCGGTCGATGCTGCCCGCCGGCCTGGCCGCCCAGCCGGCCGACAGCGCCGACCGGCTGGCGCTTCTGGCCCTCCACCCCGCCGCCCAGACCGTCGTCCGCCTTCTCGTAGGCGCCTGCTCGTGCGACCTCGTCCGTCCCCGCCGGCCCGACCCGCGGGAAGACGAGCGCCACCTCCGGGAGCGCTACCGGCGCGCTGGACGCACCCGCGGCTCGCTGATCGCGGCCATCGAGCGGCATCGGCTCGGGGCTGGGATTCCCGCCCCGGCCGGCGGCTGGCCCCGGGCCCTCGCGGCGTTCGTCGCGGAGCACGCGCGGAACGCCGGGGAGACGCTCTTCTTGCTCCGCCACGGTGCCGCGCACACGGCGGCATCCAGCGCACCGCCGCCGCGCCGCCTCCGAGTGGGGGAAGTGCTGGCGCGGCCCGGGGACTGGCTCGAGGAGGACGTGCCCGTGGTGGTGGGCGCCTGAGTCGTCGGGGTGTTCGATTCACCACAGAGGCACAGAGGGCACGGAGGACCAGAGAGAACAGCAAGCAAACTGGTTGTTTGTCTCCGTGTACCTCCGTGCCCTCTGTGCCTCTGTGGTGAATCCGATATCCGGGCAATTCGGCGCCCGGCCCGCTTCAACCATCCTCCCCCTTCCGCGCCGCCGCCTCCGATGCTTCGAGGCTGTCGAGCACCCGCTCCGGCTCGACGTCCCGCGAGAGTTCCGCCAGCTCCGGATCCCGCGCCGATTCGATTCCCATCCGCTCGGCCATCTCGCTCACCAGTGCGACGACCCGCGTAATCTCATGCTCCGCCAGCAGGCTGATCTGCAGGTCGAGATCCGCCCGCTTGTCCGCGATTGCCGCCATGCGATTCTGGGTGATGAGCACGAAGGTGGAGAGAAAGATGGCCTCGACCGACGCCACCATGGCCAGGACCACGAAAGTCGGATCGAACCGCGGCAAGGGTGTGAGGCCCAGGTTGATGGCGACCCACAGGCCCACCAGCACCAGGTGGACGTAGACGAAGCGCATGCTCCCCGCGAAGCGGGAGATCGCCTCCGCGGCCCGCTCGTCCAGAGTGCGCTCGCGCTCCTCCTGCCGGCGCCGCTCCACCAGCGCCGCGATGTTGCGTTCCAGCACCCCGGACACTCCGGCGGGGGTGGACCTCGGAAAACGGGGGACCGGGCGGTCGGCAGGCATGGCGGTGCGGCTCCGGACGATGTCCGCCCAGGGTAGCAGGATCCCGGACGCCGGGGTGTGGCGAAGGTCACCGGCTCAGTGGCCGCTGGTCAGCGCCCGCTCGTATGCCGCGAGAATGTGGCTCCTCGTGAGCAGCCCGATCAACCGGTCTCCACCGGGCCGATCCACCACCGGAAGGGCGGAGGCGCCCCGGGTGCCGAGCCGCCGCGTGGCCTCGAGCAGCGAGTCGGTCGGGGTCACCGTCTCCGTCGGCCCGGCCACGTCCGCGGCGATCAGCAGCCCCGAGAGCTGCGGTTGGTCGCGCGCCAGCTGGCCCAGCTCCGCCATCGTCACCACGCCAAGCAGGGTGTGGTCGGCATCGATCACCGGGAACGTGGTCTGCTCGCCCGGCCGGAGGTGCTGAAGCAGGGTCGGGAGCGGCGCCTCGGCGCGGAACGACTGGGGCGAGCGCTCGTAGGCGTCCCGCACCCTGAGGCCCGTCAGCAGCGCCCGATCCGCTCCCTGCTCGATCCGCTCGCCGCGCCGGCGCAGCCATCCGCTGTAGAGCGAATCGGGCTCCAGCCGCCGGGCCACGTGATGGCAGATGACCGTCGTGAGCATGAGCGGAAGAACGATCGCATAGTCGTTGGTCATCTCGAACACGATGAGGATCCCGGTGATCGGCGCGTTGGTGGCCCCCGCCACCAGCGCGCCCATCCCGACCAGCGCGTATGCCTCGGGACTGATGTGCATGCCGGGGAACAGCCCCTGGAGCGCCACGCCGAAGGCCCCGCCGGTGGCCGCGCCGATATAGAGCGAGGGCGTGAAGAGGCCGCCCGAGCCGCCGGTGGTGAGTGTCACGGAGGTGGCCAGGATCTTCCCCACCGCCAGCAGCAGGAGGTAGTACCACGCCATGCGGCCGAACACGTCGACGCGCACGGCCAGGTGGCCGTACCCAACCAGGATCCCGCGGGAGAGGTAGACCATCGTGCCCACCAGTACGCCGCCGATCCAGGGCAGCGCCGCCGCCGGCACCGGGAGCCGCTTCCACCACCCGTCCATGCCGAAGTAGCAGCGGATGAACAGCGCGGAGACGAGCCCGGTGAGCGCGCCGAGCAGCGGATAGAAGAGCACGACCTCGCGCGTGAGCGTGTAGCCGTACTCGACCGGGATGGGGAACGCGGGATGATTGCCGAACACCGCCCGGGACACGATCGCAGCGACGACGCTGCTCACCACCACGGCGGAGAAGGCGCCCGCCGCGAACGCGCCCTGAATCTCCTCGAGGGCGAAGAAGGCCCCGGCGAGCGGCGCGTTGAAGGCCGCGGAGATCCCGGCCGCCGCGCCCGCGCCGACGAGCGTCACGACCCGGCTGGACTCGAATCGGAAGATCCCGCCGAGCCAGGAGCCCAGCGCGGAGCCGAGGACCGCCACCGGCCCCTCGCTCCCGGCCGACCCGCCGGCGCCGATGGTAACGGCGCTCGCCGCCGTCCGCGCGAGGGCCGGCCGCGTCGGAATCCGGCCGCCTCGGCGAGCCACGGAGAGCTGTACGTCCGGCACGTTGAGCCCTTCGTGACCGCGCCCGAGCCGGCGCATGATCGCCCAGGCGGAAGCGATGCCGGCGGCGGTGATCAGCGGGCGATAGGCCAGGAAGCTGTTGCGCGGGAGAAAGCCGGAGGGCCACTGATAGAAGACGGCGTAGGCCGCGTCGATCAGCTTGTAGAAAACCACCACGCCGAGCGCGCCGCCGATGCCCACCGCCACGGCGAACGCCAGCAGGATGGCGTTCTCGCTGAGGCCCAACCCGTTGAACCAGTCGACGAACCCGTCCCACACCCCTCGCGCTGCGACGACGGGGCTTCCGACGACGGCGCTACCCCGAAGACGGACCAGCCGGCGGCGGGCCCGGAAGGAGAACGGCATGCGACAATGTAGTGTCGGCCGTCAGCTCGCGTCGCGGGGGGAGCTTCGGGGCAGGCGACGGGCCGGCTCGCGCGGGGCCGCGAAGTCGCCGGCTTCGGGCGGGCGCACCAAGAGGTCGAACGCCAGGAACAGCGTCTTGGAGAATGGGAAGAAGACGAACGGGACGACCACCATCAGCAGGATGGTGATGGCCTGAAACAGTCCCCACGGCGGATCGGGCCAGGTGGCGAGCAGGAAACCCACGAACCAGACGACGAACGCCACCTCCATCGCCATGAGGTTGAAGAAGTACGCCCCGACCCAGTAGCCCTGGTCGCGCTCGAGCCCCAGCCCGCAGACCGGGCATGCGGGGAGCAGGCGCGACCAGCTCGTGAAGATCGGTCCGCCCCCGCAGTGCGGGCAATGCAGGCGCAGCGCGCGCGCGAAATGCGACAGCATCCGTCTCACTTTAGCGACGCGGGCGCCGTGGCGCGAGAGCCCGCGTCACATCCGCCCGCGGGCGCTTACTCGCGCCGTCGCCTCATGACTTGACCAGCTCGACCCGACGGTTGTTCTGCCTTCCCTCGGGCGTGTCGTTCGAGCCGGCCGGCTTGGATTGGCCGAGTCCCTTCGCCTCGAGCCGCGCGGCGTCCACCTGATAGCTGTCGATCAGGAACTGGCGCACCGCCGCCGCGCGCTTCTCGCTCAAGGCCTGGTTCGATGCCGCCGAACCGACGTTGTCGGTGTGCCCCTCGATCGTGAGCTTGAGCTCGGGGTGGTCCTTGAGCATCGCCCCGATCTCCTTCAGCGTGGGCGTGGACTCGGGCCGGATCCGGTCGCTGCCGGTGTCGAAGTAGATCCCCTGCGTAGCCACCCGGCCCCTGGCTGCCAGCGCGTCATACAGCTTCTTCCCGCCCGCCGCGACGCGGAAATTGCCGAAGAGCGACGGCGTCTTCACGTCGGCGTCGGTGTAGAACAGGATCTTGTCGGCCCGCCCGAGATCGGCGTTGGGCACGTTGAGGACGCGGGTATCGTCTACGTACACCTTGACGTACTTCCCGTCCGCGAGCACCCGGCCCTTCCGCAGCTTGCCGCGCTCGTTGTCGGCCACCTGGCCGTTGGCCGTGATCTTGGTGTCCTGGTTGTAGACGGTCGTGGTGCCGTCGCCGCCGAACTCGATCCGCTTGTTCTCGTTGCCGAAGGAGATCCACACCTCGCCGGCCGGGATCGTGTAGTCGAACTCCATCGTGAACCGCTCCGGCAGCACTTCGGGCAGGGTGAGGTAGAACTTGGAGTCGCTGGTGGCGCGGAGGTACCGGGCGTCCTGCCACTCGACGATCTCCAGCGCTCCCTCCTTGAACTCCATCCGCTTGGGGAAGTCGCCCACCTCGTCGCCCGTGAAGTCGTCGGCGTAGAGCACCCGCTCGCCGGGCTTGAAGTCGTAGTTGGCCCAGGCGCCCTCGCCGGGCTTGAGCGACTCGGCCTTGTCGGCACCGGCCGCGGCAGCGGGCGCCGCGGAGTCGGCCCTGGCCGAATCGGTGCCACCGGTCGTGGCGGCATCGATCGCCTTGTCCTCCTTCTCGACCGCCTTCTGCACGGCCTTGTTCTCCGCATTGCTCTTGAGCGCGTCCTTCAACTTCCGGCCGAACTGCGCCTCCGCTGGCGTGGCCGCGCCGGAGATGACCAGGAAGGCGGCGGCGGAAGCGAGGAGCGAAGAGATCCGGAAACGGATCGGCATGGAAACCTCACGAGACGGCGCCCCCGGGGAGGCGAATGGAAAGCGTGAGCTGCTGTGCGGATGATGGGTGCGTGCTGGTGCAGCGCGGAGAAAATGGAGTCCCGACCGCCCGGGCGCAAGCGCGCGAATCAGAGATGCGCGGCGATCCATGCGCCGAGATCCGAGAGCACTCGCTCCCGGTCCAGGTCGGCGAGCAGCGCGTGATAGGCGCCGTCGTATTCGATCAGCCGCTTGTCGGGATGGCGCACCCGGTGGATGAACTGCCGGCTCCCATCCGGCCGCACCATGCGGTCGGCCGAGCCATGCATGACCAGCACCGGGGCCGGGAACCGGGCCGCCTGTTCCTGTACCCGGGCGATCGCCCCGGTCACCTCCGTCGAGAGCCGCGCGGTGCCGCGCCGGTGAAAGAGCGGGTCGGCCAGCACGTCGGCAACCACCGCGGGATCGCGGGAGAGCCCGGTCAGGTCCATCCCGGTCTGGAGCGAGAAGCGGGGCCAGATCCGTGATGCCACGCGGCCCAGGGCGAGGAGCGCGGACGGGACCCCGAGCTCGCCGAGCGGCGGGGAGAGCGCCACGACCCCGCGCGCATCAGCCGGGTAGCGCAGCGCGTAGTCGAGCACGATGAGCCCGCCGAGGCTGTTGCCCAGAAGGAATAGCGGCCGGCCCGGCGCCGCCGACCCGACCCGCGCGACCAGCCGGTGGAGGTCCCCCCGGAAATCCGCCCACGACTCCACATGGCCCCGCTGCCCCGGCGACCGCCCGTTCCCGCGCAGATCCGGCGCGTAGACCGCGAGACCGCGCGGGACCAGCGCGTCGGGGATCATCGGGTAAAGGCCCGAGTGGTCGCCGAGGCCGTGGAGGAAGATCGCGGCGGCGCGGGATCGGGAGGCTGGCGACCAGGTGCGCAGGAAGAGCCGCGCGCCGTCGAATCCTTCGTACCAGCCCTCCTGTGATTCCATCGACAAGCTCCGGCAAAGGCTTGGGAAGGCAACCTCACCTGCGGAAGAAGCTATGGAACCCGGGCCGCCCTTGACATGCCTGACCGCGGGGCCCATTTATGAGGAGGCGTACCGAACAAATACCGAAACTGCGGGAGCCGCCATGCCACCCTTCCACCCTCGCCCGCCCCTCGCGCCCACGCGCTATCAACCGCCCCGGCACGACCCCTCCGCCGAGACCGTCCTCCGCGTCTGTCCCGAGTGCGCCGGCCCGCTCATCCGCGCCTCCGGGTGCGTGAGCTGCCGCCACTGCGGCTGGGGCCGCTGCGGGTGACCCCGCGGCAGCTCGACCTGCTGCCCTCGCCCGAGGCGCCGGAGCGCCGGTGGGCGGTGCTGGACGAGCGGCAGCGCGGCACTCGCTTCCTCGAGCTCCCGGTGCGCTCGGTGCTCAACACCGCGACCTCCACCGGCATGGGGTTCTGGTCGGTCAACCCGTATGTCGGCTGCGAGTTCGGCTGCACCTACTGCTATGCGCGCGATACGCACCGCTACGCGGTCGAGCGGAGCGGTGCGGCGCCGGAGCCGCTCCCCGCGTGGGAGGCGTTCGAGAAGCGCATCCTGGTCAAGACCGGCGTGGCCGAGGTGCTCGCCCGCACGCTCGACCCCGCGCGGCTCGCCGGGCACACGCTGGTCATCGGCACGGCCACCGACCCGTACCAGCCCGCCGAGCGGCGGTTCCAGCTCACCCGGCGGATCCTGGAGGTGCTACTGGGGCACCGCGGGCTCGCCATCGGCATCATCACCAAGTCGCCGCTGGTGACGCGCGACCTCGACCTGCTCGGCCGGCTCGCCGAGCGGCACGAGGTCACGGTGAACATCTCGCTGGCGACACTCGACCGCCGGCTGGCGCGCCGGCTCGAGCTTCGCTCGCCGGTGCCGGCGGCGCGGATCCGCGCCCTGGGCCGGCTCACCGCCGCCGGCATTCACGCCGGGCTCCTCCTGGCGCCGATCCTTCCGGGCATCACCGACGATCGCGCGGGGCTCGACCGGCTCATGGGCGCGGCGAAGGCGGCCGGTGCCCGCTACGTGGTCGGGTCGGCGCTCCGGCTCGGCCCCGCGGCGCGGCAGCGCTTCCTTCCCGTGCTCGCCCGCGAGTTTCCGGAGCTGGCCGAGCGGTACCAGCGGCACTACGCCCGGCGCGAGGGGGTGAGCCCGGTGTACCAGCGCGCGTTGTCGGAACGGCTGCACGAGCTGCAGCGGCGGCATGGGTTTCCGGTGGAGGAGGGAATGCGGCGGAGCCGGCAGCTCGAGGGGCGCGAGGACCGGGCGGCGGCGGAGCAGCCGCGGCTGCTGTAGCGCCCGCTGTCCCATGCGCTCCGTCCTTTTCATCGACCCTCCCGCCTTCTGCACCACCCTCGAAGGCCTCGTCGCACCCGCCCTCCGCACGCGACCGGTCGCGGTCGCGCCGCCCGGCGCCGACCGCGCCACCATCCTCGCGCTCTCGGCCGAGGCGCGGCTGGCGGGCATCGAGCGGGGAATGCCGGTGCGGCAGGCGCTCAAGCGCTGCCCCGACCTCGTGCTCCTCCCGCCCAACCCGCGGCTGTACGCGCGGGCCTCGCAGGCGCTGCACGAGGTGCTCCGGGTGTACGCGCCGGTCATCGAGCCCCACGGCTACGGCCACGCCTTTCTCGACCTCACCGGCACCGGCCGGCTCTTCGGGCCGGCGGTGGACGTGGCCGCGCGGGTGCAGCGCGAGGTGCGGGCACGGCTGGGGCTTCCGGTCTCCGTCGGCATCGCCGCCAACAAGCTCGTGAGCCAGGCGGCCACCACCGTGGTCAAGCCCGAGCCGCTGCTGGAGGTGCCCGGTGGTGCCGAGGCCGGCTTCCTGGCGCCGCATCCGCTCGACGTGCTCCCCGAGCTGCATCCGAAGATGCGTCGGCGGCTGGATGACTATCAGCTCGATCTGATCGGCGAGGTCGCGGCCATCTCCGAGACCGCGCTCTGTGCCGTCTTCGGGGGTGCCGGGCGCACGCTCCGGGCGCAGGCGCGCGGCATCGACCCGCGCCCCGTGCTGCCGCCCGAGCGGCAGGCCGAGTTCCATGTGGCCCACACGCTGGCCACCGACACCAACGACCTCGGCGTGCTGTTCCCGCTGCTGCGTCTCATGGGCGAGCGGCTCGGCCGCCGGCTCCGCCGGCGCGGGCTGGTGGCGCGGCGGCTCCGTGTCGCCCTCACCTACGTCGATCACGCCACCGCTGCCCGCGCCGTGGCGCTTCACGCCGCGGCGCTCGATGCCGAGCTGTGGGACGCGGCGCGCCGCGCGTTCACCCGGGCCAATGCGCGGCGGCTGGCGGTGCGCGCGGTGGCGCTCACGCTGGACCGGCTGGAGGAGGCGGAGGGGCAGCTCGAGCTGTGGGAGGGGCCGGATGCCGGCGAAGCGAATCACCCCGAGGAGAGCTCTCCTCGGGGTGACCCGTCCGCCCGTGCCCGCGCCCTGCAGCACGCGATCGATCGGATCCGGGGGCGCTGGGGCGGGCAGGGGCTGGTGCGGGCGACGGGCGTCTCCGGCGTCAGCGGTGCGTCTTCGAGGCCGCGGCATGCGCCTGCGGCGTGGTGCGGCTCTCCTTGATGTTCTGGTGAGCGTCGATCGCGGCTTCCGACTCCTTCCGGATTCGGGAGTCGAGCGAGTCCACCCGCGTCTTCACCCGGCGATCCCGGTCCAGGTCCCGGTCGAGCTTCTGCCGCAGGCCCGTCAGCGCGGCCAGGTTGCGGTTGATCGCCACGGTGTCGCGCGGGGTGGCCTTCCGTTCGCGATCGAGCACGGCCTTGAGCGAGTCGATCTGCTTTCCGGTCGCGTGAGTTTGGGCCTGATCCTGATCCAGCAGCGTCCGGGCGGAGTCCCGGATCGCCATCTCCCGATGCAGCCGGACCGTGTCGGCGGTGATGGTGCGCTCATCCCGTGCGCGTACGCGCATGGCGTGAGTACTGTCTCTCCCAGCCGTGTCGCTGGTGGCCTGCTGAGCTTGCGCGAGCGAGGCGGCACCCAGCATCAGAAGCGCCGTCGCCACCGCGGAATATCCGAACATGCGTTGCCTCCATCGAAGCCTTGTCGTGCCGCCCGAGGATCGGACGGCTCGGAATGCGGCGAAGGGGCAACATCCGGACCACGCGTCGCGCGGCATGCCGGCCGGTATTCGGCACCCCAGGCGAGTCGGAGGGACAACATGACCCGGTGCGCGGCCCGCCCGGGGCAGACTGTCACCCGCCCATGGGTGCGGGAGCTCGCGCTCACCACGTCGCGACGACTTTCCCGAATGTCTCGTTGTGCTCGAGCGCCCGGTGCGCCTCCGCGAGCTCCGTCATGGGGTAGGTGCGCTCCAGCACCGGCCGGAGCGGTGTCGCGTGCTCGATGCGCTGGTCGAAGAGCGGCAGCATCCGTTCCGCGAAGGCGCGCACCAGCGGCGCTCGCTCCTCCGGGCCGCGGGTGCGCATCACCGTGCCGATCACCTCGAGGCGATTCCGCAGGATGGGGCCGAGGTCCGCCGCGGTCCGGCTCCCGGCCAGGAAGCCGAGCAGCACGAGCCGGCCGCGCGGCGCCAGCACCGCGAGATTGTCGGCGAACGCGGGTCCACCGAGGACGTCGAGCACGACGTCCACCGGCTCGCCCACCGCTTCGCGGAACGACGTGCGGGAAGTGTCGATCCCGTGATCGAGCCCGTAGACCAGCGCCCGCGCCAGCTTCTCGGCGCTCCGCGAGGTGCCGAGCACGGTGGCGCCGAGATGCCTGGCCACCTGCGCAGCCGCGGTGCCGACGCCGCTCCCGATCGCGTGAATCAACACCCGCTCGCCGGCGGCGAGCCGCCCGCGCGCCACCAGTGCATCGAACGCGGTGAGGAACACCTCGGGAATGGCCGCGGCCTCCGCGTACGACAGGCCGTCCGGAATCGCCAGCACCTCGTCCTGCGGCACCGTCACCAGCTCGGCCTGCGCACCGCCGCCGACGAGGCCCATCACCCGGTCACCCACCTTCCACGGTGATGTGCCGCGCACCGCCTCGACCTCGCCCGCGTACTCCAGCCCGGGGATGTCGGCCGGCCAGCCGGCAGGGGCCGCGTACTGGCCCCGCCGCTGGATCAGGTCGGCGCGATTGACGCCGGCCGCGTGGACGCGGACGCGGATGTGCCCGGGGCGGACTTCCGGCTTGGGAACTTCGCCGATGCTGATGACTTCCGGGCCGCCGGCACCAGTGTAGATCACCGCGCGCATGGGGCTGACCGGCCTTTCACGGGGGAGCGAGGGCCACGAAGGACGTGGGAGTTGTCGCGGGTAAGCAACAATAAAAGCGTCCTTAACAGAAGTGTCCTTGGTGCCCCTTCGAACCTGCCGAATCGCCGATCGAGCTGGTGGTCGCCACCACCTCGTCGATTCTCAGCTCCACCAGCCGCTCGGCCCCGGGGAAGTCACCCCGCGCGGCCGGGTCCCAGTGGATGGCCGCGCGGCCGGTGAGCTGGAGCGTGCCGCCGCCGTCGAAGTCCACCAGCAGCAGCCCCGCGCGCGGATCGGCCGCCAGGTTGCCCAGGGTATTGAACATCATGTTGCCGGGGTAGTCCGGCATCACCAGCCGGTCGGGCGCGCAAATTCGCACGAATCCCGGCGGCCCCCCACGATGCGAGACGTCGGCCCCCGCACGCGGATGCCGGCTCGCGATGAAGAGCGTGTCGGCGGCCGCGAGCAACGCCGCCTGGGCCGGTGTCAGCGCGCCGCCGCGCTCGACGACGAGCGACTGCCCGGTCGCACGCGGGAACCCCACCTCGCGCGCCCGGATGTGCTTCTGGCAATTGGAGTAGACCTCGCGCGTGGCGACCTCCAGCCCGTACGGCTCGCGGGGATGCGCTCGGCCGTTCACCCGCATGCGCCGGCGGGTCGCCGGATGGATGACGAGCAGGCCGATGTCCGCCTCGCGGGCCAGGGTTTCGGTCAGCGGATCGCCGGGCGGGGCACGGGCATCGATTCGCAGCAGCTCCTCCGTCGGTGCCGAGAGGAAGCCCGGCTCGCCCTGCAGCAGCGTGGCCCACACGCGGCCGGCGGCGTCTGCCGCGCCCAGGATGAC
Source organism: Gemmatimonadales bacterium (assembly GCA_036262935.1). Classification (GTDB taxonomy): domain Bacteria; phylum Gemmatimonadota; class Gemmatimonadetes; order Gemmatimonadales; family GWC2-71-9; genus CAVVWJ01. Next base: position 10,845 of record DATAHW010000179.1, on the reverse strand, counting down.
GAACCGCTGCGCGGCCGCGAACGCGCGCGCGGCCTCGGGGATCTCCCGCCGGATGATCCGCCCGATGCGCTCGGCGTTCGCCGCGACGCCGGCGCGCCGCTGGACGGCCAGCTCGCCCTCGTGGAACGGTCCCATCAGAAGAAGCCGCACGACGGCGCGCCGGCCACCGGCGCCGCGCGCCCCGCGGCGCCGGTCGGGCTGTAGACCTCGAGCCGGATGCCGTCGGGATCGGTGAAGAAGAGCGCGGCCGACTCGGCCCCTTCCTGATGCGGCACGATAGCGTCGTAGCGGGGCGTCACGCCGCGCGCCCGGAGCTTCGACTCGACCGCCTCGACGGCATCGAGCGTCGGCACCTGGAGTGCCAGGTGGTGGAGGCCAGCCTGCTGCGGATCGAAGGCGTCCGTGCTCTGCTGCCAGAGCGTCAGGAGGAGCCGGCCGCCGACGCCCAGGAAGGCGAACCGCTGGCCGTCGTGCGCCGCTGCCTGGATGAGCTCGAGCCCGAGGATGTCCTGATAGAATGCGAGCGACCGGTCGAGGTCGGTGACGGACAGGCCGACGTGGCCGGGAGCGATATCGAGGGTGGATGTTGCAGCGGTCATGATGAGCTCCGGAGCAGGCGGTGGTCACAGCAGCAAAATTGCTGTTTGCTAGTGATACCTCGCCGTCCCTCATTTGTCAACCAAGCTTTTGCCGCTTATACTCCCGGCCATGAGCAGGCCCGCCACCACTCCGTTCATCTTCGTCGGCAACCATCGCGCGCTCGATTTCGTCAACACCGAAATCGCCAGCGAGGGAAGGCCGCGCGACCTGCTGACCGGCCTGGACGACCTGGCCGGCTGGCTCGTGCGCGCCGGCGCGCTCGACCCGGGCGCCGCCCGCGCCTCACTCGTCCGGTGGGGTGGCCGCCGCCGGGGCGAGTCGGCGGTCGAGGCGGCTCGGGAGCTCCGGGGCGCGCTCCGCCGGCTGGCGCGCGCGTGGTCGGAAGGGAAGCCGGTTCCGCGCGCGGCCGTGGCGCGGGTGAACGAGCTGCTGGCGCGGGGGGCCGGCACGTCGCGGATCGTGCCGGCCCCGGACGGCGAGGGGTTCACCTTAGAGCGCGGGGTCCGGGTGGAGGAACCAGAGGACCTGCTGGTGCCGATCGCCGAGGCGGCGGCCGATCTGCTGTGCCATGCCGACCCCGGCCGGGTGCGGCAGTGCGCGCACCCCGACTGCGTGCTCTACTTTCTCGACGTGACCAGGAACGGCACCCGCCGGTGGTGCGACATGCGGAGCTGCGGCAACCGCACCAACGCGGCGGCCTACTACCGCCGCCGGCGCGCCGAGCCCTCCGTCACCTGACGCCTTCGGGTCACCGGCGACGGCGCCCGCGGCCGAGTCGGTCGCGGTCTCCTAGCCAGCCGGCCGCAACGGGCTCATCTTGAAGCACCCTATTCCCATGCGGCCAGCGTGCAAGATGTGCTGATCCGGTTACAGGCCGCGCTCGCCGATCGCTATCGGCTCGACCGCGAGCTCGGTGCCGGCGGGATGGCCACGGTCTACCTGGCCCACGATGTCCGGCACAGCCGCCCGGTCGCCCTCAAGCTGCTGCGCCCCGAGCTGGCGGCCGTGATCGGCGCCGAGCGGTTCCTGGCCGAGGTCCGGACCACCGCGAACCTGCAGCACCCGCATATCCTGCCGCTCTTCGATTCGGGCGAGGTCGACGGGTTCCTCTTCTACGTGATGCCGTTCGTCGAAGGCGAATCGCTGCGCGACCGGCTCACCCGCGAGAAGCAACTGCCCGTCGGCGAGGCCCTCTCCATCGCGGGCGAGGTGGCCAGCGCGCTCGACTATGCCCACCGCCACGGCGTCATCCATCGCGACATCAAGCCCGAGAACATCCTGCTGCACGACGGGCAGGCGCTGGTGGCGGATTTCGGCATCGCGCTCGCCGCCAGCAAGGCGGGAAGCACCCGGATGACCGAGACCGGCATGTCGCTCGGCACCCCCCACTACATGAGCCCCGAGCAGGCGATGGGCGAGCGCGAGATCGGCCCTCGCAGCGACGTGTACGCGCTCGGGGCGGTCACCTACGAGATGCTGGCGGGCGACCCGCCGTTTCTCGGCTCGACCGCGCAGGCGATCGTCGCCAAGGTCATCACGGAGAAGCCCCCGCCCCTTACCGCCGCGCGCGACACCGTGCCGCCGGCAGCGGCCGCCGCGATTCACCAGGCGCTGGCCAAGCTGCCCGCCGATCGCTTTGCCAGCGCCGCGGAGTTCGCCGCGGCGCTGGCGGGCCGGACTCCGGCGGCCACCTTTGCCGGGCCGCCGTCGGCGACCGCCGTCACGCCGATCCGGCGTGCCCCGGCGCGGCTCGCCCGGCCCGCCCTCCCCTGGGCCCTGCTCGCTCTCGCCCTTCTCGTCATCGCCGGACTGCTCGTGCGCGCGCGGCCGAACGTGTCCCCACCGGGAGAGCCGGTTCGATTCTCCATCCAGCTCCCGGTGGCGGACCGCCTTCAGGCAGGCAACCCGCTGCCGGCGTTCTCACCCGACGGCCGGCGGCTCGCGATTCCGGTGACCGTCGCCGGCCAGTCCACGATTGTGCTCCGGGAGCTCCGCCGGACGGATGTGGTGCCGGTCCGCGGGACCGAGGACGGCACGTTGCCGTTCTTCTCGCCCGACGGCGCGTGGATCGGTTTCACCGCGGAGGGCAAGCTCAAGAAAGTACGGGTGGAGGGCGGCGCTCCGATCGTCATCGCGGAGGCGAGCTGGGGAGGCGGGAGCTGGGCGCCGGACGGCACCATCGTCTATACCCAATCGTACAAGAGCGGGCTCTGGCGGGTGAGCGCGGGCGGCGGCACGGCCGAGCGCCTCACCACACCCGATACCGCCGCTGGGGAGCTGGCCCACTGGTGGCCGCAGATTCTTCCCGACCGGCGCCATGTGGTGTTCACCAATTTCTCCACACCCATCGAACGCGCCAAGATCGAGCTGCTGGACCTCCGGACTGGCGAGCGCAAGGTGCTGGTGCGCGGCGGCGTGATGGGCCGCTACCTGACCGCCGGGCAGTTGGTCTACGCCAGCGGCGAGTCGATGCTGGCGGTGCCGTTCGACCTCCGCCACCTGGCCGTGACCGGCCCGGCAATCCCGGTTCTGGGCGACGTCGCCGGGCTGCCGTCCAACGGGATGGCGGCGTTCAGCGTCTCCGACCGTGGCGACCTGGCCTATGTTCCCGCCTCCACGATGAATGGGGAGACCCGCCCGGTGTGGGTCTCGCGAAACGGCACCGAGCAACCGCTCCTGACACGGCCGGGGCGCTACTCCGAGCCGGCGCTCTCGCCCGACGGACGCCGGGTCGCGCTCACCATCACCGGAACCGGCGGCAACCGGGACATCTGGGTCTACGAGCCGGCCCGGGATCTCCTCACCCGGATCACGTCCGGGGACGCCGCCGAATTCGGGGCCTTCTGGACCGCCGACGGCCGTCGCCTGATCTACTCGTCCGAGCAGCCGGTCTTCGACCTGTACTCGCGCGCGGCCGATGCCGGCTCGCCGGAAACCCCGGTCCTGGTGGGAGGCTCCGACAAGTACGCGGGCTCGGTCTCATCGGACGGCAAGCTCCTGCTGTTCTCCCAGACTGCCCCCGCGGCGAGCGAGATCTGGGTGCTGCCGTTGGACGGAAAGGGCAAGGCCCGGCCACTGTTGCAGAGCCGCTTCTCCGCTCGCCGACCGGCCTTCTCACCGGATGGCCGGTGGCTCGCCTACGACTCCGACGAGTCGGGCCGCCGCGAAGTGTATCTCCAATCCTTCCCCGACCTTGGGCGCCTGCGGCGTCAGATCTCCACCTCCGGCGGGGCCGAGGCCCGCTGGACGCGCGGCGGCCGCGAGCTGGTCTACCGCAGCGGCGACAGCGTCTTCGCGGTGGGCGTGGTACCCGCCACGGGCGAGACCGGCCGGCCCGGGTTTCTGTTCGCGGGCTCCTATCCCGCCGAGCTCTTCACCGGCAACTACGACGTCGAGCCCGACGGCCGGCGATTCCTGATGATCAAGGTCCCCCCCGAGTCGGCGCCGCGCCGGATCGACCTGGTCTTGAACTGGTTCGAAGAGCTGAAGCGGGCGGGAGAGTAGCCGCGATCCGATCCGCACCGGATCGGGCCACCGCCCGCCCACCGCTCTACAGCCTGGCCACGGCCACCGCGTCGGCGATGTCGGCCTGCGAGAGCACGCCGACAAGGTCGCCATCGTCGACCACGAACACCCGCTTGAGGTCGAGATACAGCATCGTGCGCGCGGCCTCCGCCACCGGCGTGTCGGCGGCAACCGCGGGCGGCCACGGGGACATGATCGCGATCACCGGGGTGCGCTCCGCGAACCAGCGCGGGCGCCCCTCCTGATCGCTCTCCATCGCGGCCCGGAGAATGTCCTGCTGCGAGACGACCCCGATCGGCCGCTGCCCGTCCATGACGGGCAGCGAGGAGATCCGGGCCTCCACGAGCGCCGCGACCGCGTCGGAGACCATCGCGGTCGAGGGAATCGTCCTGAGATCCGTGCGCATGGCGTGGGCGACTCTCATGCCGACCTCCTCATCGTATGTGGAGCGGCGGACACCCGCCGGACCGAGCGGGCGGCGCGGTTGGTGGCGAGATCCACCGCCTGGTAGAAGTTGGGTGCGCGGCCCTCGGCAACGAGGACGTCGCCGCGCGAGGCGCTCAGTACCAGCCGGCACCGCTTGTCCACGCCGCCGCGCGGACCGTTGACGTCGCTGAGGCGCACCTGAACGTCATCCACGTGGCCGCGGAACCGGGCCAGTGCCGAATTCAGCCGCCGCCCGATGTGTCCGCGCAGCCCGTCCGTCACGGACGAGGTACTCCGGATCCTGATCTTCATCGTCGAACCTCCTGACTGGGTTCTCACCTGCAGGCCTCGCATCCCGATCACGCCCGGAAGCGCAGCTCGCGCGCGCCGCTGCACTCCACGCACACGGTCGTCTCGGGAATGGCCGAGAGCCGCACATACGGGATCCGGGTCTCGCAGCCGGTGCAGATGCCGTACGTGCCGGTGTCGAATCGGCGGAGGGCATCGAGCAACTCCAGGCCGCGCCGGCGGCCCCGCGGCTCGAGTTGCTGAACCGCCTCCATCGTGACGTCTCCCGCACCACGCGAGGACCGGCCGAATACGAGTCGACGGAGATCCTCCTCCATTCCGGCCCTCAGCTCCGCGTGCCGCGCGGCAGTGGCGGACTTCTTCCTTTCGAGTGTTCTCATGGCGCTTCTCCTTCAATGGTGTCAGGGCTCGGGAGTCGCGTTGCCCAGCCCGGATCGCGTTCGGCGCCTGGGATCGTCGGTGTCCGCGCCGATGGCCGCGCTCGCCATCCCGGAAACACGACGCCCCACCTGCGAGTGAAGCGCAGGTGGGGCGATGCTGCCCTCCGGGAGAACCGTGTCGGACTACCCGGTGGACGCGGGCAGCCTCACGGCCTCGGTGCGCTTCACGCTCGGACCCGGGGACTGCGGCGCGGCTCGAACCCGCCGAACCGCCGCACTCCCCGCCCGCGTGCGAGTCTCGGACATGCGTGTCCGATGCACGCCCCGTGGGAGCATGAGCTGCGCATGGCGCAGGCGCGGCACAACGGCCGCGGGCCGCGCACGCTCGATCGCGTGACGCCCACGCCGATTGGTCCCGGTGCTCCGCGCCTTGACCGACAGTGACATACCGCTGCTCCGAGAGCTCGTGATTCGCCGAAACGCAAAATCGCGCCACCAATGATCGTGACCAGCCTGGCCACACCCGCCGACGATCGAAATATTGCCGCCGCTACGAGTCATCATCGGGACGCGACTCCCGACGGCAAAGTAACCGCGAGCCGAAGGTATATCAAGCATCGTCCGAGGAGAAATCGGGCGCCGCGATGCGATGGCGCGCTCCGGCCGGCTGACGGTAATAGCTGGCAATGCGCTCGCCCAGATACGCGCAGAGCGCCGCCGCCAGGAGCGGCAGCCAGAAGTGCATCGCCTTGTACGTCGAACCGCTGACGACGTGAGTCCCTCCGCGGCCGATGCCGACCGAGCGAAGCACCGAATGCACGGGGGAATCGGTAAAAGTGTTCGCGATCCACCAGCCGGCCACCATACCGGCGAGCGCCGGGGCCTTCGGCAGGAGGTGAGCGCGGAGCTGGCTCAGGATGGCGCGTCCGAAGCCCACGGCTTCCGCACCCGCTCGCGCGGTCCACGCCGGATGCGCGGTGCCGCCGAAGGCAGCCAGGCGCTGCTCGAGCTCCGCCTGCACTCGCCCAAGGCCGGCCCGCGCGTGCATCAGCTCGGGGCGAGCCACGCCCATGCCGAGCCGCACCGCGCCCGCGCCCAGCGCCTCGTGTCGCGCGTCGAGCTGGCCACGGACGGCTCGGCGCTGGTGTCGCAGAACCAACCGGGTACACACGCCGCGCGTCACGACGACGGGCTTTATCCACGCGGCAACGCGACGCAGGTCGATGCGGTCCGCCTCGATCGAGGCGTCGCTTTCCGAGGCGAGCGCCGCCAGCCGTCGATGCGCGTCGCCGATCTCGGCGATGATCCTGCTGAGCTCTTCCTGTCCGCCCCGATCGGAGGCGCGGGCGATCTCCCCGCCGAGCCGCCGAAGCGCGACCCGCTCCTGCCGCTGCAATTGCCAGCGACGCATGCCGAGACGGACCTCGTGCATCTGGACTTGGAGACGGGGAAGCATCGGGACGGCCTCGTGGGGGTGTGAAAGGCCTTGTACGCAAGGAACGGAGAACTCGCCCGGCACGGGCCGGCCGAACACCGCCGGACGCGCCAAGTCGCTCGCGCCAGGCAGCTTATCGGGTGCGGTGGCGGACCGCTTTGAGCGGTGGTCCGCCGGCGGCCGGGAGCGGCATCGGCGGCGTTCTGCACGGTGCGGCGGCTGTGCGCTACCCGGTCCCGTAACGCGCCTCCTTGACGGGCGCCGCCTCCGACAGCACCTTACCGAAGAAAACCCGAAGCGATCCCGTCCCGTACCCCGGTGGGCGCACGCCGCGAATGTTTACCCACCTGCACCTCCACACCCACTTCTCCTTCGGCATCGGCGTTTCGAGTCCCGAGGTCCTCGCCGGCGCGGCAGCCGAGCGGGGGTTCGGCGCGCTCGCCTGCACCGATACCAATGGCGTCTACGGAGCCGTCGAGTTCCAGCGCGTCTGCGAGGCCGCCGGCGTGCGACCCATCCTCGGCGCGCACCTCGTCACCGAGGATGAGGAGACCGTCGCCCTCGCGATGGACGAGTGCGGGTGGGCGGCGCTCTGCCGGGTGATCACGGAGATTCGCTGGGCGGAAGGGCGGAAAGAAGGCCTTTCCGCCTCCCTCGCCGCCGATCGCGCCGGCCTCGTCCTCCTCTCGCAGGACCCCGCCTTCCTGGAGCGCGTCCTCTGCCTGAGTGGGCCGCGGGACCTCTACGCCGAGCTCCGTCCCGGCAAGGAGCGCCACGCCGTGCTCGCCGCCGCGCGCCGCATGGGCCTCCCGGCCGTCGTCACCAACGCCGTCGTCATGGCGCACCCCGAAGACTGGAGCCGCCACCGGCTTCTCCGGGCAATCCACCTCAACGGCACGCTCTCGGGCGGTCAGGCGGGCGGGCGCTCAGGCGGGCGGGAGGAGAGTGAGACCCCCCGACCGTCTGACCGCCTGACCGCCCGACCCTCCCCCCGCGACGCCTGGCTCCGCCCCACCGCCGACCTCACGCGCCAGTTCCCGGACTGTCCCGAGGCGCTGCGGGCCGCGGCCGAGATCGCCGAGCGCTGCGCGTACCGGATTCCGGTGGGCCGCGTGGTGTCGCCGCGCTTCGCCGACGCGAACGACGCCACCCAGGAGCTCCGCGCGCTCGCCTATGCCGGCGCCGAGCGGCGCTACGGCACCATCGCGCCGGTGACGCGCGACCGGCTCGAGCACGAGCTCCGGATCATCGGGGTGAAGGGATTCGCCGACTACTTCCTGGTGGTGCGCGACATCGTCGAGCACGGCCCCACCCACTGCGGCCGCGGCTCCGTCGCCAACTCGATCGTGAGCTACTGTCTCGGCATCACCCACGTCGAGCCGCTCGGCGCGGGGCTTCTGTTCGAGCGGTTCCTCAATCCGGCGCGCACGGACCCGCCCGACATCGACCTCGACTTCCCGTGGGACGAGCGCGACGACGTGCTCGCCTACGTATTCCGGCGCTACCCCCATCCGCAGGCCGCGATGGTGGCCAACCACAACTGCTTCCGCCTGCGCGGCGCGCTCCGCGAGGTGGCCAAGGTGCACGGGCGGCCCAACGGCGAGATCCGCGAGGTGACGCGCCGGATCCCGTGGTACGAGGAGCAGCCGCTCGAGGAGATGCTCGCCACCCACCCCAACTTCAAGGCGCTCGACCTGCCGCCGAGCTGGCAGGAGCTCGCCCGGATGGCGGCGCCACTGGTGGGCGTGCCGCGGCACCTCTCGCTCCACCCGGGCGGCGTCGTCATCGTGCCCACCGCGCTCACCGACTACGTGCCGACCGAGCGCGCGGTCAGGACGCTCGACGGGCACCCGGACCTGACCGTGCCCGTCATCCAGTTCGAGAAGGACGGCGCCGAGGACGCGGGGCTGATCAAGATCGACCTGCTCGGTAACCGCTCGCTCGCCGTCATCCGCGACGCCATCGCCGCGGTGCGGGAGCACACCGGCCGACACATCGACTACACCTCCTCCGATCCAGGCGACGACGAGCGCACCAGGGAGCTCTTCCGCACCGGCCGGACGATGGGCGTGTTCTACACCGAGTCGCCCGCCTCGCGGGCGCTCTGCGCCAAGAGCCGGGCCGATACATTCGAGCTGCTGGTGCTCAACACCAGCATCATCCGTCCCGCCTCCAACCGCTTCATCCGGCTCTATCTCGAGCGGCTGCACGGCGCGCCCTACGAGCCGCTCGACCCGGTGCTGCGCGACACGCTGGCCGAGACGTTCGGCGTCATGGTCTACCAGGAGGACGTGGTCAACGTCTGCGCCGCCTTTGCCGGAATGCCGCTCGCCACCGCCGACGGCCTCCGGAAGTCGCTCTCCAAGAAGCGACCCGCCCGGGCGCTCGCCGGCTACGCCGAGGAGTTCTTCACCGGCGCGCTCGCGCTCGGCCGCGACGCCGAAACGGCCAAACGGGTCTGGGCGATGATCCTGTCGTTCGCCGGCTACAGCTTCTGCAAGGGGCACTCGGCGTCGTACATCCAGGTGGCGCAGCACGCCTGCTACCTGCGCGCGCACCATCCGGCCGAGTTCATGGCCGCGGTGCTGGCCAACGGGGGCGGGTTCTATCACCCATTCGTCTACGTCGCCGAGGCCATGCGCATGGGGCTCACCGTGCTGCCGCCGGACGTAAACGCGAGCGAATTCCGCACGACCGGCCGCGGGCGGGAGCTCCGGATCGGGCTGCAGTTCGTAAAGGAGCTGTCGGCGGAGGGGGTCGAGCGGGTGCTGGAAGCGCGAGACGGAAGGACGGAAGGACGGAAGGACGGAACGTCTCGCCCTTCGGCGTTTCCGTCCTTCCGCCCTTCCGTCCTTCCGCCTTTCCGCCCTTTCACCAGCCTCGCCGACCTCCGCGCCCGCACCGGCCTCTCCCCCGCCGACCTGCGCGCGCTCATCAAGGTCGGCGCGCTGGACTCGATCGCGGGCGACTGGACCCGGCCGATGATGCTCTGGCTGGTGGATTCGACCGCCGAGTGCGTCCGCTCACCCGACGACCGCCCGGGCGACTGGTTCGACCACCTTCCGCCCGCCGTGCCCGTGCTCAAGGAGTACGGCCCCGAGCGCCGCCGCCGGGAGGAGCACGCCGCCCTCGGCTTCACCACCGACGCGCACCCGATGCGGCTCTACGCGGACGATCTCCGGCGGTTCCGGCTCTGTTCCAGCACCGAGCTGCACCGGCACGTAGGCGAGCACGTGCTGGCGGCCGGGATGCTCACCAGCGCCAAGCCGGTCCACACGCTGAAGGACGAGCCGATGGAGTTCGCCACCTTCGACGACGGGGACGGGCTCATCGAGGTCGTGCTCTTCCCGGACATCTATCGTGAGCGCGGTCACGTGCTGTTCGATCAGGGACCGTTCATCTTTCGGGGGAAGGTCGAGGAGGAGTTCGGGGTGGTGACGCTCACGGTGACGCAGCTGGACCGGCTGGAGCGGATGCTGGCAAAGCTGGCGGCCCGAACGCCAACTGGCCCTCCTGGACGAACCGGACCTTCCGGCTCCCGATCGGGGTAGCGAACGTGGCCCGGCCCTCGACCATGAAGCGATGGACCCCGGATCCGAACGCCCGGAGCTGGGCGGCGCTCGTGGCCCGGTCGGGCACGAGCGGGAGAGCCACGGTGGAGGTCGCCACCTGGGGCAGTGCCACATGGCTGGCGCGATCGAGGCGGCCGATGGGCCGATCGTCCAGTCTCAGCCAAAGCTCGACCCGGGTGGTAGAGACTCCATAGTCGTTGGGGTTGCTGACGTCGAGCGCCACCACGACGGGCGCGGAGTCCGTCGGCTCGGTGCCAAGCCGCACGCGGGATACCGTCACCCCCGGGTCCTGGTACATCCACAGACCCAGTGGAGTGCAGGCCAGCACCGGCAGTAGCACCCACAGCTTCTCCAGCAGGCGGCGCCGGGTCATCGTGCCTCGACCGCGAAAGGATTCCGCATGGCCCGTCTCCGATACTTGACTCCCGCGATCTGCCTGCTGGCGACGGCGCCCCTGGGCTGCGGATCCGGTGATGCCGCGGGGCTCGGCCCGCCCGATGGCGCCGTGCCGGTCGGCCTGGAGGAGGTGGCCTCGGGGCTGACCTTTCCCCTCGCGCTGACCGCCCCGCCGGGCGATCCCCGCCTGTTCATCGTCGAG
>DATAHW010000178.1:0-8700 GCA_036262935.1 Gemmatimonadales bacterium | reverse complement strand
TTCCTCAACTGGCGCTACGACGAGCATACCTGGGAAGCACCCGACATCCGCGCCGCGTGGGAGGGGCTCCTGGCGCTCGCGCGCGCCCGGCCGGCGGCGGAGTGCCGGCGGGTGGAGGGCGCGGCGTAGCTTCAGCGGCCCGGTGTCCCGCCCCCGCATATCTTGAAGCGCCCGACACGACTCGACCGCCCGGTTGCCGTTCCGCTCGGGGGATCCCCCGAATCCGCGGAGCGGCAGCCGGCCGCGTCCTTCTCCACATCGCCCGAGTCCATTGATGCCCAAGCGTCCCTCCGGCGGGAGCTCCGCCAGGACCCAGGCCGGTCCGAAGCGCGGCAGCACCAGCGGCGCCCCGCCCGCGGAGGCGAAGAGCTACACCCATCCCGAGGTCGACGCCGCCCTCCGTCCCGACGTCGGCGCCCAGAAGCAGTTCCGCAAGAAGAAGCCGCCGAAGACCTACCGCTACGATCCGTCCCTGAGTCCCGCGCCCCAGTGGGACGAGCAGCCCGCCCGGGAGCAGGGCGAGGCGCTGCTGCGCCGGATCCAGGAGGCCGGCTCGCTGGAGGAGGTCAAGGCGGCGGCCGCCGAGCTGGCGGCGATGTCGCGGCCGTTCCTCGACTGGGCGGGGAAGGCGGAACGGGGCGCGTTCGAGGTGCCGACGCTCCCGCTGTTCGTCCACGAGCGGTTGAGCACGCGCGCGATCCTCGAGACCGTACAGGCCCACGCGCGCGACAAGCAGACGGCGCTCGATTTCTTCGGCGACCCGAAGCGCGAATGGGGCGAACACGCTTTCTGGGAATGGAGGATGGGGCAGCGAGCGGTCAGGCATTGTTGCGGCACTTGCGCGACCAGGCAAGTTTCCGACTGCAGGAACCATTAGAGCCACGACAGCCCCTCACGAGGGCCTGTGATGAATCTCCAGATCTACCCCACTGACCATGACTGGTATCGGTTCCTTCGGAATAGACCAGACTTGGATGAGATCAACTTCTGGCAACCAGGTGGCTCCCGGGCATTCACTCGACTGGAAGTGGGCGAGCTCTTTCTTTTCAGACTGAAGCACCCAATCAACCGAATCGCAGGCGGCGGATTCTTCCTGCATTCCTCAGTGCTTCCTGTCGACCTCGCGTGGCTTGCCTTCGGGGAGAAGAACGGAGTCCCCTCACTTTTTGAGTTACAGCGCAAGATCGCGGGCTACAAAGGGTATGCGTCACCTGCGTCGCTTAGTCCTGCCGATCAAATCGGATGCATCATTCTTTCAAAACCGTTCTTCCTCGAAGAGCGCGATTGGCTCGAGGTCCCTGCCGATTACGCGCCGAGCCTGGTGCAGGGAAAGCGGTACTCAGCGGAGTCCGACTCGGGAAGGCTGCTATTGGAGCAGGTGCTCGAAAGGCTGGCCGCTCTACCAGGGGGCAGAGTCGTGGAGCGCACGGAGACCATGGGAACACTTAAGGTTGAGGGTCCACTCTGGGGTGAGGGCAAGATTGGCAGGCGACGTCTCGGGCAAGGTTCGTTTCGCGTGCTCGTGACCGATGCGTACGACCGTAAATGCGCCGTTACTGGTGAACGGACGCTGCCGGTCTTGGAAGCAGCGCACATCAGGCCTGTTACTCGCAGCGGCGAGCATCGGGTGGATAATGGGCTCCTCCTGCGCTCGGACATACACACCCTGTTTGATGCTGGCTACGTGACGGTGACGCCCGACCTCCATTTTCGAGTCAGTCCTCGGTTGAGTCGTGACTGGAGCAACGGGCGAGTGTACTACGCGTTAGATACAGATGAGGTGCGGCCGCCTCGCAACGACGAATTCAGGCCCTCCAGGGAGTTTCTGGAATGGCATGCTGACACGGTGTTTCTACGCTGAGGAGGACGGAACCGTGCTTGGAACGCCACTTCGGGATCGGCTTCGTGAGTTCGTGGAAGCGCGTGAGTGGACGCGGTTTCACGATCCCAAGAATCTCGTGATGGCACTTGCATCAGAGATTGGAGAACTTGCCGCCGAGTACCGCTGGGTCAACAACACTGAATCCGATGCGCTGTCTCGAACCGACCCGGCGCGAGGGCGTATCACAGCTGAGATAGGCGACGTCGGCATCCTACTCCTCTTACTATGCGACCGAATCGGCGTGGAACTCGCCGATGCCGTCGACGCGAAGCTACAGGCGAATGAAGCGAGGTACCCGGTCCACCTCGCCCGTGGCCGGGCCTCTCGACCCGACCTCTCGGAATCGCAGTAGGACTGGGTCGAAAGTGTCGCCGAGCAGTGGGGCCGGCGCTGGATCACCATCGACACCAGCCGCGTCCCGCTCGCCGCCGCACGCCAGCGGCTCCCCACCGCCACCTACCCGTGGTACGAGCTGCAGGACGACGCCCGCGGCCCTGCCAGCGGGTTCGTCTACCAGCGGCGGCAGAACGCCAAGGGCGAGGAAGTGGGCGGCATCGTCCCCCACGTCACTCTCAAGTCCATCGCCAACGACGAGCCGCCCGCGGAGGAAGTGCTGGTGGACCGGCCGGAGGAGGTCCGCGGCGTCACCCGCGTCGCCGGCCCGTTTACCCTCGAGGCCACCATCCCCGTCCCGGTGGACTTCGACGCCGACGGCGTCGAGGACTCGGGCTCGGAGGAGGCCGAGGAGCACGGCGACTTCGTGGACCGGATGGTCGAGGTGCTCCGCCGCGCCCCCGACCTCCGGCTTCCCGGCAACCGCACCGTCCGCTTCGAGCAGGTGCGCCGTCCGGCCAAGACCCTCTCGCTCTCGGCGGAAGCCACGGTGGACGGCAAGCCCGTCGCCATCGTCTTCGGTCCGGAGCACGGCGCGGTGAGCGAGAAGCTGGTGTTCAACGCCGGCGGCGAGGCCACGGCCAAGCGGTTCACCCACCTCTACGTGATCGGCTTCGCCATCGAGCCCAACGCCCGCCAGCTCGTCGAGCAGGCCGAGGCGGCCGTGGGCGTGCCGGCCACCTATGTACAGGCCACGCCCGACCTCGTCCTCGGCGACCTGCTCAAGACCATGCGCTCGAGCCAGGTGTTCAGCGTCTGCGGCCTGCCGGAGGTCACGGTGGAAAGGGTGAAGGCACCGCAGGGTGAGCCGCCGCGCTGGCAGGTGACGCTGCTCGGCCTCGACACCTTCGACCCCGCCACCATGGACGCCGAGCACCGCCCCGGCGCCGACGTCCCCGCCTGGTTCCTCGACACCGACTACGACGGCACCCGCTGCTTCCGCGTCTGCCAGGCGTTCTTCCCGAAGACCGGCGCCTGGGACAACCTCAAGCGCGCGCTCCGGGCGGAATACGACGAGTCGCTGTGGGAGCACCTGAGCGGAACGACGTCGGCGCCGTTCGAGGCGGGCGAGCAGCGGCAGGTCGCGGTGAAGGTGATCGACGAGCGGGGAAACGAGCTGCTGGTGGTGCGGGGGCTGGGCTGATCATGCCTGGCCGCAGGTTGCGCCACACGATACTCGCCTCCAAATTGGATGCGTTCCGGATCCGAGGTAATACATGGCTACGCTGACACTCAAGAACCTGCCTGACGATCTTTACGCCCGCCTCAAGGAGAGGGCGGCGGGAAACCGCCGCAGCCTCAATGCGGAGGCTATTCTCTGTCTCGAGCGAATGCTCGAGTCCCAATGCGCTCAAAACCCGGATGAGCGCCTGGCCGAGCTCAAGGCGGTGCGCGAACGGGTGCGCGGCGTGTACCTCACCGATAGCGGGCTGCGCAGCGGCCGGCGCAACGGCCGGACGTGATCGTCGCCGATGCCAACCTGCTCGCGTACCTCGTGTTGCCGGGGGAGCGTACCACGGAAGCGGAGGCGGTGTTCGCGCGGGATCCCAGCTGGGCGGTTCCGCTTCTGTGGGTCAGCGAGCTGAGGAGCGCACTGGGAGCGTACGTCCGCCGGGGCGAGTTGCGGCTCGCCGAGGCAGTCGCGGCCATTGCCCGGGCGGAGGGACTGGTCGCGGGACGCGAGGCACCGGTGGAGTCCCGGGCAGTGCTGGAGTTGTCCCGGAGGTCTCGATGCTCGACGTACGACTGCGAGTATGTGGCTCTGGCAATGTCCCTGGACGTGCTCCTGGTGACCTCCGACCGTCAGGTGCTGTCGGCTTTTCCCAAGGTGGCAATCACGCCCGCTGGTTTCGGGGATGGCGTCGGGCCATGAGTCTCGGAGCCCGCATCTGCACGCTCACCCCGGTCGCGGTGGCCCTCGCCTGCTCGACGGGGGAACGGCCTGAACCCATGTCCACCGCCGACTCGACCTTCACTCCCGCCCAGTACTCCGTCGCCGACTTCTACGGCAACATCGAGTACGGCGGCGCCTCGTTCTCGCCGACCGCCGACCGGATCCTCGTCTCCTCCAACCGCTCCGGCGTCTACAACGCCTGGGCCATTCCGACCGCCGGCGGAGAGCCCGAGGCGCTCACCCACTCGACCGACAACGCGATCTTCGCCGTCTCCTGGTTCCCGGCCGACGACCGCATCCTCTACTCCAGCGACCAGGGCGGCAACGAGCTGAGCCACCTCTACGTCCGCACCGCCGACGGCAGAACGAAGGATCTCACGCCGGGCGCCAAGCTGAAGGCGGCGTTCGACGGCTGGTCCGGCGACGATCGCTCGCTCTTCGTCGAGACCAACGAGCGCGACGAGCGCTACTTCGATCTCTACGAGTACGCCACCGACGGCTACGCCCGGAAGCTCGTCTACCGCAATACCGAGGGATACAGCCTCGGTCCCATCTCCCGGGACAAGCGCTACCTCGCTCTGGTACGGCCGCGGACCAGCAACGACGCCGACGTCTTCCTCTATGACCGGCAGGCCGGAACCACCACCCACATCACCAGGCACACCGGGGACATCAACTACTCGCCCCAGGACTTCGCGCCCGACGGCAGCCGGCTGCTGATCACCTCCGACAGCGGGCGGGAATTCGCCGCGCTCGAGGCGTACGACATCGCGACCGGCCGTACGTCCACCGTGTACCAACTCGACTGGGACGTGCTCGGCGCCGGCTACTCCAAGGGCGGGAAGTACCTGACCGTCTACGTCAACGAGGACTCCCGCCCCGACGCCCGGCTGCTGGACGCGGCGACGCTCCGGCCGGTCGAGCTCCCGGGAATGCCGTCGGGCGTGGTGCGCGGGATCAGGCTCTCGCGTGACGAGTCGGCGCTGGCCTTCTACGCCAGCGACGGCAGCGTTCCCGACGAGCTCTGGGCCGGGCGGCTCGGCCAGGCGCCCAAGCGGCTCACCAGCGCGCTCAACCCCAGGATCCGCCGCGAGGACCTGGTGGTGCCCAGGGTGGTCCGCTTCAAGTCGTACGACGGGATCGAGATTCCCGGCCTGCTCTACCGGCCGCACCAGGCCTCGCGCGCCGCGAAGGCGCCCGCGATCGTCATGGTGCACGGCGGCCCCGGGGGCCAGGCACAGGTGGGCTACTTCGCCCTGACCCAGGCGCTGGTGAACCACGGCTACGTGGTGTACGACATCAACAACCGCGGCAGCTCCGGCTACGGCAAGACGTTCTACGCCATGGACGACCGGAAGCACGGCGAGGCCGACCTGGGCGACGTGGTGGCCAGCAAGCGGATGCTTGCCGCCACCGGCTACGTGGACTCGACCCGGATCGGTATCCTCGGCGGCAGCTATGGCGGCTACATGACGCTGGCCGCGCTCACGCTCCAGCCGGATGCGTTCAAGGCGGGCGTGGACCTCTTCGGTATCTCCAACTGGGTGCGCACTCTCAGCAGCATTCCGCCCTGGTGGGCCTCCTTCCGGGAGGCGCTCTACGCCGAGATGGGAGATCCGAAGACCGACAGCGCCCGGCTGCGCCGCATCTCCCCGCTGTTCAACGCCGACAGGATCACCGCCCCGCTCATGGTGCTCCAGGGCGCCAACGACCCGCGCGTGCTCAAGGTGGAGTCGGACGAGATCGTGGCCGCGGTCAGAAAGAAGGGCGTGCCGGTCGAGTACGTGGTGTTCGACGACGAGGGGCACGGGTTCGTGAAGAAGGAGAACGAGATCAACGGGTACAGCCGGGTGCTGGAGTTTCTGGATCGGTACCTGAAGGGCGGGTGAGCTCCTGTCCGCTACGCTGGGGTTTGCATCAGCCCGCTTGCATCGTAGGTTTCTGGTCCACCGTATCAATTGGATATCGAGAATGACCGTCGGCAGCACCAGCGCCCCGCGGCCTTCGCGGCGCGAGCGAGAGATCCGCGAGCAGGTCCTCGTAGTGGACGACGAGCACGCCATCCGGCGGTTCGCCGCCCGGGTTCTGCTCGAGGCAGGTTACGTGGTGCACGAGGCGGCCGACGGGGCCGAGGCGCTCGCATTCATCACTGCCGTCGGAGCAGCCGTGGATGTGGTCGTCTCGGACATCGTGATGCCCCGGCTCAACGGGGTGGAGCTGGTGGAGGCGCTGGCCTCCACGCATCCCGCGCTTCCCGTCATCCTGATGACAGGTTTCGGGGCGGGCGCCTTGGCCGAGCGCGGCATCGCGGCCCCGTGCGCGGTGCTCGCCAAGCCGTTCGCGGCCGAGCGGCTCCTGGACGAGGTTCGCCGGTGTGTGAAGGAGCGGCTGTAGCGGGCCTGGCGTACATCGGCCCGGGAATGGGTCGAGCGTCGCCGACAAGAATCCTCGCTCCGCTCGGAATGACACCGCCACAGGCTGCAACCCGCCACGCGGGAAAGTGCAGGAGCCGCTAGAGCGTGACCTTCGAAGTCGACACCTCCATCCTCAACTCGCCCTTCGCGCCGCCCGGCGAGCACTGGTTCCTCCGCCCCGGCCACCCGCCCGAGCGCCGCGCCGGCCGACGGCCCGCGCTCGTCTTCCAGCCGCGCGACCAGCCCGATCCGTGGGACGTCGACGGCGACCCGACGCTCGCGCGTCTGGCCGAGTACGATCGCGCCTATGGCCTCGAGCTGGTGAACCTGGTCCGGAACCGGCTGCTGCAGTGGCAGGCCGACGGCCGCCCCGGCGCCACCCGGGTGACGCGCGAGCTGATCGACTGGTGGCGGCGCGACGGGCGGCGGCAGCGGCTGTTCTTCGCCCAGCTCGAGGCGGCGGAGACGCTCATTTTCCTGCGCGAGGCGCGCGCCGACTATCGCCAGGGCATCGAGGTCCCCCGCGACGAGCCGGGCGAGGAGTGGCGCGAGCGCGGCTACACCGGCTTTCCGCGCTACGCCTGCAAGATGGCCACCGGCGGCGGCAAGACCACGGTCATGGCGATGACCGCCGCGTGGAGCATCCTCAACAAGCTGCAGGACCGCGCCAACGCCACCTACTCGGAGTGGTGCTGGTGGCCGCGGCGGCGCGGCTCTGGGTGGCGGCGGTGAACGCGGAGGGAAGCTTCGGCCGCTGGGGCTACGCGATCCTGCGGGACCCGAAAGACACGGCGGAGACGGTGGACGCGTGGGCGGCGGAGGCCCGCGTTGACGCTCTCTCCGAAGCCCGCTAAGTTGCGCCCTCGCAACGTCTCGGGACAGGTGGCCGAGCGGTTGAAGGCACCACCCTGGAAAGGTGGCATACCGGCAACGGTATCGCGGGTTCGAATCCCGCCCTGTCCGTCCCGCCTCGTTACCCCTCCCGCAGCCGATAGCCCACCCCCGGCTCCGTGGCGAGCAGCCGCGGCCGCGCCGGGTCCGGCTCGAGCTTGTGCCTGAGCTGCGCCATGTACACCCGCAGATAGTGCGTCTGCCCCACGTAGTTCGCGCCCCACACCTCCTCCAGAAGCTGCCGGTGCGTCGCCACGCGGCCCGCATGCCGGATCATCGTGGCGAGCAGCTTGTACTCCGTGGGTGTGAGATGGATCTCGTCGCCCGCGCGGTACACTCGCCGGCGCACCAGATCCACCCGCACCTGGCCCGCCTCGAACACGGGCGCCTCCGGCGCGTCGGCCGGCCGCGAGGCGTGGCGGAGCGCAACCCGCATCCGCGCCAGCAGTTCGGGCACGCCGAACGGTTTGGTCAGGTAGTCGTCCGCGCCGAGGTCGAGCGCACCGACCTTGTCCTGCTCCCGGCCGCGGGCGGAGATGACGATGATAGGCGCCCGCGTGCTCCGGCGGAGCCGGGGTGCCAGCTCGAGCCCGTCGGCGTCAGGCAGGCCGAGGTCGAGCAGGATCACGTCGGGATTGCGCCCGGCCGCCTGGGCGAGTCCCTCCCGGGCCGTGGCGGCCTCGATGACGCGCCAGCCGGGGGCGCTGAGCGCGGTGCGGAGGAAGCGCCGCATTGACACGTCGTCCTCGATGAGCAGCACCACCGCCGGAGGAGGCGTCATCGGGTCAGGCGTCCAGCGTGTCGGCGGGCACCGGATCGGGCGGGCCGCCGTCGAGCGGCAGGGTGAACCGGAATGCCGAGCCGCCGCCGGGCCGGGGCTCGGCCCAGATCCGGCCGCCGTGCGCGGTCACGATCCCGCGGCAGATCGTGAGACCGAGCCCGGCGCCTCCCGCTGCGCTCCCGCCGGACACGCCGCCCGCACGGTAGAACTTCCCGAACACCAGGTCCCTGGCTCCGACGGGCAGACCGGGGCCGCGGTCGGCCACCTCCACCACGACGGCGCCTCCGTCGGACCAGGCGGTGAAGTCGAGTGGCGTGCCGGGCGGGGTGTACCGGGCGGCATTCTCGAACAGGTTGACGAACACCTGCTCGACCAGGACCTCGTCGATGGGCACGAGCGGGAGGTCGGGCGGCAGGTGGATCGCCACCGGGTGCGACCGGAGTCC
>DATAHW010000177.1:0-7546 GCA_036262935.1 Gemmatimonadales bacterium | reverse complement strand
GGGTCGTCCAGTGAGCGGATCCGGAGTCCGGACGAGCGGCGCGAGAGGAATACGTAGGTCGAGGTGTAGTACGGGCGGGTTGCGAGCACCTGACCGTCGCTCGCGGGAATGCCGACGACCAGGTCGCAACGGCCGGCGCCGAGCGTGTTGCGGACGAAGCCGCGCCGCTGGGGCCACCAGTAGTATCGCACCGTCATCTGCAGCTCGCCCGCGATCAGCTCGGCGATCCGGTTCTCGAACCCCTCACCCTTGCGGTTGGAGAACGGCAGATTGTTCGGGTCGGAGCAGACCCGGAGAACCGGCGGTCGGGTGGCCGGGTGGGCGGCGGCGCGTGCGGTCGGCGGCGCGGCAGCCAGCGCACAAAGGACGAAGCCGGCCGCCAATCCCCGGCCGTCGGACCGCCGGACCACGCGGCCGCCTTTACTGCAGCGCGAAGACATACAGCATCCCGCCTGGACCGGTGTAGTCGCCGAGGTCCTTCATGGCGTTGTTGAAGCCGAGCGCGGCGGTCGGATCGTCCGGCGAGATGCCGAACACCGCGGCGCCCGCCCAGCCGCCCACACCGGCGTAGACCGCGACGTACTGCTTTCCGTCGGGGCCGGTGTAGCTGATGAAGTTGCCGATCAGGCCGGATCCGGTCTTGAACTGCCAGAGGACGGTGCCGTTCCGGGCGTCCACGGCCTTGACCCATCCATCCATCGTGCCGTAGAACACCACATCGCCGCCGGTGACCAGCGCCCCGGTCCAGACCGGGAACCGCTCCTTGATCCCCCACACCTTCTTGCCCGCCACCGCGTCCCAGGCGAGGAACTCTCCCCGGTTGCCGCCCGGGCCCGGATACATCATCACTTCGGCGCCCACGTACGGCGTGCCCGCGATGTAGCTCGTCTCCACCCCCTTGTAGTCCATGCACAGGTTGGTGGACGGCGTATAGAACAGGCGCGTCCGGGGCGAGAAGGCGGCCGGCTGCTGGTCGCGCGCGCCGGTGGAGGCGGGACAGATCTCGGTGGTGTTCACGTCCTGCTTCGTCTGCTTCGCCGCGACCTCCTCGGGGCGGCCGGTCTTGAGATCCACTCCGGTGGCCCAGTTGAGGAACTGGTATGGTTGTGCCAGCAGCACTTCGCCCGTCGTCCGGTCCATGGTGTAGGCGAAGCCGTTGCGGTCGAAGTGCAGCAGCACTTTGCGGGTCTGCCCCTTGACGGGCAGGTCGACCAGGATGCTCTCGTTCACCCCGTCGTAATCCCACCGGTCGTGCGGCGTGGTCTGGTAGGCCCACCGGGCCTGCCCCGTATCGGGGTCGCGGGCGAAGATCGTCATGGACCACTTGTTGTCGCCCGGCCGCATGTCCGGGTTCCACACGCCGGGGTTGGCGGTGCCGTAGTAGAGGAGATTCAGGTCCGGATCGTAGCTCACCCAGCCCCACGTGGTGCCGCCGCCGACCTTCCACTGGTCCGGCGGCCAGGTCTTGAGGCCCAGATCGGGGCCGCGTTCGCTCGGGTAGAACGGCTTGAAGTCGGGGCCGATGAGCACGTCCTTGTCGCTGCCGGTGCTGTACGCCTTCCACACGAGCTTGCCGGTCGCGAGATCCAGCGCCGCCAGCCGGCCGCGCACCCCCAGCTCCGCGCCGCTGATCCCGGTGATCACCTTATCGCCCACGATGAGCGGCGCCATCGTCGTGGTCTCGCCCAGGTTGATGTCGCCCATCCTGGCGGACCAGACGACCCGGCCCGTGTTGGCGTCGAGCGCGATGGTGTGGTTGTCGAGCGTGTTGAAGACGATCTTGCCGGCACCGTACGACGCGCCCCGGTTCACGATGTCGCAGCAGGCCTCGCCCTGGGACGCGGGGTCGGGATTGGGCTTGTAGATCCACTTGGCGGGGCCGGTCGGGTTGGTCAGGTCGAGCGCGTACACGATGTTCGGGAAGGGTGTCACCAGGTACATCGTGCTGCCCACCACCAGCGGCTGCCCCTCGTGCCCGTGCAGCACCCCGGTCGAGAAGGTCCAGGCCACCTTGAGGTTTCTGGCGTTCTCGGTGGTGATCTGCGCGAGCGGGCTGTAGCGCGTGGCGGCGTAGTCCCGGCCCGGCAGTGTCCACTCGCCGGGATTGGGGGCGCCGGGCTGCTCGAAGGCGGTGGCGGCCGAGGTGGACGTGGCGGCCTCGCGGGGCTGTCGTTCCTGGGCCCGTGCGCCCGAGCAGGCCTGGATCGCGAGAGCGGCGGCCAGGGCACGCAGCATCGTCACCCGCACTTCACGTCCCATGCTCTCCTCCGTGTCGTTCCCCGATCGGCCTCGGCCGCGCGGTGGACGTCCCCGCGGTGGACCCGGGCGGCACCATCGACGCGTGCGTCGCGTGCCCGCCCGGCCACGGCTCGCCGCGCGTCTGGCTGATCGCCCACACATAGTCGGCAATGGCGCGCGTCTCGTCCGGGCTCAGGTCGGACTTCCCTCCCCTCGGCGGCATCCGGATGGCCGAGCGCGTGATGGCGTCCGGGATGCCCGCGGTGATCAGCGAGTCGATCGGCCCCCACTCCAGCGGGACGAAGTTGAGCCCGATCGTGAGCGCCGAGCCCGCGTCCGGCAGCCCGGTCGCGTCGGCCCCGTGGCACGCGAAGCAGTGGCCCTTGCCGTGAAACAGGCTGTCGCCCGCGCGGATCAGATCGAGCGTCATTCCCTCGGGCATCGCCGGCAGCCGGGGCGGCTGCCCCTCTTCGTTGGTCGCGAGACCGCGCACGGCTGTAGCGGAGAGGGGCATGCCGCCTCGTCCCGTGTCCCCGGCCTCCTGGGCGGCGAGCGGCGGAGCCGACGCAAGGAGGGCGCCGAGGATCAGCATCGTCGTCTTCCGACCCATCAGCGCGCGCCCGTCCGGGCGGTGTCGAGCGCGAATGCCAGCACTTCGTCTCCGCGGGGCGCGTTGATCTGGTAGTTCCCGCCGGCGGCCACCGCGATGTACTGCCTCCCACCCACCGCATAGCTGATCGGCGGCGCGTTGACGCCGGCCCGCGCGTCGTAGCGCCAGAGCTGCCGCCCGGAGCGCGCATCGAACGCGAGGAACTGCTTGTCCTTGGTGCCGGTGAAGACGAGGCCGCCGGCCGTCGCCACCGCGCCTCCGATCATCGGCTCGGCCACCCGGTCCTGCCAGGCGATTTTCCCGGTCGCGAGATCCACCGCGCTGAACAGACCGTACTGCGGCTCGCCGTTGGAGTAGAACGCCCCGCTCAGCCAGAAGGCCGGTGGCTTGAGCGGCTCCGGCTTGCTCTTGTAGAGCATCGGCTGGTGCAGGCCCAGCACGTACAGGTAGCCGGTCTCGGGACTGTACGCGGGCGCGGACCACTCGGAGCCGCCGTTCGCGCCCGGCAGCATCCTGACGCCCTCGAGCGTCGGACGAGCGAACAGATTCTCCTGCGGCACGAACGCGTCCGACCGGCGGATCGGCTTCCCGGTGGCCCGGTCGAGCACGTACACCCACCCGGTCTTCCCCGCCTGCGCCACCGCGTGGACAGGCGAGCCACCCTGGCCCGGCAGGTCGAACAGCACCACCGGGCTCACCGCGTCGAGATCCCAGGTGTCGTGCGGCAGCTCCTGGAAATACCACTTGAGCCTGCCGGTCTCGAGCTCCACCGCGACCACGGATCCGGTGTAGAGATTGTCGCCCGGGCGTACCGAGCCGTCGAGGTCGGGCGACGGGTTGCCCACGCCGAAAATGACCAGCCCCAACTCGCGGTCGACGGCGGGTGCCTGCCACACCGAGCCTCCGCCCGTCCGCCACGCGTCGGGGTAGCTGGCGCTGTCCGCGTGCTCGCGCGCGAGGTCGCGGTGGAGATCGGTGCCGAACGGATCCGTCGCCTTCCACGCACCCCACCAGCCGCCCTCGGCGGGGCTCGGGATCGTATGGAACCGCCAGACGAGCCGGCCGGTCTCGGCGTCGTAGGCGGTCACGAACCCGCGGATGCCGTACTCCGCGCCGCTGATGCCGACGATCACCTTGCCGTCGGCCGCCACCGGCGGCCCGTCCACGGCGTAGCCCCGCTCGTTGTCGGCGACGCGCACCTGCCAGGCCGGTTGGCCGGTGCGCGCGTCGAGCGCGACGAGCCGGCCGTCCAGCGTCCCGGTGTACACCCGGCCGCCATAGACCGCGACGCCGCGATTGACCGGGCCGCAGCAGTGCACGGTGGTGGAGAGCGTCTCGGCGTGCTCCCACAGCTTCCGCCCGGTGGCGGCGTCGAGCGCGATGACGTGATTGAGCGGCGTGGAGACATACATGGTGCCCCCGAGCACGACCGGACTGGCCTCGAATGCGTTGGGAATGCCGGTCCTGTAGCGCCAGGCGAGCGTCAGGCCGCCGACGTTGGCCGGGGTCAGCTGCTGGAGCGGTGAGTAGCGCTGGTTGGTCTGGTCGCGCCCGTAGGACGCCCAGCTCCCGCTGTCCGCCATCGCCCGCTGCAGCGCGGTCTCGGCGGTCGCGCGCCCGGCGGCGCCCAGCCGGGCTTCGCGCACGTCGTCCTTCCGGCAGCCGAGCGCGAGCCCGAAGAGGCCGACGAGCAGCAGCCGGTGGAACGGGAGGACGGTCTGGCGCGTGCGCATCGCGGGGCGGCGTGATTTATGGGTGTCAATGTATTCCGGTTCGCCGATGCTACATCACGGTTTCCGGGCGGGGCCGCCGTGAGTTGCATCACTTGGCCGGACCCCCACGGCGGCTGTATGGTTAGCTCCCATGCCGCGCCGCGCTCCGCTCGACTCCCATGACACCAACGTGGCCTCGGCCGTCGACGCCATCCGGCGCATCCTGCACGCACTGCGCACCTCCGCCAGGAAGGCCGAGGCCCGGGCCGGCGTCACCGGTGCCCAGCTCTTCGTGCTGCAGTCGCTGGCGGAGGCGCCGGCGGCCTCGCTCAACGAGCTGGCCGCCCGGACGCTCACCCATCAGAGTACCGTCTCGGTCGTGGTGGATCGGCTGGTCCGGCGGGACCTGGTCATCAAGCGGCGAGCGCAGGAGGACGCCCGGCGTGTCGAGCTCAGGCTCTCGCCTCGCGGGCGCGCCCTCGTCCGGCGCGCGCCTCAGGTCGCGCAGGCCCGGCTGATCGACGGCCTCCGCGCGCTGCCCCGGAGCGAAGCCCGCGAACTGGCCCGGCTGCTGCGGCAGCTTCTCCGGACGATGCGCGCCACCCGGGAACCGGCGGAGATGTTCTTCGAGGAACGCGGCCGAAGCGATTAGCTTGGTACATGCGCACCATCATCGAGCCGTTCAAGATCAAGTCGGTCGAGCCGATCCGGATGACCACGCCTGCCGAGCGCGAAGCCCGGCTGCGGGAGGCCGGGTACAACGTCTTCCTCCTTCGCGCCGAGGACGTGCTGATCGACCTGCTCACCGACAGCGGCACGGCGGCGATGAGCGCCGAGCAGTGGGCGGCGGTGATGCGCGGCGACGAGAGCTACGCCGGGAGCCGATCGTGGTACCGCTTCGAGACGGCGGTGCGCGATGTCTTCGGCTTCCGGCACGTGCTCCCCACCCACCAGGGCCGCGCCGCCGAGCGCATTCTGTTCTCCACCCTATGCCGCCCGGGCCACGTCGTCCCCAACAACACCCACTTCGATACGACCCGCGCCAACGTCGAAGCCGCCGGCGCCGAGGCGCGCGATCTGGTCATCGCCGAGGGCCGGGTGCCTTCCGCGCGCCATCCATTCAAGGGCAACATGGACGTCGAACGGCTCCGCGCGCTCATCGCCCAGGTGGGGCGCGAGCGCATCCCGCTCTGCATGCTGACGGTGACGAACAACTCGGGGGGCGGCCAGCCGGTCTCGATGGCCAACGTGCGGGAGGTGTCCGCCGTCTGCCGGGCGCACGGCATTCCGCTCTACATCGACGCGTGCCGCTTCGCGGAGAATGCCTATTTCATCAAGCTGCGGGAGGAGGGTTACGGCGAGAGGACGCCCCTGGAGATCGCCCGCGAGCTGTTCTCGCTTGCGGACGGCTGCACCATGTCGGCCAAGAAGGACGGGATGGCCAACATTGGCGGCTTTCTCGCCACCAACGACGATGCGCTGGCGCGGCAGGAGCAGAATCTCCTCATTCTCACCGAGGGATTCCCCACCTACGGCGGCATGGCGGGACGCGACCTCGAGGCGATCGCCGTGGGACTCGGCGAGGTGCTCGATGAGGACTACCTGCTCTATCGCATCACGTCCACCACCTATCTCGGCGAGCACGTGAGCCGGGCGGGCGTGCCGATCGTGCAGCCGCCCGGCGGCCACGCCATCTACATCGACGCGTCGGCCTTCTTTCCCCAGCTCCGCGCGGCCGAGCTCCCGGGCCAGGCGCTCGTGGTCGAGCTCTACCGGGAAGCGGGCATCCGCTCGGTCGAGATCGGGACCGTGATGTTCGGCCGGCGCGATCCCGCGACCGGCGCCGAGACGCCCGCGTCCATGGAGCTCGTCCGCCTGGCGATTCCCCGGCGGGTCTACACCCAGAGTCATGTGGACTACGTCGTCGAGGCCATCCTCAACGTCTGGGAGCGTCGGGCTTCGGTCGGTGGGTACCGTTTCGTGGAGCAGGCGCCCGTGCTGCGGCACTTCACCGCGCGGTTCGAGCCGGTCCGCTGAGCGGTGGTCGCGTTCTCACCCGGCGGACTCGATGTCAGCCATGTAGGTCTCCTGCCGCACCGCCCGGAAGCCGCGCCGCAGGTAGTTCGGGAGCGCGGCCGGATGATCCAGGCTGCAGGTGTGCAGCCACACGCGCGCGGGTGACTCGTCCCACGCGGCCCGCACCGCCGCAGTCAGCAGGTACTTCCCCCAGCCCCGCCCGATGTAGTCCGGCAGCAGGCCGAAGTAGGCGATCTCGAGCGAGCCGTCCTCATGCGGCGCGAGCTCGAAGTAGCCGGCCGGCGCCCCTTCCCAGGTGAGCAGCCAGAGCGAGAGACCCGCCGTGCCGAGATGGCGGCGGATCCGCTCGTCATCCCACCCCAGGCGGTCGATCCAGTGGAAGGCACGTCCCACCTCGGTGTAGAGGTAGCGGTAGAACGAGGGGGGACATTGGCCCAGGCGCTCGAGCCGCGGGGCGGGATCGGGCGAGGGCGCCGGCTCGAGCTCGGCGGCCGAGCGCAACTCGAGGTACGTGCGGGTCACCTGGATGGGCATGGCGGGATTGTAATACGAAAACGGCCCCGGCGATCTGCCGGGGCCGTTTTCACAATCAACTGCGCAGGAACCTAGCGCTGGCTGCTGGAGCTGTCGGCCCCCATGCTGCCCGGGCTCATCGTAGTGTCGGTCCCGACACCGGACGACGGGTTCGTGCTGGTGGTATCGTAGCCGCCGCTGCTCGGCTGAGTCGGCTGCGTGGTGCTGGTGGTATCATAGCCCGCGCTCGGCTGAGTCGGCTGCGTGGTGCTGGTGGTATCGTAGCCAGCGCTCGGCTGAGTCGGCTGCGTCGTGCTCGTGGTGTCGTACCCACCGCTCGGCTGCGTGGTGCTGGTAGTGTCGTACGACGGCGTAGTGGTGCTGGCCGTGTCGTGCGACGGCATCGTGCTGGTGGTGTCGTACGACGGGGTCGCCG
>DATAHW010000176.1:0-2826 GCA_036262935.1 Gemmatimonadales bacterium | reverse complement strand
CGGACCAGGCGAAGAACGACATCCGCCTGGAGGCGGCCATCGCGAAGCTGTGGACCACCGAGATCGGCTGGCGGATCGTGGACGACCTGCTGCAGGTGCGCGGCGGTCGCGGCTACGAGACGGCCGATTCGCTGGCGGCGCGCGGTGAGCTGCCGATCCCGGTGGAGCGCATGATGCGCGACTTCCGCATCAACCGCATCTTCGAGGGCTCCAGCGAGATCATGCGGCTGTTCATCGCCCGCGAGGCGGTGGACACGCATCTCAAGATCGCCGGCGCGCTGATCGATCCGAAGGCCTCGCTCGGCGAAAAGCTCTCGGCGCTCGTGCGCTCCGGAGCATTCTACGCTGTGTGGTACCCGCGCCTCTGGCTCGGCATCCGTGGGCGGTTCGGCTACGGCGAGTTCGGCCCGCTCGCGACGCACCTCCGGTTCGTGGACCGCGCCAGCCGGAAGCTCGCGCGCACGCTGTTCCACTGCATGGTCCGGTTCGGCCCCAAGCTGGAAAAGCGGCAGGCGGTGCTCGGGCGCCTGGTCGAGATCGGCGCCGAACTGCTGGCCATCACGGCCGCGTGCAGTAGAGCGCAGGCCATGGTGAAGCAGGACCCCGCCAACCACGGCCCCATCGAGCTGGCCGACCTGTTCAGCCGCCAGGCCCGCCGGCGGGTGGAAGACCGGTTCGCGGCGGTGTTCGACAACGACGATGTGGCCGCCTACGCGGTGGCGCAGCAGGTGCTCCGGAACGAGCATACCTGGCTGGAGCAGGGGATGGTCCGGTCGGAGTCGTGAATCCTGGGTCGCGACCCACGACTATCTTCCAGCGAACTTCAACATCCGAGTCCACGTATGCCGACAGCCGAAGGCAGGACGATCCCCTTTACCGGACCCGAGGCGGTGGACGTCGCGGTGCTCGAGACGTTCGAGTATATGGGACCCGAGCAGGAGATCGTGACCGAGACGGGCGAGTTCAGTCCGGTCTGCCCGTACAGCGGGCTGCCGGACTTCGCGACGCTCCGGATCGCCTATGTACCGGGCGACCGGTGCGTGGAGCTCAAGAGCCTCAAGTATTACGTGACCAGCTACCGCAGCGTGGGGATTTTCCAGGAGCACGCCACCGCCAAGATCGCGGAGGATCTCTTCGGCGTGCTCCAGCCGCGGCGGCTCACGGTGACGACCGTCTACAATACCAGAGGCGGGTTCGACACGACCTGCTCGGTGACGCTGCCGATTCGGAGCTGAATCCGGCAGCAGCCATCCCGCCCTCTCCGTTTTTCCCTCCTCTCAATGCGTCGCCGACACTGACGGCCGCGTCGGCACCACCTCGGGTTCGAACCTGGGCCCGCGCGGCAGGAGCTCGGGTAGGTTGGCCAGCTCGAGCGCTGTAACCGCCATGACGGCGGCCGCCTGCTCGAGGTCGGCCTCGACGGCCTTGTCGAAGGTATCGCTCTGCGAATGATGGGTGTGGGAGTAGCCGCGGGGGAGCTGGTCGAAATTGAATGCCGGCACACCGTATGGCAGGAAGCTCAGGTGATCGGTTCCGCTCTTCCGGGCATCGCGGACACTGTCGGCGCCGAGCGCGGCTACGGGGGCGAGAAGCGAGCGCCAGAGCCCCTCAAGCTCGGGACGCCCCTGCAGCGCCTGGCCGCGAATGGCGCCGGTGCCGTTGTCGAGCACGAGCACCGCCTGGATGCTGTCGGCCTCGGCCGCGTGGGCCGCGGCGTAGGCACGTGAGCCGAGCAGCCCCTGTTCTTCCCCGCTGAACAGGATGAACCGGATGGTGCGCCGGGGCCCGACCCCGGACTGCGCGAGCGCGCGCGCCGCCTCCAGCACCACTGCCGACCCCGCCCCGTTGTCCGTCACCCCGGTCCCGAGATCCCAACTGTCGAGATGCGCACCGAGGATGACCACCTCGCCCGGCCGTTCGCTGCCGTGGATCTCGGCCACGGTGTTCCACTGCGTCACCGGCGTGCGGCCGAGCGCGTTCTCCACTCGCCCCTCGACCCTGGGAGCGAGCCCGGCCTGGATCTGCCGCTCGAGCATGGCGTAGTCCTCGTGGGCGATTACCAGGCTGGGAAGCGGCGCCACCCGGTTGGGTGACCCGCTCATCGTCATCAGCGCGTGCTCCTTCGCTCCGTCCACCAGCGTGCCCAGCGCGCCGGCGGCCCTGAGCTCGTAGGGCAGGTCGAGCGCGTACTGCCGCCGCGCCCGCACCGCCTCGGCCGACGTATCGGCGAAGGCGAGCCCGCGCAGCCGGAGCACCTCCGCCCGGCGGACGGAGTCGGCGGCCGTCATGTCGGGGCCGTCAGGATTCCACACCGGGTACGGCGGTCGAGGCATGACCCAGGCGCCTCGCACCCGGCTCCGCGCTGCCACGAGGCTGTCGGGCGTGGAGAGGTCCACCAGCACGACCGGACCGCTCCTCGTCCTGCCGCCGGTGCCCTCCGTCCAGGCCCAGCTCTGGGTCGTGATGGCGCGGACGAACGGAGCGGTCAGCCGCAGGGACGCAGTGCCGCGCGTCCAGGTGACGCCGAAGGTGTACGGCTCGAGCCGAGCCTCGAGCCCGTACGCGCGGAAGCGTTCCGCGGTCCAGTCGTTTGCCCGCCGCATGGCGGGAGAGCCCGAGAGCCGGGGGCCGATCGCGTCGCTCAGGTGCTGCAGGGTCCGCATCACCTCGGAGTGGTTCATGGCCTGCGCGATCAGTGCGCCCGCGCCCGTGGTGTCCACCGCGCCCTGCGCGGCGAGCGGAGGTACGGCGAGGGCGAGCGCGGCCGCGACGACGATGGTTCGATACATGGGGTGACGCTTCCGTAGATATTGGCGAGGGGCGGAC
>DATAHW010000175.1:0-20426 GCA_036262935.1 Gemmatimonadales bacterium | reverse complement strand
CTCCACCCGGACGATTGTGCTCGAGTCGGCCAGTGCCCGGCGCACCAGGCGTGCGCGAAGCCCGGGCGAGAGCGTACCGCTCCCGCTCAACGTCATGCGCCGTACTTCGTCGTCGGGATCGCGGCTCGCCCGGGTGGCGGTAGCGCTGTCCAGCCCGCCGGCCGCCGCCAGCGTGCGGAGCGCCAACCGGCGAACCACGGTGTCGGGCGACGCCACGGCGGCGCGCCGGAGCAGCACTACGCTCTCCGGCTGGAGATTGCCCGTCGCGCGGCGCGCTCGCGCGAGGGTATAGAGCCCGTGGGCCGTACCGGGCGTCTGGCTGGCCGCGAACCGCGCGCGGATGACCGCTTCGGCCGCGCGCGCCGCGGCGCTGTCCGGAAGCGGCAGGCGTCCCAGCGACTGCGCCAGCGCGTCGACCACACCGGCGTCTGTCTCGTCCGCGAGCGCGAGCGCACGCTCGAGCGTGCTGGCGGCCTCGCTCGTGGCGAACTGGCCGGCATCGGCACGGGTCGTGTCGCGTGGGGCACGGCGCATCGACTGCGCGATCGCGTTGGCTGCCTCGGCACGCACCGACGGGACCGGATCGGCGAGCAACGGCAGCAGCCGGCGTCCGAGTTCCGGACGCTGCAGCCGCCCGAGACCGCGCACCGCCAGACGGCGGAGGAGCGTATCGCTGCCGGTGAGCGCGCTCAGGAGCGGCTCGAGCCCGCCCCGGCCGGTACCCCGCGCATCCTCCGCCATGAGGAGGCGCTGAAGTGCGGCCGTGTCTACCGGGACGCCCCGTCCCTGCGCGCCGGCGGATGCGGGCGCCATGACCAGCGCGAGGAGAAGCGGGAGCCCTCGTGCGCGCAGGAACAGGGGGTGCCGCGAGTGGACAGCTCCGCCCGCGGCTCCTATCGTTGAATCATGCTGACCACCCGAATGCTGGGCTCGCAGGGCCTTGCCGTGTCCGCCATGGGCCTCGGCTGCATGGGCATGAGCCAGTCCTACGGCACGCCCGACGACGGCGAATCCATCGCCACCATCCACCGCGCCCTCGAGCTCGGCGTGACGTTCTTCGATACGGCCGAGGTGTACGGGCCCTACACCAACGAGTCGCTGCTCGGCCGGGCGCTCGAGGGGCGTCGCGATCGGGCCATCATCGCCACCAAGTTCGGCTGGGAGATCGCCGCGACCGGGCGCGGCGGGCTGGACAGCCGCCCGGCGCACATCCGCGAAGCGGTCGAGGGATCGCTCGGCCGGCTCCGCACCGATCGCATCGACCTGCTCTACCAGCACCGGGTGGACCCCCAGGTTCCGATCGAAGACGTCGTCGGCACGATGGCCGACCTGGTGCGCGAGGGAAAGGTGCGCTTCCTCGGCCTGAGCGAGGCGGGCGCGCAGACCATCCGTCGCGCCCACGCGGTGCACCCCATCGCAGCGCTCCAGAGCGAGTATTCCCTGTGGGAGCGGAACCTCGAGGCGGAGATCATACCGCTCCTGCGCGAATTGGGCATCGGTCTCGTCCCGTTCAGTCCGCTGGGTCGCGGCTTCCTCACCGGCACGGCGCGCCGCGCGGAGGAATATCCCGAGGGTGACTATCGCCGCGGGGACCCGCGCTTCCAGGGAGCCAACTTCGATCTCAACATGCGCGCTGCCGCGGTGGTGGGCCAGGTGGCCGCCGAGCTCGGCGCCACGCCCGGCCAGGTTGCACTCGCCTGGGTGCTGCAGCAGGGCACGGACTTCGTGCCCATCCCGGGCACCAAGCGCCGTCACTATCTCGAGGAGAACGTTGCCGCGGCCGATCTGCGGCTGGGCGCGGCCGAGCTGGCGCGGCTGGACGCCGCAATTCCCGCGGGAGAAGTCGCCGGGCCGCGTTACTCGGAGAGCATGATGACGTACATCGATCGCTGAGCGATGCCATCACGGCGCGACGAAGGCGCCGGCCCAACCGCCCTCACGGCCGACCGGAGCAGCACGTTTTGGCCTGAGGCGGGAGATGCATCCCGTGCGATTCGCGCTGCACGCGGACCGGCCGCTCAGGGTAGATGTGGTGCGGGACTAGGCGCGGCATCGGATGCCGCCGCATCCGCGGCCCGGGTGAGCACGAGGTCCACCCTGTCGGGATGGTCCCACGTGATGACCTTCACCACTGCCGTCGTGGTGAAAATCGGGTGGCCCTCGCTCGCGATGGTGGCGCGGATGGCGTACACGTGCTTCGGGTCGATTCCGCTCGGGTCGTAGCGTAATACGAACGGAAGCGGAACCTGGCGGCCCGCCGGTTGCACGGTCGTGTCGGCGACGGGCGTAGCCCGATCCTTCCGGGACACATCGAAGAGCTGCACCCGGAGCTCGGCATCGGGTGGGAGGGCCATCCGCTCACGATACGTCACCGTACCGGCAACGGTTCCCGCCGGCCCTCCCATTCTGGCATTTCCCGCGCACCCCGCGAGCAGCCCCGCCGCCAGCAGGCCCAGGAGCCTCATCGCCTCACCGCGGGAAGTGCGGACGAGTATGTGTCGATTTCTCGGCCTCCTTCGCATGCAGGGAATGACGTGGCCGCCGTCGAAAAGCTGGAACCCGCGACGCACCGAGCGCTCGGCGGTGCGGCGCCCTCGCGGAGTCATCGCCTGCCACGCTCAGGGCTGCTCGGCCGGCGCCTCACGAATGAACCGCACGAAGGCGTCCAGCGCGTCCCGCAGCATGTCACATATGGCGGGAGTGCCTGTGAGGGTCGCGAGCTGAAGCGGTTGGTCGAGCAGCGGGAGCGTCACCGCCGCCGCCGCCACGATTCGGGTGGACATGGTGCGCAGAATCTCGACCAGTGACGCCTGTGCGTACGTGCCCCGCGCCGAGACGTTCCAGATCGCGATCGGCTTGTGCAGCAGCGCGGGATCACTCACCAGCCAGTCGAGCCCGTTCTTGAACGCGCCCGGCAGCCCATGCGCGTACTCCGGTGTGGAGAGCAGGAGACCGTCCGCGCTCCCGACCGCACGGCGCCATGCCTCGGCAACGGGCGGCCGAGCGCCGCCGTCGGAGTCCGGGTTGAAGTGCGGCAGGGCGGCGAGGTGCTCGGAGATCCGCACCGTCACGCCGGCCGGGGCGAGCGCCGCAGCCGCCTGGAGCAGCGTGCGGTTGGAGGAGGCCGCGCGGAGACTGCCGCAGACGGCGAGCAGACTGATGCGGCTCACCCCCGTTCACCGCGCCCCTGGGGGCAGGTTATGCTCGAGGTAACGGGTGAGCAGCGAGTACAGGTGGAGGCTAGTCCCCTCACCCTCGCAGATGCAATGCGATCGGTTGGGATACACCATCAGCGTGAACGGCCGATCCGCGGCCACCAGCCGGTTGACCAGCCGCTCGGTCCCCTGGTAGTGCACGTTGTCGTCGCCCGACCCGTGGACCACGAGCAGATTCCCCCGCAGACTGTCGGCAAAGGTGAGCGCCGAGCCTTCCCGGTAGGCCGCCTCGTTCTCCTGCGGCAGCCCCATGTAGCGCTCCTGATAGATCGTGTCGTACAGCCGCTCATCCGGCACCGGGGCCACAGACATGCCCGTCTGGTAGAGCTCGGGATAGCGGAACAACAGATTGAGCGTCGTCGAGCCGCCCCCGCTCCAGCCCCACACGCCGATCCGGGTGGAATCCACCCATGACCATCGACGCATGGTGCGCGCGGCAGCGGCCTGATCGGCCGAGTTGACCACGCCGATCTTCCTGTAGATGGCCTTCCGGAACGCCCGTCCACGCGGCGCAGGTGTGCCGCGGTTGTCCACCGTCGCCACCACGTAGCCCTGCTGGGTGAGCATGAGGTGCCAGAGGTAATCGTTGCCCCCCCAGGCGTCGAGAGCGGTCTGGGCGGCGGGCTCGCCGTAGACCACGTAGAGCACCGGGTATCGCCTCGTGGAGTCGAAGCCGGGCGGCTTCATCACCCAACCGTCGAGCCGAAGCCCGTTTCCCGCGTCCACCTTCACGAACCCGGCGGGCCCGCGCCGGAGCCGGGCGACCGCGTCGCGAAGCCGCTGGTTTCGCACCAGCGTGCCTGCCACCTGATGCTTCGGCAGGCTGACGACCTCGACCACGGGCGGCGTCCCGAGCGAGGAGTACTGGTGGAGCGCCCACCGCCCGTCGGTCGAGAGCTGGTACAAGTGGTACCCCGGCTGGTTCGCCGGCGTGACGCGCTCCGGTTTGCCTTTCCCGTCGATGCGGCTCCGATACAGATAGAGTTGGGTGGCGTTTTCGGGCGACGCCGTGTAGTAGACCCAGCCGGCCGCCGAGTCCACGCCTGCGACGAACGCCTCCCCGAAGGCACTCGCGGGGTTGTGCAGATCGAAGGCGCCACGCGTCACCAGCCGCATCTTCGATCCGTCGCGCGACACGACGTACAGATGCCGCCAGCCGTCGCGCTCGCTGATCCAGGTGAAGCTCCTGCCGCCCTCGATCCAGCGGAGATCGTCCACCACGTCCACCCAGGCGCTGTCGCGCTCGGTGAGCACGGTCCGGACGCGGCCGGTGCGCGCGTCGCCCAGCATCACCTGTAGGGTGTTCTGCGCGCGGTTCAGGTGCTCGAGGACGACCTCGTCCGGGCCGGCCGCCCACTCCAGCCGCGCGATGTAGTTGTTGCGCGGATCGCCGGGGACGTCGAGCCACACCGGACGTCCGCCGCCGGCGCTCACCACGCCGACCCGGCCGGCGGAGTTGGTGGTGCCCGCCTTCGGGTACTGCACCGGGATGACGAACGAGTAGAGCGAGTCGGTGTCGTTGATCAGATCGAAGTCGCGCACCCCGGAGGCATCGAGCTGCCAGAAGGCAATCCGCCGGCCGTCGGGGCTCCAGCGGAACCCGTCGCGCAGGCTGAGCTCCTCCTCGTAGACCCAGTCGAAGGTGCCGTTGATGATCGTGCGGGAGCCGTCGTGGGTGAGCTGGATGATGCGCCCGTCATCCAGGTCTTCCACGTAGAGGTTGTGCTCCCGCACGTAGGCCACCCGCCCGCCGTCGGGCGAGAACTTGGCGAACATGAGCGTGGACGGGGCGGCCTCCCGACCGCCGAGCTTCCGCAGCCGCCAGGTGGAGAGATCCAGCACCCAGAAATCGCCGCGGGTGTTCTGCCGCCAGACCTTACGCGAGTTGGTGAACAGCAGGAGGCGGCGCTTGTCGGGGGAGACCGTGTAGTCCTCGACGCCGAGCGGGATCGAGTCGCCCGGAGGGACCAGGCGTGCGGCGGGGACCCAGACCTCGCGCCGGCCGGTCGCGGCGTCGTACCGGACCAGCGCGCGGACCACCGGCGCGGCGCTGTCGGGCTCGAGCCGGGTATACGCCGCCTGACCCTCAAGCCAGCGCACGGCGCCGGGGCGCTCTGGCGCGAACTCGTCGGAGTTGAACACGCGATCGAGCGTGACGAGCGAGGAGTCCGGCCCCTGGGCGGGGAGCGCGGTCGAGAGCGTCACGCCGAGGATCATCGCCCCGCCGAGCGAGCGCAGGCCGGACATCACCGCCTCGCCCGCCCCACCAGGGCCAGCGGCACGCCCCGCGCTCCCGGCCATGTCCGCCGCTGGCCCCCGGCCTCACGCACCAGGAGCTGGCCCGAGATGCCGCCGTCGAGCAGGAGTGCCTGGCGGCAGCCGAGCGCACCCATCACCGCCGCCATCTCGGGTGACGTCAGCCCGAACGGCACCCGGCCGAGCGAGGGGCCGAGCAGGTCGAACCGGGTGAGGGCGATGACGACGCGCCCATCAGCGAGGGTCCCGAGCGCGAGCCGCGCGTCCCGGTGCGCGAGATCGACGCCCCTGCCAGGCTGCTGGAGCGCCTCCGGAACCACGCCGTCCCGCAGCAGCATCGGATAGCTCTGGAACGCCTCGCGCGCGGTTCCGCCATCCCGCTCGGCCGCCACGCGATCCGGTGCCACTACACGCAGGCCCCCCGCACCGTCGAGCACCACCGCCCCGGCCAGGGGCGCGTACTGCGGCGCGAGCATCTCGTGGCCGCCGGTCACGACCCAGCCCCAGGGGAGCGATCCGCGGAACTGCCCCGCGTCGAGCGCCAGTGCCGCGTCGGGGCCGGCTTCGGCCACTGTCCAGCGACCGCCGCGGGTGAACGCCGGCGCCATTGACAGCTCGAGCCGGCGCGGGTCCAGTCGGACGACGACCACCCGCGTGCGCCAGGCCTCGCTCGCCCCGCGGAGTTGCAGCTCGCCCCACTCCATGCCGCCGGCTCCCCTGCGCCAGGCGACGCGTCCCGCGAGCGGCGCCGCGTCCGACCACCGCGCCGGCGCACGGTCGGCTCGCCACCATGTGACCCACCCGCGGCCGTCGCGAACCGCGAGCGCGTCCGCCGGGCGGCCGGCAGCCGCGCCGGACGACACCGCAGCGATCGCGCTGCCGGCGAGGGCCGCCGCCACGCTGCTCGCGGCGATCGCCCGCAGGATGGGACTCACGCGGCTACCGCCCGCCGCAACCGGCCATCTGGAGCTGTTGCAGCGTGTCGGCGATGGCCATCAGCCGTCCCGTATCGCCAGCCGCCTGCGCCGCCTCGGCACGCTTCCCGAGCGCTTCGAGCTCCGCCTGATGAGTCTGGAGGTTTCGGGTCATGCAGGCGTTCACGCCCGACTGGGGGCTCGGGCTCGGTGCGGTGGCCGGCGCCGCCGCCGCGGCCGGCGCGGGCTTCTGAGCGTGAGCCGACGGCTCGTCCTGAATGCCGAGCAGCGGCTTGAGCTCGGCTGCCTTGGCGGCTACCGCCGAGTTCTCCGTCGGGGAGGCGCCCCCGGGCGGGGTAGCGCCCCTGAGGATCGCGTCGGCCCGTTCCTTGACCATCGCCAGCTCGTCCCGGCTGAGCCCAGAGCCCTTGATCTCCTGCTTTTCTGCCCGGGCGTCGACGTCGCGCTGCGCCTCGTAGTAGTCCTTCGGCTGCTCGGGTCGCTTCACGATGCAGCTCGGATCCTGCATGGCCATTGCCGAGTCCTGGTAGATCTCCACCAGCCTGGGATCGGGCTTGGCCTGCGCGGCCACCATCTTGTCCACCAGGGCGCTGTACTTGTCCATCACCTTCTGGTTGCCCGCCATCCGCTGGGGAAAGGTCTGCTGCGCAGCCTGGCATTTGGCTTCCGCCTCCTTGTACGCCGCCGCACCCTGCGTGTAGCGGCCGTAGGGCGTGTCCTCCCTGGCGGCGGCGGCGCGCTCGGCCTGACCCGCCTTGAGGCCGGCGAGCAGCTGATCGACCACGTCCTGGGTCAGGACGATCATGCCCCCGGCGCCGCCTGGCCCCGCGGCGTTCCCCGACTCGGCCGGCTTGGCGGCCGCGTCGCCCGTGGCGGCGTCGGCAGCCTTCGACGCACCCTCCTGACCCGCCGCGCTCTTCAGCCGCTTCTTCAGCCCTCCGAACTGCGCCCAGGACGGCGTGCTCATACCCAGCGCGAGGACCGCCACCGCCGCCACTCGCGCCGCGATGGCTACGCGCCTGCACGGACTCCGCATGATCTCTCCTTGGATGATGTGGAGCGGTCGATCGAGGGTGATTGGGAAATCGGAGCCGAAATCTGGGCGGGGACCGGCGGGAGCGCCAGCGCCGTGGAGGGGTGATAATATTCACCGGTTCGAGAATCGTTCATGATCCGGCCAGGCACCTCCAGACCACGTTGCAGAGGCGAACACCACATGCGGTCGATCACGGCGGCCCTGACGGCCGCGTTGGGCCTGGGCGCGTGCGGCAGCGCGTCCACCGCGGCCATGCAGACCTCCCCGCACCCGGCGACCATCGCCCGGCCCGAACCGTCGGCCGTGGCCCGGGCCCGGGCGGACAGCGCCCGCCGCCCCTATACCGTGGCGGACATCCACTTCATGACCGCGATGATCGGGCACCACTCGCAGGCCATCCTGATGGCGGGCTGGGCGCCGAGCCACGGCGCCAGCCCGTCCGTGCGCACCCTGGCCTCGCGGATCGTGAACGCCCAGGAGGACGAGATCGGGACGATGCAGCGCTGGCTGCGTGATCGGCTGCAGCCGGTGCCCCAGGGCACCGAGCACACGATGCTGATGCCCGGGATGCTCACGGGAGCCCAGCTCGCTGAGCTCGACCGCGCGCGGGGCGAGCAGTTCGACATCCTCTTTCTGCGCTTCATGATCCAGCACCACCGGGGGGCTGTCTCCATGGTGCGGGACCTGTTCGGGTCCAGGGGCGCCGCCCAGGACGAGATCGTCTTCAAGTTTGCCAATGACGTCAACGTGGATCAAACCACGGAGATCGCCCGTATGGAGCATATGCTCGCCAGCCTGACCTTCGAATGACACTTCCCCTGCCTTCCAAGGAACCCGTCATGGCACCCGTTCCACTCCGGCATTTCCGGCTCGCCCTCGCACTGCTGGCTTCGGCGGCATGCGCCCATTCGACGTCCTCGTCGCCAGCGGACGGCCCCGCGCCGGCGGCGGACATGTCGGCCGTCGCCCCGAGTCCGGACCCGCGCGTCGGGCTTCGCGCCGGCCTGACGGATGCCGGCGAAGCCGCATGGAACCTGCGCGTGCTCTCGCAGACGCCGCCGTCGGAGCAGTTCGCCGGCATCACCAACTCCGACCTGAGCTTCACGGGCAAGTACGCCATTCAGGGCAGCTACAACGGTTTCCAGGTGTGGGACATCTCCGACCCGAAAGCGCCGGTGCTGGCCACCGCCTACGTCTGTCCGGCCTCGCAGAGCGACGTCTCGGTCTACCGGAATCTGCTGTTCGTCTCGGGCGAGGGGCTGTCGGGCCGGATCGACTGCGGCACCCAGGGAGTGGAGGACACGGTCAGCTCGGCTCGGCTGCGCGGCCTCCGGATCTTCGACATCAGCGACATCCGCCACCCGAAGAACGTCGGCAACGTGCAGACCTGCCGCGGCTCGCACACCCACACCGTGCTGGTGGATCCGAAGGACACGGAGAACGTGTACGTCTACATCTCCGGCTCGTCGCGGGTGCGCTCGCCCAGCGAGCTGCCCGGCTGCGTGGCCGCGGCCCCATCGGAGGACCCCAACTCGGCGCTCTTCCGCATCGAAGTCATCAAGGTGCCGCTGGCCCATCCCGAGCAGGCGGCAATCGTGAGCTCTCCCCGGATTTTCCAGGGACTCGTGGCCCCGCCGGAGCATGGGGAGATGCCGGCGGACATCGCGGCGGCCAAGCGGGCTGCGGACTCCGCCCGCGCCGCGGGTGGGTTCACCGCGACGGTTCACGGCGAGGAGCACGTCCTGCACCCCCAGTTCACCTCGATGCTGCTCGACAGCATCGTCGCGGCGCGTCACGGCACGGGCGCGCCGACCGCGGCGGACAGCGCCGCCCTGCGCCAGGGCTTGCCCGGCATCATCGCCGCCATGATGGGGGAGCCGTCCGGCACCGACGGCGGTCCGGCGCCCGGGCCCACCCAGTGCCACGACATTACCGTCTACCCGGCCATCGGCCTGGCCGGCGGCGCGTGCGAGGGCTACGGACTGCTGCTCGACATCAGCGACCCGGCGCATCCGACCCGCATCGGCGCCGTCTCCGACTCGAACTTCTCCTACTGGCATTCGGCGACGTTCAACAATGATGGCACCAAGATCCTCTTCTCGGACGAGTGGGGCGGCGGTGGCCAGCCGAAGTGCCGCGCCACGGACAAGCGCGAGTGGGGCGCGGACGCCATCTTCACGCTCACCGACCGGAAGATGCAGTTCCAGAGCTATTACAAGCTGCCGGCGCCGCAGACCCCGCAGGAGAACTGCGTGGCCCACAACGGCTCGCTGATCCCGATCCCCGGCCGGGACGTGATGGTCCAGGCGTGGTATCAGGGCGGCATCTCGGTCTTCGACTGGACCGATGCGGCGCACCCGAAGGAGATCGCCTTCTTCGATCGCGGCCCGATCGATTCGACCCGGATGGAGAGCGGCGGGTCGTGGTCGGTCTACTGGTACAACGGCGTCATGGTCAGCTCCGAGATCGCGCGGGGTCTCGACATCTTCGAGCTGACGCCGAGCGCGCTCGTTTCTCAGAACGAGATCGACGCCGCCAGGACGGTGCACCTCGACTACCTGAACACCCAGGGCCAGCCGAAATTCGTCTGGCCGGCGAGCTTCGCGCTGGCCCGGGCGTACGTCGACCAGCTCGAGCGCTCGAAGGGACTCGCGTCAGGCAAAATTTCCGATGTGCGGGAGCGGCTGACCAACGCGGAGCAGGCATCGGGGACGGAGCGCCAGGAGGCGCTGTCGAAGCTCGCGGCGCGGCTGGACGGCGACGCACAGGGTTCCGCCGACGCGGCCAAGGTGCGGACGCTGGCAGCCGCGGTGAAGGAACTGGCCGCCGCTCCCTGACCAGGCCGTGCGGACAGCAGAGTCGTCGTCAGGGTGTTAGGATCCTCCCGGGTGCCGATGCAGGGGTGAATCGCGGGGTGGCTCGCTTCCCGCAGCGCCCGTGCAACGGCATCCGGTGCATATGCCACAAGTAACGCACACGCAAGGACATATGTCGGCTGGTCCCGCGGCGGCGCGGGCCCGGAAGGTGCATGTGACGCTCCGCCACGAGCCCGCGACCCTGTGAGATCATGACCCGAGCCAGACAGTACACTCTTCCAGCACTCGCCGCCGTTCTCGCCGGCGCCTCGCTCCAATGCGGCGGCGACACCACCCAGCCCACTACGGCGTCCGCCATCGAGATGGCCGGGGGCGACGGGCAGACCGGCACCGTCGGCGCTGCACTCGCCAGTCCGCTCGCCGTGCTGGTCACCGACGCCGACGGCAACCCGGTCCAGGGCGTGACGGTGCACTGGGATCCGGATGGGGCCGGAAGCGTCTCCGCGACCACCGTCCAGTCCGGCTCCGACGGTCGGGCCGCGGTCCAGCGGGTGCTCGGCCCCACGCCTGGGGAGCAGACGACGACCGCCTCGGTGAGCGGCCTGCAGGGCTCGCCGATCACCTTCACGGCGACGGCAACCGAGGGAACCGGCGGCGCCGGCATCGCGATCGCCACCAACCCGCCCACCTCGGCGCTGACGGGCGAGGTGTTCGACCCCAGCGTTCAGCCCGTGGTTCAGGTAACGGACGCCAACAACGCCCCGGCGAGCGGCGTGCAGGTGACGGCGGCGCTGGCCTCGGGGAGCGGCACGCTCGAGGGGAGCACCACCGCCACCACCGACGCGGGCGGAATCGCGCGGTTCGGCGATCTCGGCATCCGCGGCACTGGGTCCTTCACTCTCGCCTTCACCGCCGGCGCGAGCAGCGTGACCTCCGCGCCCGTCGAGGTGCAGCCGCTCCCCGCCGAGGCGACCACCGGCAAATGGGGCCCGGTCATCGACTGGCCGATGGTACCGCTGCACATGCATCTGCTGCCCACGGGCAAGATCCTGGCATGGGGGAAGTACGACTCGGGCGTGAACGGCACCATGGGGGGCCGGCCACGCCTGTGGGACCCGGCCGCCGGGCCGCCAACCACCGCGCGGATGATCGAGGTGGACACCATGCTCTTCTGCGCCGGCCACGCGTTCATGGCGGACGGAAAGCTCATGACGTCCGGCGGCCACAAGGCAGACGACAAGGGCATCGACGTCACCGAAATCTTCGACCCGTCGAGCGAGAGCTTCCAGCCGGGGCTCCCCAAGATGGCATTCGGCCGCTGGTACCCGACCGTCACCGAGCTGCCCGACGGCCGGATGCTCACGATGGCCGGGCGGGACTCGGCGGGCAACGTGGTGGAGATTCCGGAGATCTGGGAGAGCAATCAATGGGTCCAGCTCCCCGGCGCCAACGGGGTGGAGATCCCGTACTACCCGCGCAACTTCGTCGACCCGAAGAGCGGGTTGATCTTCATGGCCGGCGAGCGCATCAACTCGATGTGGTTCGACGTGGACGGGAGCTCGGCGGGCGGGCGCGGCCGCTGGATCAGCGGGCCGCCGCACATCTACCGGAAGAACCGGGACTACGGCACGGCCGTCATGTACGAGGCGGGCAAGATCCTCTACACCGGCGGCGGCGGTGATACCGGCTGGCCCACGCCGGACCCCAAGGCCAACGTACCGACGGCTATCGCGGAAAAGATCGATCTGAACGCGGCGTCACCGGCATGGACCAGCGCCGGCTCGATGGCCTTTCCCCGGCGGCACCTCAACTCTACCGTGCTGCCGGACGGCCAGGTGCTCATCACCGGCGGTACTACCGGCGGCGGCTTCGTGGACATCAACGTAGGCGACGCTGCCCGCAACGCGGAGCTCTGGAACCCGGCCACCAACCAGTGGACCACGCTCGCGGCCAACAGCAAGATGCGGGTCTATCACTCCGTGTCCCTGCTCCTGCCGGATGGCACCGTGCTCCACGGCGCCAGCGGCAACGCGATGGCCGGCATCCAGGTAGTGCCCGACGAGAACAACCACGAGATCTTTTCGCCGCCCTACCTGTTCAAGGGTGCGCGGCCCACGATCACGAGCGCGCCCACCGAGGTGTCGTACGGACAGACGTTTTCCGTCGCCACGCCAAACGCGGCGCAGATCACCGGCGTCCGCTGGATCAAGCTGGGCTCGGTGACCCACGCCTTCGACGCGGGCCAGCGGGCGAACGCGTTGAGCTTCACGCCGACAGCGAGCGGCGTGGACGTGACCGCGCCGGCCAGCCCGAATCTCGCACCGCCGGGGCATTATCAGATCTTCATTCTGAATCGGAACGGGGTGCCGTCGGTCGGGAAGATCGTGCACGTGCACTAGCGGTGGCGGAGGTCCGGAGCGGAGGGAAGGCGGGAAGGGCAGCACAACCTGACCGGCAAGTGTCATCCCGAGTGCAGCGAGGGATCTACCAACCCGGTTCCGGAAACCCGTGGAGCAGATCCCTCGCTGCGCTCGGGATGACAGTGCCGTGCTTTCCCGCGAACGTCACCCGCCGGCACCTGCCGGCACCTGCCAGCTCCCGTCCTCCCCCACCTACCCCGCCCCGAACGACCCGTCGAGCTCCGCGTGTGACACCGTCCGTCCGAGGCTCGTGAACGTCCCCTCCTCCGCGATCTCTCTCGCTGCCGCAAGGAACCCGGTCCACGCTGCTCGCGCCAGCGCGCCACCCACGCTGATCCGGCGGACGCCGGCCCCGGCCAGCTCGGCCACGGTGGCGAAATCGCTCCCGACCAGCACGTTGACCGGCCTGGGGGCGACTGCCCGGACGACTGCCGCTATATCTGCCATGCTGCGGATGCCCGGCGCGTACAGACACTCAGCGCCTGCCTCCGCGTAGGCGGTCAGCCGGCGGATTGTTTCGGCCAGGTCGGGGCGCCCGACAATGAATCCTTCGGAGCGCCCAGTGAGCAGCACCCCCGTGCCGCTCTCGTCGATGGCACGGCGGGCCGCACGAATCCGCTCGACCGCCAGGGTAAAGTCGTACAGGGGACGCGATGGATTGCCGGTGGAATCCTCGATCGAGAGCCCGGCGACCCCGGTGCGCGCCGCCGCGACAACGTTGGAGCCGACCTCGGCGGGCTCGACCGCGAACCCGCCCTCGAAATCAGCGTTGACCGGCACCTCGACGCTCTCGGCGATGGACCGCAGGTGGGCGAGCACCGTCTGCAGCGGGAGGCTGTTGTCCCGCCGGCCCAGTGACCAGGCAAAGCCGGAGCTGGTCGTCGCGAGCGCCGGAAAGCCGAGCCGGGCGAGTGTTCGGGCGCTGCCCGGGTCCCAGGGATTGGGGATGACGAAGCAGCCGGACTTGTGGAGCCGGCGGAACTCACGGCACCGGTCGGTTAGGACGGTCATCCCGGCATCCTAGCTTCGGACCCGCACTCCCGCCAGCCGCCGGACGATGGCCTCGCGCACTTCCCGGGGCTCCAGCACCTCGGCGTCCGGCCCGTATTGCAGGACATGCCGCACGGCCCAGTCCGCGTCCGCCAGCGGATGCTCCAGCACCAGCGAGCCGTCGGGTTCCACCGCTTTCCCCTCGCGCTCGGCGATCCACCGCGCGATGGCGGGTGAGTAGCGCACCCGCAGTGTCTCCGCATCCGCCGACTGGAACGCCTTCCCGTCCCGCACCACGGCGTCGAGCGAGAAATCCCTGGGCGCCGGGTAGCGCTCCTCCAGCACCTCCACGCCCTCGACCCGATCGAGCCGGAAGATCCGCAGGCTTTCCTCGCCGCAGTTCGCTACCACGTACCACATCCCCCGCGTGAACACGATGCCGTAGGGACAGAGCAGCCGACTGGAGGATTCCTCGGCATCCGGCTTCCGATAGGTGAGCCGGACCCTCCGCCGGTCGCGATGCGCGGCGCGGAGGCGGCGGAGATGCTCCGGATCGCCGGCCGGGCCGAGGGAGGCGAAGCGATCGTCCTCCCCCGAGGAAGCCGCGGCGGAGATGGCGCGGCGGAGGCGGTCACGGGCTCGGTCGATCGCGCGATGCTCTTCGGCGGGACGCGAGCCCCGCAGCATCGCGAGGCCCAGCTCCAGCGCGCAGAGCTCCGGACGGTTGAGCCGCATGGGACGCAGGAAGTGCGACGGGTTGATGGCCACGGTCTCGGGATCGAGAAAGATCTGGAGGCCTTCCACGAACCCGCCCGGCGCCTCGAGCCGTTCGGTGATCGTCCGCAGGTCCTTGAGCAGCACGGCGCGGTCGACACCCGCCCGCTCGACCACCTCGGCGATCGGGTGCGGCTCGCCGTCTCCGAGCTGCGGGATGATCTGAAGGATGCGGCGGAGCTGCGCGGTGGCGGTGTCGCTCACGAGGCCGGCTGCCGGTAGAGCGCGAGGGTGCGCCGGACCAGCTCGGCGTATTCGTCCACCAGGTCCGCGGGCGCGAG
This sequence comes from Gemmatimonadales bacterium, assembly GCA_036262935.1. Classification (GTDB taxonomy): domain Bacteria; phylum Gemmatimonadota; class Gemmatimonadetes; order Gemmatimonadales; family GWC2-71-9; genus CAVVWJ01. The sequence continues at coordinate 5,703 of DATAHW010000175.1, read as the reverse complement.
CGGCACGACGTCGCCCGCGAACGAGAGCAGCCATCGGGCGAACGTGTCTCGGCGACGGACCAGGAACCGCCGCCGGTCGGGCTGATCCGCGACGGGATCGCCCAGGCGCGCCGCGGCCAGCGCCGCCCCATCGACGCGACGGATCTCGACGATGGCTTGGACGGCGTCCCCGTCGCCCAGCTCCCATGCCTGTCTCGAGCGCGCGTGCTCCTGGAGCCGGAAGCCGGCGGGAATCTCGTAGTCCCGGGTGCCGGGCCTGCTCGCGTTCTCCTCCGGCTCGCTGATCCGGCTGAGCCGGTAGTTCTTGACGATCGCTTCGCCCTCGGCGCGCGCGGCGAGGTACCAGTGCTGATTGAGAAAGAACAGACCATAGGGCTCGACCTCCCGCCCGCCGGTCGCATCGTCACCCATCGCGTGATACTCGAAGCGGACCCGCTTGCGATGCTCGAGCGCGGAGCCGAGCACCTCGAAGACCCGCGGGTCGGCAACGGGTGGGGCGGGCGCGATCCGGGCGTCGCCGGGCCGCGCGGCGTCGAGCGGCAGGTCCACGGCGAGCTTCCGGAGCGCCGACTCGGCGTGCTCGGCCAGGAGCGGGTCGCCCAACTCGCGCACGCGCGCGCCCGCGTCGGCCACGGCGGCCAGCTCGTCGGGCTCGAAGGTGACCGTCGGGAGCGCGCCGTAGCCGTATGTGCCCGGCTTGCGCGGTTTGGTGGGCCGGCCCTCTTCCATGAGCGCGAGATAGGGCAGGTAGAAGTCGCGGGCGAGCAGCCGGTACCCGACGGCGTCGTCCTCCGGCATCTCGACCGTCTCGATCCGCACGCCGAACGCGCGCAGCTCGTCCTTGTCGCGCTCGAACATCCGCCGCAGCGCCTCCTTGGCCTGGCCCTTCCCGTAGGCCGGCACCTCGCGGGTGAGGTCGTCGAGCGTGACGGGAAAGCGTCGGGTGAGGAGCGCGGCCAGGAGGTCGATCCAGCGCTGGACCTTGGGAGACTTCATTCGCTGCCGGGCGAGCTGCCGGCCGCGGGGACGCCGCCGCACCACCCCACGCGCTTGTAGCCGCACCAGCGGCAGTCCTCGGGATTCCGCGCGAGGGCCGGCCGCCCCACGCCCATGTGCGCCATGATGCGCGGGATTTCCGCTGCCGCCGCGCGCCTCGCCTCGTCGGTGATCGCCTTCGAGATCTGCAGTCCAGTCACCGAGAACTGGAACGCGAACCGTCCGACCGGGATGCCGCCGATCCGCTCGAGCGCGGTCACGTAGGTGTCCCGCTGGAGATCGTACTGCCGCGCCTTGCGGTGCGCGTCCTCGGCCTCGCCACCGCCGGTCTTCACGTCGAGGACGGCCAGCCGGTCTCCCTCGAGCGCCACGAGATCCACCTTGCCCTCCGCCACCTCGCCGGCGCCGAGGATCGCGAGAAAGGGCAGCTCCCGCCGGGCGGTGGGCTGGTCGGCGAGCGCGCGGTACGCCGGATCATGGGCGACCGCCAACACCTCCGCGCGCAGCTCGTCGCGGAGCGTTCGCCGGGGCAACGCATCGGGCGCGGCGTCTTCCGGCTGCCAGCGGCCGATGGCCGCGTCGAGCAGCGCGTCGAGCGCCTCTTCCCGGTCGAGTCGCTCGAGCACCTCGTGCACGATCTGCCCCCTGGCGATCGCGCTGGTGTACTCGGGTCCCGATCGGTCCACCGGCGGCTCGCGGACCCCGGCGACAAAGCGGAACCAGTGTCGCTGCGGGCAGCGGGCATGGAGCATCAGCTCGGTCGCCGAATGACGCGTCCTGCCGGCCGGGACGACGACCGTGTCAAGGAGGTCGGGAAGCGGGCGGGGCTCGAACCGGCCGTTCCGCACCGCCGCACCGGGCGCCGGCTGAGGCTCCGCCTCGCCCACGTCACAGGTCCGCACGCTTGCATCGAACGTTTTGCCGTCCCGTCCAACGTAGGCCACCCGTCCGCCATCCACCGGCGCGATCCCGCCCAGCTCCCCGAGGATCGCCTCGGCGGGGCACAGGCGCGGAGGCTTTCCCTCGCACAACGCCGAGAGGATCAGCCGGTCCTTCGCCCGCGTCGCCGCGACGTACCAGAGCCGCTTCCGCTCGGCGCACTGCTCGGCTTCCTCGTCCTGCTTGAGCGACAGGTAGTGCAGCGGCTGCTCCTTCGCCTCGCACTCGGGGTCGCGCAGCACGATCCGGTCACGGCCCACGAGGATGTCGCCCGTCACGGCCTGCGGCTTCCGGAGCAGATCGCACCAGAACACCACGGACCACTCGAGGCCTTTCGCGCTGTGGATCGAGGTGATGGTGAGGACGTTCTCGCCCTCGCCGTAGAGCCGCGCGTCGCCCTCGCGCACCCCGCGGTCGCGCGCATCGCGCAGCGCGCGGAGAAAGTCGCCGACGCTCGCCTCGGGTGAGAGCCGGGCGATGCGGACGAACTTGCGGACGTTGGCGAGCGCCTGCTCGGCCCCGGCGCCGAGCACGTGCAGATGGGCGAGATAGCCGCTCCGGTCGAGCAGGTGCTCGAGCAGGCGGTCGGCCGGGATCCGGTCGCGGAGGGCGACGTGCTCCTCGAGCAACGCCCGCGCACGGTCGAGCAGCGGCTGCTCCTTCACCTCGACGATGCCGAGATAGTCCCAGTAGGGTTGGTCGGCCTGGCGGGCGATGTCGAGCAGCGTCTCGTCGCGCAGGCCGACGAAGGGGCTCCGGAGGAAGCCGAGCAGCGCGCGATCGTCGCGCGGGTCGCGCAGGGCCTCGAGCGCGAGGATCAGGTCGAGCACCTCGCGGCGGCCGTAGAAGCCTTCGCCGCGGAGCGCGTACGTCGGAATGCCCGACCGGCGGAGCGCCGCCTCGTAGAGGTCGGCGTCCGTCCAGACCGGCAGGAGCACCGCCATCTCGCGCCAGTCGAGCCCTCGTGCGTTCAGCTCGCCGGCCCGGCGCGCGATGGCGGCGGCTTCCGCCGCGCGGAGCTCGAGCGCATTCGGCTTCTCGCCGTCGGCGGCGGTGACGAAGAGCAATTCTACCCGCGCCTCGTCCGTCGCCGGCGCCTCCGCGGCGCGCGCGGCCCGGACCGCCTGATACGCGACCTCGAACTGCTGCGGCGCCTTGCCGTCGATCGGCGCGTCGAGCACCTTCCCCACCGTCGCGTCCACGAACGCCAGCACCGGTTCCACGCTCCGGAAGTTGTCCGCCAGCGCCACCACGGCGCCGAGTCCACGGCCGGCGAAATCGTCCTCCACCTGGCGCCACACCGTCACGTCGGCCCGCCGAAACCGGAAGATGCTCTGCTTCGGATCGCCCACGAGCATGAGCCGCGTGGTATCGCCGCGGCCGGAGGCCGGCTCGCCGAGCAAATAGGCGATCTCCCGCTGCACCGGGTCCACATCCTGAAACTCATCCACGATCAGGGTGCGGAGCCGCCGCTGGAGCGTCCGCTGGACGAGCGGATCGCGCGCGAGCAGGTCACGGGTCCAGACGATCATCCGATCGAAATCCACGGCGCCCGCCTCCCGCAGGCGGCGGGTGAGCTCCGTGCGCGCGAGCTGCGCCAGGTCCACCACCGAGCGCTCGAGCGCGCCGAGTCCGTCCCGCTCGGCGGCGATGCGGTCGAGCCGCGCGCTCTCCCCCACCAGACCCGATACCCAGCTCTCGACCTTGCCCACGGGCCACGAGGCGAAGAGCGCGTCGAGCCCCTCGACCGACCGCTCCTCCAGCGCCGCGAGCACCACGTCGTGCACCGACTCGGCCACGAGTGCGGTGCCGTCGGTCTCCTCCAGCACGCGTACCGACGGGCTCCAGCCGCCTCTGAGCGCGAACTCGCGCAGGATATCGCCGCAGAAGCCGTGGATCGTGCCGATACGCGCCGAGTCCACCTCATAGGCCGCGTCGCGCCGGCCGGCGGCGCGGAGCTCCTTCCGCAGCTTGCGCTTGAGGTCGGCGGCGGCGGCGTTGGTGTAGGTGATCGCGCCGATGTCGCGCAGCGCGAGCGGGGCGGCGCAGGTCTCGCCCCGGATCTCGGCGCCGAGCAGGAAGAGGATGCGGCCGACGACGGTGCTCGTCTTGCCGGTACCGGCGCCGGCCGACACCAGCAGGTGCCGGTCCGTCGTGCGGATCGCCTCCCACTGGGAGTCGGTCGGCGGCTTCATTTCCAGCCGTTCCGGCGGGGGCCGCCGGCCGTCCGGCAGATCTCGATCGCATGGCAGAAATCGGGACAGCCACACGAGTCCGGCGGCGACGCCGGAAACTCGCCGCGCCGGGCCCGGAGCACGTGGCGGGCGACCTGGTCGAGCGCCGCCTCCATCAGCTCGGCGGCGGCCTCGTTGCGTACCGCGCCGCCGGTACGCTTGTCGAACTGATACAGCTCGAGGGCGTGCACCGACTCCGGCTTCCTGAGAGCGCGGTACTCGACCCGGGCTGTCTCGCTCCCGGGCCGCACCAGGGATAGTGCATAGGCGTAGAGTGGCACCTGAAGCACCACGCCGTCACCCCAGGCCTCCTTCGCGCCGGCACCGGGGACGGCGTACTTCGTCGTCTTGTAGTCCACGGCCGCGATGAACCGTCCGGGATCGGCGATGCGCTCGTCCACGCCCACTTCGACCCGGTCCACCGAGCCGCGGAAGCGGAACCGCACGCCGCCCCGGTCGAGCACGATGTCATGGAACGCGACCTCGTGACCGGTGACGGCGGTCCGCACCATGCGGGGCGCGTTCTTCTTCTTCGGGTTCTCCATGTCTTCGTGTTCCTGCACCTCCCACTCGAGGAACCGCTCGAGCATGCGCCGCAGCTCCTCCCGCTTGGCGGGGAGCAGAAGACCGTTGCCGAGCCACTTGTGGCCGCGCGCCTCGGCGAGCGAATCGTCCAGCGCCTGGACCATCAACAGCCGCGCCCAGTCGAGATCGGCTGCCCGGAGAAAGACCGGGGCCGCCGTCCGCTCCTGCGCGCGGCCGTAGAAGCGCGCGAGTGCGTCGTGCAGCAGCGAGCCCCGGGTGGCGGCGTCCATCTCCTCATCGGGATCGCCCAGACGGTCGAGGCCGAGCAGTCGGGCGGAGAGATAGGACCAGGGACACTTGGCGTAGGACTCGAGCTGGGTCGGGCTCCAGAGCCGGTCGTCTCCGAACTCCCGCGCGAGGTGCGCGACGAGCGCCGGATCCTCGATCAGCCCATTCCAGGGCGAGGGGTCGCGGCTCCAGCGCCCCCATTCGATCCGCGCGGCGTGGACGGCCTGCTCGCGCAGCTCGGGGGCGGCGTAGAGCCGGATACCGGGGATGGACACGCACGACGCGGGGACCTCCTCGCTCTCCTGCGCCCCCGTGAGCAGGCAGGTGTCACCCAGCTCTTCGACCAGCGCGGAGCGAACCACCTCGCGCCCGGAGGCATCGAGTCTGGCGTAGGAGACGGTGAGCCGCTTCGCGCCCGCGACCAGGACGCCGAAGAGCTCGCGCTCGCGGGCGTCCCAGGTCGCCCGCAGCTCGAGCGGAAGTCCGGCCTCATGCAGCACCTGCCGCTCGCGCTCGTCGAGAATCGGTGAGGTGGACGCCGGCAGCGGGAATCGCCCGGCCTCGAGGCCGACGAGGAACACGTGATCGAACGTGCGGTAGGCCGCGGCAAGACCTTCCAGCACCTGCACCCCGCGCTGCGTCTCGGTCCAGAGGGCGACGTCGCCGTCGAGCAGGTCGGAGAACTGGCGGTAGAACTCGGCGACGTCGATCGGCGCGTCGG
>DATAHW010000174.1:0-7521 GCA_036262935.1 Gemmatimonadales bacterium | reverse complement strand
GGTGTAGCAACCGGCGCCGGGACGATCGCCGGCTTCGGGGCCGCGCTGGTCCCGGTCCTCTTCACCTACGGCGGCTGGCAGCAGACCAACTTCATCGCCGAGGAGATCATCGACGCGGAGCGGACGCTGCCGCGCGCGCTGGTGCTGGGCGTGGGCCTGGTGGTGCTGATCTACCTGGCGGCCAATCTCGCCTACCTCCGCGTCCTCGGCGTGGAAGCGCTGGCCGCCGGTACGGCGCCCGCCGCCGAGGTGATGGAACGGGTGCTGGGCCCGCGCGGGGCGAAGCTGATCGCGGCCGGGATCGCGGTGTCCACCTTCGGATTTCTGAATCTGGTGATCCTGGTGACGCCGCGGGTCCTGCAGGCGATGGCGGCGGACGGGCTCTTTTTTCCCCGCCTGGCCGCGTTGCACCCCGTGCACCGGACGCCAGCGGCGGCAATCGCACTTCAGGCGGTCTGGGCGATTCTGCTCACCCTGACCGGCAGCTTCGCGCAACTGGTGGATTACGTCACCTTCGGCGACTGGATCTTCTTCGGGCTCACGGTGGCGGGATTGTTCGTCTATCGGCGGCGCGATGGCGGGCCGGCGGTTGGTCGGGCCGGTGGGTTCCGCGTGCCGGGGTACCCGTGGGTGCCTGCGGTGTTCGTGCTGGCGGCGGCGTACGTCGTGGTGAGCGCGATTGCCGCCAATCCGCGCAACGCGGCGATGGGGGCGGTGCTGATCGGGCTGGGGGTGCCGGTGTACTGGTACTGGGCGGGGAGGCCGGGAGGTGGGGGAGTGCGGCGTTGACGTCGCGGGCGGCTGGAGGGTTGGGTGGCTCGGATGCAGCAGGGTCAGGATCGGATGTCGCGGCCCAGGACCGACTGTCATCCCGAGCGAAGCGAGGGACCTACTCACCCGGAGCTCGAACTCGGCCCGGCTAGATCCCTCGCTTCGCTCGGGATGACAGTTCCGGTTTTACAGCCGGTATCACCCCGCCCCCGCCGACGCCCCCGCCGACGCCCCCGCCGCCGCCACCAGCGGAAACCTCCCCGCCCGGTGCGCCCGTGCCTGCCCCACGTAGTGCACCCACGTCGCCGCGATCCGCTCGGCGAGCGCGGCGTCCACCGGCCGCACGATCCGTCCCGGGAGGCCCATCACCAGCGAGCGCGGCGGCACCTGCATGCCCTCGGGGATCACCGCCCCGGCCGCCACCACGCTCCCGGCGCCGATCCGCACGCCGTTGAGGAGAATGGCGCCCATCCCGATCAGGCACTCGTCCCCGACCGTGCAGCCGTGCAGGATGACCCGGTGCCCCACTCCGACACGGCTGCCGATGGTGCACGGCACGCCTTCGTCCACGTGCACGATCGTGCCGTCCTGAATGTTGGTCTGCGCGCCGATCACGATCGGAGCCATGTCGCCGCGGACCACGGCGCCGTACCACACGCTCGACTCCTCACCCAGCGTGACGTCTCCCAGGACGACGGCGCCGGCCGCGATGAACGCGGTGGGATGGACCTCCGCGCTCACTGGGACGCCGGCGGGAACAGCATCTGGGTCCACGCCTCGACCGGCTGGCCGCCCTTGAGCGCCGGATGCCAGGTCACGCTCCACACGAAGTTCCGGACGGCCCGTTCGAATTCCGGGTCGTCGGACGGGCGAAGCCGCGCGACGTCCACCGTCCGCCCCTCCGTCGAGACCTTGACCCAGAGCAGTGACGGCCGCGGCGTCCCGCTCACGCCATCGGGTACCGGCACGAACGGCGGGTTCACCGGCTTCGGCCGCTCGTCGAAGCAGGCGCCCTCGGCGTTGTAACCAGGGCCCGGGCTGCATTGGTCGGCTGCGCGCGCGGCGCGCGCGGCGCGCCGGCGCACCGGCTCCGGCGAGCCAATCGCGGAGAGCTGGGGCCCCACCTCGGTGATCTCGCCGGGACGGACGACGATCGTGTCCGCATAGAAGTTGAACCGCGGAGCGGAGACGCCGAGCGCGTGTGGTCCGGGCGCCAGGCGGGTCACCGCGTCCGTGACCGGCTTCTCGTCGATCATGACGGTCGAGCCGCGGGGGAGGCCCACCACCCGGATGCCGCCGCTGTCGCCCGAGATCGGTTCGGCGGGCGTCGCCGCCTCGGTGCCGCGAACGGGCTCCGCCCGCTGTGGCGCGGCGGACGCCGTATCGGCCGCCCGCGCCGGAGCGGTGCGTGCCGGAGCGGTGGGTGCGGAGTCCGTGGGTATCGGAGCCAGTGCGGGCGTCCGCGCCGCCGTGGTATCGCGGAGCGGAGTCGTGTCGGCGGCCGCGGCCGCCGGGTCTGCCGGGGTGCCCGCGGCGAATCCGTGCGACTTGTAGTAGTAGAAAGCGCCACCGCTGCCGCCGAGCACCGCGAGCACGATCCAGAGCCACGCCCAGGACGAGCCGCCGCTCCGCATGGCCAGCGACCGATCGGCCACCCGGCGCGGCGCGTCCCGCCGCTCGCGCGGGGTGGCGCGGCGGTTCACCAGCGGCGAATCGAGCGGCGTGGTCGGCTGGCTCACGATGGGCGGAAGGCCGCCGATGGGGCTCGGCGCCGCGGGCCCGCTCGAGCGTCCGCCGCCTACCAGGGCGGCCGCGGCGGAGGCGCGGACCGCACCGGGGGCCGCGGTCGGCTGCCCCTGCATCGACACCACCAGCTCCTCGCAGCTCTGGAACCGGTCGGCCGGGTCCTTCATCAGCATCCGCTTGATCACCTCGTAGATCCGCCGCTCGTCGGCGGTGATCAGCGAGGGCGCCGGGATCGGCTCGGTGATGTGCTTGTAGCCGATGGAGAAGCTGTCCTCGCCATCGTACGGCACCGTGCCGGTGAGGCACTGGTAGGCGACGACGCCCAGGCTGTAGATGTCGCTCCGGCCGTCGATCGCCTGCGCCCGGGCCTGCTCCGGGCTCATGTAGTGCGGCGTGCCGATCGACATCCCCGTCCCGGTGAGCTTCTGGCCCGACGCCGCCTTGGCGATGCCGAAGTCGGTCAGCACGCACTGGCCGAACTCGTCGAACATGATGTTGTCGGGCTTGATGTCGCGGTGGACGATGCCCCGCTGGGCCGCGTAGCCGAGGGCGCCGCCGGCTTCGAGCAGCAGCCGGCGGATCTCCGGCGGGGTGAGCTTTTTCCGCTCCTGCAGGACGGTCGAGAGCGACCCGCCCCGGAGGAACTTCATGACGAAATAGATGACCCGGCCCGAGCGGCCGACCCGGTAGATGGGGATGATGTTGGGATGCTCGAGCCCGGCCGCGGTGCGGGCCTCGCGCTGGAACCGCTCGACGAACTCGGCATCGAAGGCGAGCGAGAACGGCAGCACCTTGATGGCCACCTCGCGCTCGAGCTGGCGGTCGCGCGCGCGGTAGACCAGCGCCATCCCGCCCCGGCCCAGCTCCTCGATGATCTCGTACTCGGCGGCCAGCGCCTCGCGCACGAGATCGGTCTCCTGGAGCGCGCCGGTGGCGATGGCGTGCACCGGAGTGGTCGCCAGAAGATCGAGGCCGCAGGATGGACAGAACTTGGATTTGCCTGTGATCTCGCTGCCGCAGCGGGAGCAGAACATGCGCGCAAGCTATCCTACCCACCGGGGGAGTCAAGCGGAATTCCCGTGGCGTATCGCGAGAGCCCTTGCGGACGGCACGGGCGCGTGGCGCCGTGTGTGAAAGCTCCCCGGGGCGGAACTTGGCACGCACCATGCAGCTACCACGGCGGGCAATCAGCCGCCATCCCATCCCCCGACAACACAGATCCACCGGAGAAGCCGTGGTCCCGTATCACACGATCGCCTTCAGCCAGCAGAAGCTCCGTGCGGCGCTCCGGCGCGCCAGCGGACAGGACCCGGCCTTCACCTACGGCTTCGTCGTCCACTCCCGGCGGCACAGCGACCATCCGACGCTGGGCCTCATCACCCTCCACGGCGAGAGCCTTCCGTTGAACGAGCGCCTGCTCAAGGCGCTCGAGGGTGAGCCGCTCTGGCTCTTCGGACACGCCCGCATCACGCTCGGCTCGGGCACCGTCGTGCCCGGCGCGGAGCACAGCCGGGCCGAGCCGGCCGACCAGCCGCTCGCCTCGCTGCTGATGCACATCGCCACTTTCGACACCGCCACCGGCGTCACCCAGCACCTCGTGCAGGTCGAGGCGCAGGTCAAGGCGGAGACGCTGGTCCAGCCGCTCCTCGTGCTGACGCACGCGCGGCCGGGGGCCTGGCCGCTCTAGCCCACGCCGGCGGGCGCGTTACGCGGGCTGGCGGCTCGCCGAGACGGCCCAGCGCGAAGGCCACACCCTCGGAGGACTGTCGGCTTGTCCGGAGAGGCGCGCCCCGTTCCGGCCGTGCGGCTTCGGGCGCCGAACGGCCGGGCCACGAGAGTCTTCGGCTCAGGACATCACCCCTCCACCACTTGGAACTCGCGGACCCGCTTGTCGTGCCGGCCCTCGCCGTCGGTCACGGTCATCTCGAGCACGTAGTTGCCCGGCTTGAGCCGGTCCAGCTTCAGGCCCCGGTGCGCCGGCTCCAGCGCCGCCGTGGCCTGGCCCTCGTACTTGAGGCTGAGAGCCGCTCCGCCGCCGCCGAAGATCTTCCTGAACAGCCCGCCTCCCCCACCCTGCTTCTTCACCGCGAGCCGGACCTCGTAGGGGCGCCCCGGCCGGAGGCCTTCCACCTCGTAGTAGAGCTGCATCTCATCGCTTCGCTTGAAGGTGTGCAGCGGGTTGAAGAGGATGGTGTCCTGGTCGGCGCGGCGCCAGACGAGGTTGGTGCTCCGGCTGCCCAGCACCAGGTCGCTCAGCGCGAGCGCGCCGGAGGTCGCGCCGCCGACCCGCACGGTGTCGGCCGGCAGGACCACGCCAGCCTCTTCACCCTGCTGGATGGCGAGGCGGTACTCGTAGCTTCCCGGCCGGAGGGGGAGCGCCACGCGGCCCACCAGGTGCTCCGTCGCCGGCACCGGCGACGGGGCGACGAAGTGCCGGGTCGTGTCGAGCGACGCGACCACCTGGCCGGTGCGGTCGGTGGCCGCGAAGCGCAGCCGGACCGAGTAGAGGTAACCACTGGTAACCGTGACGGGCTCGAGCCCCTTGCCCGAGATGGCGTAGACGACCTGCACCAGGGATCCGGCGGAATCGTGTCCGACGCCGAGCACCGCGGAGTGCACCTTGAGCTCGCGGGCAAAGTGCAGCTCGTAGCTGTCGGTCGTGGTGCCGAGCGCGATGCTCTCCTGTCCCAGCCGCCGTTCCTCGGTCTGGAACCGGGAGCTCCCCGCCGGACCCGCGCCCTGCAGCCGTCCGTAGATAGGCGAGATCTGCTCGCGCGAGAGCATGAGCTGGGCGGCCACCGGATTCTCCTCCGCGCCCTCGCCGTGCAGCGCGACGGCCTGGCTGAAGCCGAGCACGTCGAACAGGCTCTCGACCAGCTTGAAGTCCTGCACGTCCTCCCGCGCGACGAAGTGGAAGACCAGCTCACCCTCGGGACGGTCGTAGCGCCATGACTCGTTGGGCTCGAGCCCGGGGGCGGCGTAGCTCGCCCGGCTGCTGGGCTCGCCGTGGCGAATGTAGATCACGCCGCGGTCGTCGAAGTCCCGGCTGCCCGAGCGGTAGCGCTCGACGATGTCGTAGTGGCGATTGAGGGAGGTGAGCTGGAAGTTCTTGCGGGCGTAGAACAGGCGGCGGTAGTGCTCCCGCAGCCGTTCGCCGTCGGCCCGGAGCTCGGCCCGGTCCCGCGTGGTCCAGAAGTCCTTGAGCCACGCGACCCGCTGGGCCCCTCTCCGGTGGTCGAACTCCCGCAGCACGCTGTCGGTGGCGATGGTGGCGAGGTCCGCCCGATAGGCCGCGACGGCGACGGAGTCGTCCGACTGGGCGCCCTGATAGTAGGGTTGCACTCCATCGAAGCGGCCCAGCAGGAACAGTGTGCGGGCGATCTCAAGCTGCCCCAGGCTCGGGTCGGGACCGTGCTCGAGGTAGTCCCGGAAGGCGGTCAGGGCCGAGTCGCCGTCGCCCACCTCGCGCTCGACCCGGCCGCGCGCCAGCAGTACTTCGGGCTCGTGGGCGGCCGGCGTCGCGGCGGACCGCCGGAGCGCGTCGAGCGCCACGCCGAGCTTGATGTTCACCCGCTGGCGGAGGGCGGTATTGGACAGCTCGACCAGCCCGCGGGAGAAGCCCGGATCCACCTCGGCCGACTTGGCGAATGCCATCGCCGAGCGGGTCAGCGCATCCTTCCCGAGCATGGTCTTGAGGCCGGTGATGAACGAGATCTGCGAGTCACCGACGCCGTACTCGGCCAGACCCATCCCGTACCACGCGTAGGGCCAGGTGGGCTGCAGGTCGATGGCCCACTGGAATTCGGAGGCCGCGTCGTCATAGTGCGACTGGCCGCCGAGGTCGCCCAGCCTGAGCGACAGGAAGCCGAGCTTGAGATGAACGAGCGCGTTGTTGCGGTCGCCCTTGGCCTGGTCGATGGTCCGCCGCTCGACCGCCAGCAGACCGGTCGAGTCGGAGGTGCTCGCCAGCGAGTCGCGCCAGCGCTCGAGGTCGGCGCGTTCGTTGGAAGCCTGGGCCAGGAGACGGGGAGCAACGGCGGCGGCGATCAGCGCGACCGCGACAGACGCGAGGCGCGGGCCGGGGACAACCATCAGCGACATCCTCATGCGGGCGATCCGGAAGGCGCCACCAGCCGGCGCGGCGCACCGGTCGGGCAGCGGGATTCGCTCTAGGAGACGCCGCCACCCCAGAGCCCACCACACCCCCGGCAAGGCTCAGGGTGTCTCGGCGGCGCTCTCCTTAAGATAGTCTCGCAGACCGTCGAGAACGGCCTGCGCATAGCGATGCCGTCCGTCGGCCGAGCGCAGGGCCGCCTCCTGGTCGGGCAGGGTCATGAAGAGCCCCTCGGTGAGGATCGACGGCATCCAGGTTCCCCGGACCAGCGCCAGGTCGCCCCGGCCGATCCCGAGATCGCGGAGACCCAGCCGGCGGAGCAGCGCCGCCTGCACCGCGCGAGCCAGCGGCACGCTGCGCGGATGGTTGTAATACACGCTGGTGCCGTTGTTCACGAACGGATTGATCCCATCGGGCAGCGCGTTGTTGTGGATGGACACCAGCACGTCGGCATTGGCCTGCTCGGCCTGGTGGACCCGGGGCCATAGGTCGATGGGCATGTCGGTGGTGCGGGTCATGAGCACCTGCGCACCGGCCGCCTTGAGCAGCCGCGCCAGCTCCAGCGCGACACCGAGATTGGCCTCCGCCTCGCGGAACCCCGTGGGCCCCAGCGCGCCGCCGGGCGGATGGCCGGCGTCCACCGCGATGAGCCGGCCCCGCAGCGGATCGCCTGCGTCGATGGGCGGCGGACGCCGGATCTCGAACACCAGGTCGCTCCGGCTCCAGTGGGTCCGGTACCCCCACACCGGCCGGTTCAGGTCGAACGTGAGAGTGACCTCGTCGGTGGCCGACTGACGCCAGCTCATTCGTCGCACCAGCGAGTCGGTGGGACCGTAGCGCATCCAGTCCACGTCACCCGACGCGCCATAGATGGTGACCGTGAGCGAGCG
>DATAHW010000173.1:0-6848 GCA_036262935.1 Gemmatimonadales bacterium | reverse complement strand
GGTCAACGAGGGCGACGACTTCGGATGGCCCTATTGCTACTACAGCAACGACGCGAAGCGAAAGGTGCTCGCGCCCGAGTACGGCGGCGACGGAAAGAAGGTGGGCCGGTGCGACGAGGCGAAGGACCCCGCGATCGCTTTCCCCGGGCACTGGGCGCCGATGTCGCTCGCGTTCTACACCGGCACGCAGCTCGGTCCGGCCTACGAGGGCGGCCTGTTCATCGCCTTCCACGGGAGCTGGAACCGCGCGCCGTTGCCGCAGGCAGGCTTCCGCGTGGTGTTCGCGCCATTCAAGGACGGCAAGCCCACGGGCGACTACGACACGTTCGCCAGCATGAAGAACGAACGATTTCGGCCGGTGGGACTCGCGGTGGGAAAGGACGGCGCGCTCTATGTCTCAGCGGACGACAACCACGCGATCTGGCGGATCGTGAAGCGGTGAGGGCTGGGGTGCGCTCGGCGCCGGCGAACGTCGGGGTTCGCGGCTGCGGCGGGCGGTGAGGCGCGCTCTGGTCGCTGCAGTGCGCGTGGGCGTTGGAGATCGCGCAGGGACCTGAAGCGCGCACTGACGCTCCCGCCGCGTGCCTCACCGCCCGCCTGCGCCCGCAGATCGGAGCCAGGGGCATGAAGCGTCCATCCCCTCTCCCCGCCATGCGCCGTTTCTGTCTCTCCGAGCGGCACCCCCGTGGGGCGCGGAAGGCCCAGGGCCGGCGGGGGTCGCAGAGGGAGCGTCAGTGGGCTTCAAGGTCCCTGCGCGATCTCCACCGTCGAAGCCCACTGCAGCGACCGGCGCGCCCCCCGCCGGCCCCCGCCCCGATGCCCGCCCAGCACTCCCCCAACCCTAACCAGCACGCAACACCCGCTCGACCTCCCCCAGCTCCGGCGCGATCTCGATCGGCCGGTTGGCTCCCGCCGGCGCCGGCTCCGTGTCCCGATGGTACTGCAGCAGCATCCCCGGATCCTTGAGAATGTGCCCCGTCAGCACTGCGACCACGTGCTGCCCGGCCTCCATGAACCCGCGCCGGACAAGCTCGCGCACGCCCACCACGCTTGCCGCGCTCGCGGGCTCGCAGCCCACACCGCACGCGTCCACCGCCGCCTTGGCCTCGAGGATGTCGTCGTCGGATACCGCGAGCACCACCCCATCTGTCTCCCGGATCGCGTGCACCGCCCGCTCGAATGACGCCGGATCGCCGATTCGGATGGCCGTGGCCACCGTCTCCGCGCGGACCTTGTACCGATGCGCGAAGTCTTCGGCGAAGCTGCGCGCGAACGGCGCGGCTCCCGCGGCCTGCACGGCCGCCAGACGCGGGATTCGGGAGATCAGCCCCCAGCGGTGCGCCTCGAGCAGCGCCTTTCCAAAGGCCGCCGTGTTCCCCAGGTTGCCGGCCGGCAGCACGATCCAGTCGGGCGGCTCCCAATCCAGTTGTTGGAGCATCTCCAGGACGATCGTCTTCTGTCCCTCGAGCCGGAACGGATTGACCGAGTTGAGCAGGTAGACGCCGAGCGTGCGGCTGGCTTCTTCCACCAGACGGAGGCAGTCGTCGAAATCGCCCTGCACGAGCAGCGTGCGCGCGCCGTAAGCGAGCGTCTGCGCCAGCTTGCCCATCGCCACCTGGCCGGCCGGCACCAGCACGAGCGCCGGAATCCCGGCCTGCGCCGCGTACGCCGCGAGCGAGGCCGAGGTGTTGCCCGTAGAGGCGCACGACACCGCCGAGGCGCCGATCCGGCGCGCCTGGGTGACGCCGACCGTCATGCCCCGGTCCTTGAACGAGCCTGTGGGGTTGTGGCCTTCGTGCTTGAGCAGCAGGTGGCCCATGCCGGTCCAGCGGTCGAGTGCCTCGCGGTGCAGCAGCGGCGTGTTCCCCTCCGGGTGGGACACGACGTCGTCGGCCGACGGGAGCACGAGCTCGCGGAACCGCCACACGCCCGACGCCGGGGCGCCGGGGCGCTGGCCGCGCCGCTCGCCGAAGCGCTCGATGAGCGCGGCGCCGGAAAGGCGGGGCGGCCGGTGCCGCACCTCGAGCAGGCCCCCGCACGCGGCGCAGCGCGGGTGTGGATCGAGCTCGGTGCTCTCGTTGCCGCACGAGAGGCAGACCTGCCAGCTCGCCGGCCGATCCGGCTGGAACATCATTCCGTCGCTCCCCCCCGCTCGATCAGCCGGGCCCCGATCCGGTCCACCGGCGCCACCCGCGCCGCGCTCCGGAGCCCGCTCGACGCGTATGAGGCGACCATCGCGGCCGCGACGCGCTCGGCCGCCGCGTGGCCGCGGGCGAGGGCGAACGCGGTCGGCCCGCTGCCGGAGATCGAGCTGCCGAGCGCGCCCGCGGCGAGCGCCGCGGCCTTCGCCGCGGCGAAGCCGGGCAGCAGCCCGGCCCGGGCGGGCTCGGCGATCCGGTCGTCGATCGCGCGGCCGAGCAGCTCGTAGTCGCTCGCGGCCAGCGCCGCCACGAGCGCGCCGACCTGCGCAGCCTGGTGCAGCGCCACCTCGAGCGGAAGCTGGCGCGGCAGGACGGCACGCCCGTCGGCCGTCCGCATCTGCTGCTCGGGACGGACGAGCACCACGACCAGCTCGTCGGGCACCGGGAGCGGCACGAGCTCGGGTGGGTGCATGCGGCGGACGAGCACGATCCCGCCCAGCAGCGAGGCCGCGATGTTGTCGAGATGGCGGCCGGCCACGGTCTCCTCCGCCACCAGGCAGGCGTGGAGCAGCCCCGCCTGGTCGAGCGGCATCCCGAGGAGCGCGTTGGCCGCCACCGCGCCGGCGACGGCGGAGGCGGCGCTCCCGCCCTGGCCGCCGGAGAGCGGGAGCCCCTTCGACACCGAGAGCGCGATGCCGCGCCCGCCGGCGAGCCGCTCGCCCGCGGCCTCGAGCACGGCGCGCGCGGCAAGGGCCGATGTGTGCCGGCCAGGATCGCGCGGGAGGCTCGGGTGCCCGGGATCGCGCACCAGGATGCCGGGCTCGGCTGCCCACTCGGCCCGGACCGTGTCACCCGCGCCGGCCACCGCGAGACCGAGAATGTCGAGCCCCGGGCCCACGTTGCCCACACCGCCGGGCGCGAAGGCGGTGACGGGGCCGGTCGCGCTCATACGCCGGCCAGCCGGAGGATGTCGTTCAGCACCCCGGCCGCCGTTACCTCGGCGCCCGCACCGGGACCGGTGATCACCAGCGGGTTGGCCTTGTAGCGGGCCGTGGTGAAGACGACCTGGTTGTCCGAGCCCTTGAGGGCCGCGAGCGGACTCGAGCTCGGCACCGGCCGGAGCCCGACCGCAATCCTCGACCGCGTCACCGTGGCGACGTACCGGAGCACCATGTCGTCCTTCGCGGCGGCCGCGATGCGGCGGCGCCAGCCGGCGTCGAGCTCCGGGAGCCGCTCGAGGAAGTCGGCCAGCGGGATCGCGCGGGCCCATTTGGGGACGAGCGACTCCACCGCCGACCGCGAGAGCTCCCCGGGGTAGCCGAGGAGGCGCCCCAGGATGAGCGCCTTCCGCCCCACATCCATGCCGGACAGGTCCTCGCGCGGGTCCGGCTCGGTGTAGCCGCGCTGCATCGCGGTGCGCACCGCGTGCGAGAACGCCGCGCCGTCGGAAACGGCGCCGAGGACGAAGCCGAGCGTGCCGGAGAGCAGTCCCTCGATCCGCTCGACCCGGTCGCCGCTCTCCGTCAGCTTGTGGTAGGTGTCGATGATCGGGAGTCCCGCGCCCACCGTGGCCTCATGGAGAATGCGGCGGCCGCGCGCGCGGGCGGTCTGCCACAGCGAATCGCTCATGCCGCGGCGGCCCGCGAGCGGGAGCTTGTTGGCGAGCACCAGGTCCATGCCGTGGGTCAGTCCCAGCTCGAGCGCCGCCGCGGTATCGTGCGCCGTGAGGTCCACCAGGACGGGGCGGGTCAGGGCGTATCCCGCGACGTGCCGGACGGCCTCTTCGGCCGTCGCGGCCCGGGCGCGCGGCAGCTCCGCCAGGCGGCGACCCTTCTTCTTCTCCGCGGCCAGCGCCGCGAGCCGCCGCGGTCCGAGCCCCTGCGGGTCGAACACGAACCCCGAGCGGTCGATCACCGCCGCCACTCGGAGATCGAGCGCAGGCCGGCGGACCCGGCCGATCATGCCGGCCAGCGTGCGGCCGATCTGCCCGAAGCCGAGCAGCACGAGCTCCATCCGCTCGGGCTGGATCACGCCGCCGCCCGCGATGCGCGAGAGCTGGAACGCCGCGTGGATCCGGCGCTGCGCCTCCGCGGCCTGCCGCGCCTCGACCACCACGGAGATGTTGAGCTCCGAGCTGCCCTGCGCGATCGCCACGACGTTGATTCTGGCGGCCGCGAGCGCGGAGAACACGGCCGCCGCGACGCCGGGCGTGCCGTGCATCCCGAGCCCCACGACCGCCACGGTCGCCATCCCGGCGCCCAGCTCGACACCGTCGATCTCCCCGCGCGCGATCTCGCCGGCGAACTCGCGTTCGAGGCTCTCGCGCGCGTCGGCCGCCAGCGCCTCGGGGACGCTGAAGCAGATCGAATGCTCCGAGGATGCCTGGGAGATGAGCGATACCGAGATCCGCCGCGCCTGGAGCGAGGCGAAGGTCCGCGCCGCGATGCCGGGCACACCGAGCATCCCGTTGCCGGTCACGGTGACCAGCGCCTGCCCGCCCGCCGCGGTGAGCGCCTTGACCGGGAAACGGGCGGGTGCCACCCGTTCGGAGACCTCGGTCCCTGGCGCGTCCGGGTCGCCGAACGGACGGACGTGGACCGGGATGCGCCGGCCCGCCACGGGGATGAGCGTCCGGGGGTGGAGCACCCGTGCTCCGTAGTACGCCAGCTCGGCCGCCTCCCGCGCGTGGAGCTGCGGGATCACCCGTGCGTCGGGCACCACGCGCGGATCGGCGGTGAGCAGGCCGGGTACGTCCTTCCAGAGGGAGACCCGGGCGGCGCTCAGTGCCCGCGCCAGCAGCGTCGCGGTGAGATCGCTCCCGCCCCGGCCCAGCGTCGCGACTTCGCCGCCGGGCGTGGCGCCGAGGAAGCCGGGCACCACCGGCACGACGCCGCGGGCGAGCAGCGGCAGCAGCGTCCGCGCCGCGCTCCGATCGGTGCGCGGAAAGTCCGGTGCCGCCTGCCCGAACGCGCCGTCGGTGTGGACGAGGTCGAGGGCATCGACGTACCTTGCCCTGGTTCCCGCCGCCTCGAGCGCCGCCGCCACCAGCCGGGCGCTCAGCCGCTCGCCGCGGGCGACGAGATAGTCGGTGGTGCGGGGCGTCAGCTCCCGCAGGAGCCTGAGTCCCTCGGCCAGCGCCTCGAGCTCCGCGAACGCGTCGCTCACCCAGGCGAGCAGGTCCGCGCGCAGCCGCCCCGCCGGGAGCACCGCCCGCGCGGTCTCCGCGTGGCGCGAGCGCAGCCGCGCGATCAGCGCCGCGACGGCGCGCGACTCGCCGGCTCCGGCCTGCTGCGCCACGCCCAGAAGCGCGTCGGTGGTCCCCGCCATGGCCGAGACGACCACGACGGTGGGCTCCTGGGCGTGACGGCGGATGATGTCGACGGCGTGGCGGACGGCGGTGGAATCGGCCAGCGATGCGCCGCCGAACTTGTGTACGTGGGGCGGACGGCGGGACCGTGGCATAAGCGGTGGAGCATACCCACAATGTTCACCCTGCTCAAGCTGATCCAGTCCATCATCAAGACGCTGCACTCCGAGGGCACGCCGGGGCAGGTGGCCCTGGGCATGGCCCTCGGATCCGTGCTCGGGCTCACGCCGCTGATGAACGTCCACAACCTGATCATCTTTTCGCTGATCGTGCTGCTCAACGTCTCGTTCGGCGGCGCGATGCTCGGCTGGGCGCTGTTCGTGCCGGTCGGCTTTCTGCTCGACCCGGTCTTCGACCGGATCGGGGCGGGGCTGCTCGGGGCCGCATCGCTCCGCTCGCTCTGGACCTCGTGGTACAACACGCCACTCGTCCCCTACACCAACTTCAACAACAGCGTCGTGCTGGGGAGCGTGGTCGGCTGGCTGGTCCTCGCGGTGCCGATCTTCTTCGCGGCCCGCTGGGGCGTGGCCCGCTACCGCGCCACCATCGGCGAGCGGGTGCGACAGTCGAAGCTGTACAAGGCGGTCACCGCTTCGCAGGTCTACAACTGGTACCGCCTGTTCCGGCCGAGCTGAGCGTGCGCATCAGGATCTTCCGCTGGAAGGCGATCGGTCCGCTCCTTCTGCTGTTCATCGTCCTCGCGGTGCTCGTGTTCCTGTTCGCCGAGCCGGTGGCGCGGCAGACCACCGAGGAGGTGAGCACCGAGCTGCTCGGCACCGAGGTGGACGTCGGCCGGCTCGATCTGATCCCCAGCACCGCGTCCGTAGACCTCGGCGCGCTCCAGGTGGCCGACCCGTTCGAGCCGCGGCGCAACCTGCTCGAGGCCGACCGGATCGTGCTCAAGCTCAATCCCGAGGCACTGACCGAGAAGAAGCTGGTGGTCGAGCGGTTCGCCCTGCAGGGGATGCGGTTCGGGACGGCGCGGAAGCGGCCGGCGCGACCGGTCTCGGGCCGCGGCTTCGCGCCCCAGGCGCTCAAGGCCGTGCGGGACTGGGGCAGACAGTTCGATGTGCCGCTGCTCCAGCTCACGCCCATCGACACCGTCAGGCAGCTCATCCTCAATCCCGGGCGGCTCGCCACGGTGCAGGCGGCGCAGGCGCTGCTCGCTCGGACGGACTCGACCCGACAGGCGCTGGAGCAGGGGTTCAAGGCGGTGGACGTGGCGAACACCGTGGACTCGGCGCGTGCCCTCGCCGACCGCCTCGCCGCCACCGACGTCCGCTCGCTCGGCCTCGACGGCACGCGGCAGGCCGTGCAGTCGGTGCAGCAGACGCTGAAGC
>DATAHW010000172.1:0-6714 GCA_036262935.1 Gemmatimonadales bacterium | reverse complement strand
CCGCGCATGGAGTCATTGACCGGACAGGCGATGTCGATCGCCGTCGCCGCCTACGTCCGCTCCCTCCAGGCGCTCGACTCACGATTCGACCGCGCCATCCGGGGAGACACCGCCGCCATCGACGCCTCGGAGCGGCGCGGCTTCAACCTGTTCATGGGAAAGGCAGGCTGCGGAACGTGCCACTTCGCCCCGCTCTTCGGGGGCAGCTTCCCGCCGGCCTATGTGGAGTCGGAGCCCGAGGTGATCGGCGTGCCGGCCGGCAACTCGGCGCGGCGAGCGGTCGTGGACGGCGATCCCGGCGTCTTTGCCGTGGACCGCGCTCCACTTCACCGGCACGCCTTCAAGACGCCGACCGTGCGCAACGTGGCGCTGACCGCGCCCTACATGCACAACGGCGTGTTCCGGACGCTGGAGCAGGTCGTGGATTTCTATGATCGCGGCGGCGGCAACGGCCTTGGCATGAAGCTGCCGAATCAGACGCTGCCGTCCGACCGTCTGCACCTGTCCGCACAGGAGAAACGTGATCTGATCGCGTTTCTCCGCTCGCTCACGGACAGCTCCGCTATCGCTCCTCTTGCTCCCGCAGCGACACCGGCGGCCCCAGGATCTCGCGCCACACCACCGCGTGCCGCAACTGCTGCGCGGTGAGCGCGCGCGTGGCCGTCTTGTCGGCAGGCTCCTGCCGGATGCGCTCCTCGAAGCGCCGGTGATCCGCCGCGGTGAGCGGCGTGGCGCGCGCCTCGGCCGCGGCGATGCGGCGCGCCACCAACTGCTCCGCGTCGTCGTCCTGGTCCACCGTCGCGCGCTGGGGGCGGCGCGGTTCCGTCTCCAGGCTCTGCACCTGGGGCGTGGTCTCCAGCGACTGCCGGTTCTCCACCTCTCGCGCGGGCGGCAGCCGGTGATCCGGCGGGCGGCCCGCCGGGCCGGCTCGCTCCAGTGTGCGTCCGAGATTCCGCAGCAGCTCGTCCAGCCGCTGGCCTTCGAGCTGCGTGGCGTCGGGGCTGCCCGCCGGCGGCGGTGGGCGCGGCGGGACGCGCCCGGCGGCGGGTGGCGTGCCGGCGGACTTGCGGATCGCGTTCACGACCAGCCAGCCCATCCCCAGCAATACGATGACGCCCGGATCCACGCTCAGGCTCCGTTGGCGGGGGCGCTGTCTCCGCCCGCGATGGCGGTGCGCATCGTCGTGTCGGCCTGGATGTTCCGGTAGCGCTGGTAGTCCATCACGCCGAGGTTCCCGCTCCTGAACGCCTCGGCGATGGCGAGCGGAATCTGTGCCTCCGCCGCGATCACCTTGGCGCGCTGGTTCTGCGCCTCCGCCTTGTACTCCTGCTCCACGGCCACGGCGAGCGCGCGCCGCTCCTCGGCCTTGGCCTGCGCGATCCGCTTGTCGGCCTCGGCCTGGTCGGTCTGGAGCTCGGCGCCGATGTTCTTCCCCACGTCCACGTCGGCGATATCGATGGACAGGATCTCGAACGCGGTGCCGGCATCGAGTCCCTTGGCGAGCACCGTCTTGGAAATCATGTCGGGATTCTCCAGCACCTTCTTGTGCGACTCCGCCGAGCCGATCGTGCTCACGATCCCCTCGCCTACCCGGGCCAGGATCGTCTCCTCGCCCGCCCCGCCGACGAGTCGGTTGATGTTGGCGCGCACCGTCACCCGCGCGAGCGCCAGAAGCTGGATGCCGTCCTTGGCCATGGCCGCGACCTTGGGGGTCGTGATGACCTTCGGGTTCACGCTCACCTGCACCGCCTCGAGCACGTCGCGGCCCGCGAGATCGATGGCGGTGGCCTGCTTGTAGGTGAGCGCGATCCCGGCCTTGTCGGCCGAGATGAGCGCGTTCACCACCCGGTTGACGTTGCCGCCCGCGAGGTAGTGGCCCTCGAGGTCGTTCACGTTGAGCTGGATCCCGGCCTTGTGCCCGCTGATGAGCGGAATCACGATGGCCCGCGGGTCCACCCGGCGGAAGCGCATGCCGAACAAAGTGAAGAACGAGATCCGCACGCCCGAGAAGAGCGCGGTGAGCCAGAGCCCGAACGGGATGAACTGGAAGAACACGACTACCACGATGATGGCGATGAACGCCAGCGCCAGCACCACGCCGAGACTCAGCGTCGATTGATCCACGGCCATCTCCTCAGAGTGAAGGACGCGCCTCGAGCCCGCGCACGACGTGGCGGTAGCCCTCGCTGCGCACCACCCGCACCGCGCCGCCCTGCGGCACGTACTCGCCTTCGGTCACGACGTCCACCCGCTCGCCGGCCACCTGCGCGGTGCCGGCGGGCCGGAGGTCGGTGACCGCCACACCCTCGAGTCCCACCAGGTCGGCCCGGGGCAGCGCCGCGATGTAGCCTTCCGACTGCATGGCGCCGCCCCGGTGGAACAGCCCGGCGAAGCGTCCGCTGTTGGGGAGGTGCCGGATCCAGGCGTACGCGACCGCCGCCGTGATGGCCAGGCTGGCGAACAGCACGAGGAACGCCTGCGTGAGGTCGGCCGTGGTGGGTGAAGAGCCCACCATCGCGAGCACCACCGCCGCGGCCAGCGCCACCAGCCCGAGCACGCCCGCCGCGCCGAAGCCCGGCAGCACGAAGATCTCCACCGCCAGCGCCAGCGCGCCGAGGCCGAGGAGGATGATCTCCTCCCAGCCCGCGAGCCCCACGAGCAGGCTGGAGCCGAAGAAGAGCCCGAGCGAGGCCAGACTGACGAGCCCGCCCACGCCGAAGCTCCCGGTCTTGATCTCGAGCACGAGCCCGAGGATGCCGAGGGACAGGAGCAGCGGGGAGACGAGCGGATTGGTGAGGAAGCGGACGACCAGCTCCGCCCAGTTGGGTGCGAGCGAGATCACCCGCGCGCCGGGGAATCCGATGGCCCGCAGCAGCTCGGGCTCGCTCGCCACCGATGCCTTGGCGAAACCCACACGGAGCGCCTCGTTGGTGCTCAGCGTGAGCAGCTCACCCGCCCGCACGACGCCGGGGATCTCGAGCGACTCGTCCACCATTGCCTCCGCGACGCGGGGGTCGAGCCCGTGCGCCTCGGCCAGCGCGCGGAACTCGGCCCGCATGGCGGAGACCATCTTCTCCGAGGCCTTCACTCCGCTGGCGTCCACCGGCGTGGCGGCGCCGAGGACCGCGCCGGGACGCATGTAGATGGCTTTGGTGGACAGGGCGATCAGCGCGCCCGCGCTGTAGGCCCGCGGGTTGACCCACGCGTAGACGGGCACGCTGGAACCGCCGACCGCGTCCGCGATCCGCTCGGCCGCGTCCACCCTGCCGCCCGGCGTATCGATGTCGAGGTAGACGGCGCTCGCGCCTGCGGCGGCGGCCTCCCGGAGCCCGCGGGCGATGTAGGGCGCCAGCCCGTTCTCCACGACACCGGAGACCGCGAGGCGATAGACGACTGGAGACTGCGCCGACACCGGGGCACTCCCGGCGAGCAGCAGGGCGAGCGTCAACAGCAGACGACGGCGCATCGCGGACCCTTGTGGGGGGGACGACGAAATCTACCCCCTTGGGGTTCAGCGATCCATGCGCCGCCGGTGGCGGAACTCCCGGGCCCGGTCGAGCAGCCGCTCGCGCATGACCAGCAGCCGCGCCCGCTGCACCGGATCGAGATAGGCGGCCATCTGCGCCTGCTCCGTCCGGAAACTTTCCACGTAGCGCACGCGGAGGGCGAGCAGCGAATCGGTGAGCCAGGCCACGCTGTCCCTCGACGCGGCGATCCCCGGTCGAAGCTGCGCGGCGAGCGCCTTCCGGAGCTGGGCCTGCTGCGACTCGAGCTGGCGCCGCTCGGTTCCGAATGTGCCGGCCGTGGCGCGGAGCCGTGTCATCTGGTCCGGGCTGAGATCCAGCTCCTGCTGCACGCGCTCGGCGAATCGCTCCCGCACCCGGCGGCGGAGCTCGTCCGCGCGAGGGGCGGCCGGCGTCGAGTCCGGAGACGACTGCTGTGCCGCGAGCGGCAGCACCGCCCCAAGCGCCAGCAGGGCGGTCGCCCAGATCATTCCATGTCGCATCAGCCCTCCTTGTGGGCGACGGTCTGCTCGAGCACCTGGTCGCCCGGGTCGTCGAGATCGGGGAGCTCCCAGGCGCCTGCCCGGGCGAGCGGCTCATCCAGCACGCGCAGGACGGAGTCGAGCGCGTCGGCAGGCAGACTGTCGAGCTCCGGCAGGGGGAAGTCGGGAGGCGCCGCGCTGGTGGCCGGCATGGCTATCCGGGTGGTCTCCGGCGCGGCGGGGTGCGTCCCGCCGGCGGTGTCGCGCGCGGTCCGGACAACCAGGACGGCGGCTGCCGCCGCGGCCAGGCCGGCGGCGACCCAGGCGGGCCGGCGAGACCGCCGGCGCACGTCCTGGGTACGGAGGCGCCGGAGCACGCCCGCCGCGGTGGCCGAGGGGTTCCCGAGTGCATGACTTCCTGCTCCCAGTCGCGCCACGGCAAGGACGAGCGCCCACTCGGCGCGGCAACCCGCGCACACGGCCAGGTGACGCTGCTCCTCGGAGGTCCACGGCGCACGTCCGAGCGCCACGCCCGGCATCCGGTCGGAAAGCTGTGTACACACGCTCATCGGACCAGCTCCTTCAGTTTCTTCACCGCATGGTGGTAGTGCACGCGGGCGGCGCCGGGGGTGGTGCCGAGGGCGGCGGCGATCTGCTCGTAGTCAATTCCCTCGTTCACCCGGAGCAAGAAGACCTCGCGCTGCAATCTTGGAAGTCGGCGGAGTCCCGCGCGAAGCCGCTCCTCCGTCTCGACCGCCGCCAGGTCGGCGTGGGGATCGGACCGATCCGGGAAATCGCGATCCTCGAGGGAGAACATGCGGCGTCCCTTTCGCCGGCGGAACTCGTCGCGCAGCAGGTTCGAGCCGATGCCGAAGAGCCAGCTCCGGAAGGACGCCTGGCGCCCCCACTGGTCGAGCCTCCGAAAGGCGCGGAAGAAGGTCTCCTGCACCAGATCGTCCACGTCGCCGGCATCGGCGCCCGCGCTGTAGAGGAATCGGCCGACGGCCTCGGCATGCCGGTGCACCAGCTCGGCGGCCGCCTGCTCGTCGCCCCGCGTGTATGCCGCGGCGAGTGCCCCATCATCGGTCGAAGGATCGGTCGTCGCGCGGGCGGTCATTCAGAAGGTGGGGACGCCGGTTGGACGCGTCCGTTAAGCGGAGCTACCTTTGGTGCGATGCCACGACCGACTATCATAGCCCATCGCGGCGCCTCGGGGTACGAGTACGAGAACTCGCGGGCGGCGTTCCGCCGCGCGGTGATGCTCGACGCCGACGGCGTCGAGCTCGACGTCCACGCGACGCGGGACGGCGTGATCGTCGTGCACCACGACGCCGATGTTCCCGGGTTCGGCCCCATCGCGCTCCTCTCGGCGGCGGAGGTGGGCCGGGTCCGGCTTCCCAATGGCGAGCCGCTGCCGTTGCTGGATGAGGTGCTGGCGCTCGTGGGCCAGCTCGATGTCTGGGTGGAGATCAAGCACCTGCCGGCGGCATTCGACGGAGCGTTGCTCCAGGCGCTCGACCGCGGGCCCGCGCCGATGCGTTACGCGGTGCACAGCTTCGACCACCGGATCATCCGCCGCCTCGGCGAGGCACGCCCGAGACTGCCGCGCGGCGTCCTGCTCACGGCCCATCTGGACGATCCGGTGGCGGCCCTCCGCTCGGTGGGCGCCACCACGCTGTGGCAGGAGTGGCAACTGGTGGACGAGGAGCTCGTCCGGCGGGTGCGCCAGAGCGGCGCGCGGATCATCGCCTGGACGGTCAACGAGATCGGTGATCTCGAGCGGCTGGTGCGCCTCGGTGTGGACGGGCTCTGCAGCAACTATCCCGATCGGATTCGGGTCGCGCTCGCGGCCCGGGACATGTCGCCGGCCCGGGCCTGAGCGAGAGTTACACGGTGGCGCCCGGCGCCGCGATGTCCGGTTCGACCGGCGCGGGTGGGGGTGCCGGCGACGGGGGCCGCCGCCGCGCCTCTGACACCTGCTGCTCCAGCCGCGCGATCTCCGCTTCGAGCTCATCCAGCCGGACGAGCAGCGCGTCCACCCGCCGCTGGTCCGCTACCCCGCCCCGCTCCCGCCGATGAATCAGGAGCCCCAGATCGCAGGCAGTGTGGTCCCGCCGCCGGCGCACACGCAGCAGCTCGATCTGGAGCTTGCCCTCGTCGAGCGCGGCCTGCGCCTTCTTCCCGAACGCCTCCAGTTCCTGGTTGAGGCGATCGAAGAGCGTGGACTTCGTCATGGCATCCTCCGGATAACGTCTGCCTGAATCATACACGCAAAAGCGGGGCGTAGTTTGTGTCCACGCCCCGCTCGTTCCCACGGCCCAGGGACCGCTATGACGCGGCGCCCTCGACCACCGGGTAGACCGAAACTTTCTTCCGGTCCTTATCCTTGAACTCGAACTTGACCACGCCGTCGGCGACCGCGAACAGGGTATCGTCGTTGGCGCGACGCACGTTCTTGCCTGGATGGAACTTGGTGCCGCGCTGGCGGACGAGGATGTTCCCAGCCACCACCTGTTCGCCGCCGAAGTGCTTGACGCCGAGGTACTGCGGGTTGCTGGTGCGCCCGTTGCGGCTGGAGCCTACGCCCTTTTTGTGTGCCATGTCTGCCTCAGCCGAGGGTGACGTCGGTGATGCGGACCTCGGTGTAGCGCTGCCGATGTCCGGTCTTGCGGCGGTAGTTCTTCCGCCGCTTGAACTTGAATACGTAGATCTTGGGCTCCTTCCCCTGG
>DATAHW010000171.1:0-6696 GCA_036262935.1 Gemmatimonadales bacterium | reverse complement strand
ACGGCGGCCCGCACGTCGAGCAGCAGCAGCGCCACGGTGCTGATGGCGCCGATCACCAGCATGCCGATGAGCTGCGCTACCAGCCAGCGGCGGAGCGACACGCCCATGGCGTCCAGCACCTCGCCGGCCTTGGCGCGGGATTCGTGGGGCACCAGATGCATGATGCCCCGACGGTATGTTCGTGGGTCCACGGCGATGTAGACCGCCACGAAGGTGATGATGACCAGCCCGCCGAGTACTGTCAGCGTGCTGGAGAAGATGTTGAAGAAGTTGGCGCCCAGCTTGCCGACCTGCGCCGCGACGGTTTGCCGGATGCCAGGCTCCTGGGTCTGCCGGGCCGCGGGATCGCTTGGCGCCTGCAGCAGGCGGCTCACTCCGCCCTCGCGCTCCCGCACCCACTGCTCCACCTGCGTCAGCGCCTGCGGGAGCTGGTGCTGGAGGTCCTCCCACTGCTCCGTCATCCGGGGAGCGACCACCGCGCCCAGTCCCACCAGCAGCGCAAGCACCGCTCCCATGAGGATCACCGCGCCCACGGCGCGCGGCAGCCCTCGGCGCTGAAGCCACGTCACGCCCGCCGACAGCGTAATGCCGAACAGGACGCCGAGGAAGCCGAGCACGAAAACCGAGCGCGCCACCCACAGGAGCTGGAACGCGAGGTAGACGCCCGCGACGAGCAGAGTGACGCGGAGCACGTCGCGGCTGGGCCAGACGGTCATTGGCCGACCGGGGCCTGGCGGAGGCGAGGGTGCCACGGGTCGGACAGGTCGAGCCAGGCCCACGGCACGCGGCGCACCCGCGGCTTCCGGCCGAGGCCGATGGCCCGGAGCGTCGGGAGCTGATGCGTGAAGGCGAGCAGCCGAGCGAGCCGTCCCTCGGGCCCGACGAGCACGTGGGTCACCACGTACGCGTCGCCGTCCGGCTCGGCCTCCACGTCTTCGATCCGGCCCACCGCGACGCCGAACTCATCCACCAGCAGCCGTCCGAGCAGCCGTTCCAGGCGCACCTCACGCGGCTGCGTCATGCGCCCGGGACCCGGCTGATGACGTGGTCGCGCACCCAGCGCTCCCAGCGAAACGCCGGCGTCCGCTCGGCCTCCACGTCCAGCTTGACATCGATCCCGATCTTGACCACCTGCCGCCACGGGATCCGGGTAGGCGCCCCCTCGCCACCGAGACGCCGCTCGGCCCAGGCCGCGAGGCCCGCGTGCACTCGCCAGAGCAGCGTGGTGCCGCCGACCACCACGGCCGCGACCCGCGCCTGGTCGCCGCGGAGCTCCAGCACGATGCCATCGACCTTGCCCATCTGCCGGCCCTTGGCATCGATCGCCTGCTGGTCGAGCACCTCGCGGCCGAGCTGCATGTCAGCTCCCCATTATCTGGAGCGGGATCGCGACCAGGGCCACGATGCAGGCGATGACGCTCACCGCCAGCACGGCCGCGTTGCTGATCCAGCCGTTGGTGTGCTCGCCGAGGTAGAGCGGATCGTTCATGAGTATCAGCAGCGGCACCACGGTGACGGGAAGCGAGAGGGCGGTGAGCGCCATGGAAATCACCGTGAGCTTGAGCGGATCCATCCCGGCGACACTCACCAGCGCGGCCAGCGGCAGCGCCAGCGTGTAGACCAGGGTGAACCGCGCCGCCTCCCGCGGCCGGAGATTCTCGCCCCAGCGCCAGCCGAAGCCCTGGGCCACGAGGTAGGCGAGCTGCAGTGCGATCTCGAGGGCCGCCCCGAAGCAGGCCACCCCGAGCGACGCGACGAACAGCCAGAAGCCCGCCCGGCCGAGCGGCGTCGAGAGCAGCAGCGGGATCTGCTCGTAGCGGTCCACCTGGATCCCGCGCACGTGCAGCACCATCGCGGCGCACGCCAGTACCGCCACGGCGATGCCGCCGCCGAAGGTCATCCCCAGCGCGGCGGTGGCCCGGTTCACGCCAAGATACCCCTCGTCCCACCCGTCTTCCACCGCACCGGCCGAGTAGAAGTAAAAGAGGTACGGGCTCACCGAAGCCCCGATGATGCTCACGGCGGTGAACCAGTACTTCGCGGGGTCGTGCTCCGGTGCCGTCGGCAGGAGACCAGAGACCACGTCCGCGAGCGGAGCGTGCAGCCGCACCGCTCCCACCACGAAGGCGATCGTGACCAGTCCGAGCAGCGACGCGCCCTTCTCGACCACGCCGAGGGTGCCCTTCCAGAGCAGCAACCAGACGGCCGCGGCCACCGGCAACGCCCAGACGCGGTACGACACCCCGCTGGCGAACTGGAGCGCCAGCGCCACGCCGCCGATCTCGGCAGC
Organism: Gemmatimonadales bacterium; assembly: GCA_036262935.1. Classification (GTDB taxonomy): domain Bacteria; phylum Gemmatimonadota; class Gemmatimonadetes; order Gemmatimonadales; family GWC2-71-9; genus CAVVWJ01. The sequence continues at coordinate 4,406 of DATAHW010000171.1, read as the reverse complement.
GAGCACCAGAAACGAGACCAGCGCTACCGCGACCAGTGGCGCGAGGAAGAAGCGGATCCCGAACCGCTCGCGCATGGCGTCGGGCAGCGTGTGGTGGCTGATCGCCGCGAGCCGGCCCGCCATTTCCACCAGGAAGGCGATGCAGATGACGCCGAGCGCGATGGCCCAGATGAGCTGAAAGCCGAAGCCCGCGCCGGCCTGGGCCGAGGTCGCGAGCGAACCGGTCTCGAGGAAGCCGCCGATTCCGGTGACGATGCCGAGCGCGATCTCGAGGAGCTTGCTCATGGCGAGCTCGCCTGCCGGAGCTGCTGCTCGGCCTTGGCTCGGCCCTGCTCCGCCGCGCGCGCCGCCTGGGACGCGAACTCCCCTGGCAGCGCGCCGCGCGCGTGTTCCTCATCCGCCAGGCGGGCGGTGGCCTGCCACGAGCGGAGCGTCGTCGCCGCCTGCTTCGCCCTGGCCTCGGGTGACTTGCCGCAGGCGGACACCGCGGCGAGTGCGCCCAGGAGCGCCAGCCGGTGTGCGAGCACGCGTCCCCGTCGCATCGGCGGGCGGCTCTAGCGACGGGTGTACAGGTAACTGGCGATGTCGCGCGCTTCGCGCTCGCCCACGCCCGTGGCGGGCATGGCGGTAAGCGAATCGACGCCGTGCGGATCCACGATCCAGCGGATCATGTGCTGCGGGGTGTTCGTCAGCACGCCGGCGATGTAGGACCGGCCGCCGATTCCGTCGAGCGGCGGTCCGACCAGCCCGTCTGCGCCCCGTACGCCGGAGACGGTGTGGCATGCGCCGCAGCCGTACTGCCGGATCGCGAGGCGGCCCCGCGCCGGGTTGCCTCCGCCGGTGAGCCGGGTCGCCTCCTCGAATGAGAGCGCGCCGCTTCGGCCGCACCCGGCGAGCGCGAGCGTGCCGACCAGCACGAGCGAGACGGTGCCCAGCGGCAGGCGCGTTAGTGCGTGCTTCGGCTCCGCGAGCCAGCTTGCCATCAGCGCCAGTGCGGCAACGAGATATGCCAGACCGCCCGGCACCCACATGATGAGCCCGGCGAGCTGCTGGTCCTCGAGCGGGGTGAGCCCCCAGGCGGCCGAGGTCGCGCCATAGAGCGGATACCACAGCCGGGTCGAGAAGGTGAGGAGCGCCCCGAGAATGCTGGTGTGCACCGCCGTGGTAAACAGCGCGATGACCGCGCCGGGCCATCCGAGTCTGCCGTGGCGCCGGCCCTCCAGCACCGACCACCAGAAGAGGAGTGCCGTGCCGAGAAAGCTGGCGTGCTGCAGTGCATGCACGGCTTCGCTCCTGAGGCTGGCCTCGTAGAGCGACGGGACATGCCAGATCCAGATCGCGGCCGCGTGCAGCGACCAGGCCGTCACGGGGTGGGTGAGCGTCGCCCACACGCCGCGGAAGCGGTCGCCGCCGGTCCAGCGCCCGAGCGTCCTGCGCCAGCCGGGCGGAAGGCCCCAGACGAACGGTACCAGCGGCCGTCCGAGCACGAGCAGCGGCGCGGCCAGCGCCATGAGCAGCTCGTGCTGAACCATGTGGGCGGAGAAGAGCGCCTCGCCCAGCCGGTGCAGCGGCGAGAGCAACGCCAGGGCGAGCGTGGCCCAGCCGAGCGCGAACGCTGCCGCATCGCGTTTCCGGATGCCGCGCCCCGGACCGGCAGCCCGCCAGAGCGCGCGGAGCCCGACCGCGTAGAGCCCCGCGCCGAGCGCCAGCGGGAGCACGATCCCCGGCTCCCGGCTCCACGCGCCCCAGAGCTGGTGCGGCCCGAGCGGCTCGCCGGGGTGAGCGATCATTGGCACGCGCTCAGCACGAAGCCGGGAATCCACTGCGCCACGATTACCAGCGTGAACATTGCGCTCACCAGCATGCCGAGTCCCGCCATGAACCGGGTGCGTCCCACCGGCCCGCCCTCGCCGCCGGGCCACTCGCCCCCCTCGGCGCGCCACACCCGCCACGCCGTGAAGCCGCCGATCAGGCCCAGGACGAGGCAGACCAGATTGACGGTGTGAATGGGGAGCTGGTCGTCCCGCAGGCAGGACGGGTGCACCAGCGCGTACCCCAGCACGAGATTGGCCAGGAACGCCGCGGGAGCCAGCAGCAGGCCGGTCCAGAGCGCCGCGATCCGCCTCGCGTCCGGGATGCTCGTCGTGGGGTCGGTGGTCATGCGCTCCTCCGCTCCGGCTACATCACGTAGGGCGACAGGAAGACGATCGCGTACAGCGGAATCCACACCGCCGTCAGGAAATACCAATAGAGGGCGTTGTCGCTGACCCCGGCCAGGTCCCGCTGCTCGAGGTTCGGGCTGTAGAGCAGCGCCGTGAAGACCAGCAACTCGAGCGTCTCGAGCAGCAGGAGCGTGGCGTGCGCCGTGAGCACGGCCCACGCCACGGTGCCGTACGCGTTGCTGTCCCATCGCACGTTGAGCGCCCCGAACTCGAGCGCCCGGAGCACGCACATGACCAGCGCCAGCACGGTGCACACCACCATGCCGGCGCGCACCCGGCGAAGGTCGAGCCGGCGGGCCGCCCGGTCCACCATGGCCATGGGGATGTTGCTGAGCGCCATCAGCGCCGCCTGCACCGTCGCCACCGTGAGCGCCGGCCGGAACACGCCCTCGGGCGGCCAGTTGAGGAAGTTCCGCCGCAAGTAGAAGTAGCTGATGGCGCAGATGAAGAGCGTCGAGCCCTCGATGACGATGAACCCGATGGTGCCCCACCACATCGGGCTCCGGTGGCCGAACGTGGTGGTCGGCAGCTCGGTCACGTTGGCGACGATGCGGAAGCCGGTCACGATTCCGCCTCGATCATCCGCTGCTCCTGGTGATCCTTGCCACGCGGCCAGGCCCAGCCGATGAAGGCGAAGAAGAGCAGCACCGTCCCGATCACCGCGCCCCACGGGGTGAAGATGAGCGTGATGAAGAGGACCGCCGTCGCGATCGCCGCGATCAAGGGCCAGATGGTCGGCTCCGGGTGGCGATGACGGCTGTCCGGCTCCGCGTCGAGCAGCGTGGTAACCAGTACCTCGCGCACGTCGGTACGGAGCCCTTCGACGGCCGGCAGCTCGGCCGGGTGCTGCCACATGGGCTCGCGGCTCTCGACCACCGGGATGAACGCGAAGTTGTACGGCCGGGGCGGCGAGCTGGCCGCCCACTCGAGCGTGTCCGCGCCCCACGGGTTGGCCCCGGCCGCCTCCCCGACGCGGAGGCTCCGGGCCACGTTCACCAGGAACACCAGCACGCTGGCGGCAATGGTCACGGCCCCGATGCTGGCCAGGAGGTTGAGGCCGCCCCAGCCGGTCTCCGGCAGGTAGGTGTACACCCGGCGCGGCATGCCCAGGAGCCCGAGCTCGTGCATGGGGAAGAAAGTGACGTTCATCCCGATGAAGAAGAGCCAGAAGTTCCAGCGGCCGAGCCGCTCGTCGAGCATCCGTCCGGTGACCTTGGGGAACCAGTAGTAGAACGCCCCGAACAGCGGGAACACCGCACCGCCGATCAGCACGTAATGGAAGTGGGCGACGATGAAGAAGGTATCGTGCACCTGCGTATCGAACGGCACCGATGCGATCATGACACCGGTGAAGCCCCCGATCAGGAACAGGGCGACGAAGCCCAGCACGAACAGGAACGGCACCGCGAACCGCGGCCGCCCCGACCAGATGGTGGCGATCCAGCAGAAAATCTGGATCCCGCTCGGGATCGCGATCATCATGCTCGCGGCGGTGAAGAAGCTGGCGCCGAGCTGCGGGATCCCGGTGACGAACATGTGGTGCACCCACAGCCCGAACGCGAGGAAGCCGGTGGCCACCATGCTGAGCACCATCGCCGGATAGCCGAAGACGGGCCGGCGGGTGAACGTCGCCACGATGCTCGACACGAAACCGAGCGCGGGGACGAAGATGATGTAGACCTCGGGGTGCCCGAAGAACCAGAACAGGTGCTGCCAGAGGAGCGCGTCGCCGCCTTCGGCCGGGTTGAAGAAGTGGGTGCCGACGAGGCGGTCCATCGCCAGGAACATGCTGGCGCTCGCCACCCACGGCATCGCGAACAGCACCATGAAGGACTGCACCAGCATGGACCAGACGTAGAGCGGCATCCGGTTGAGGGTCATACCCGGCGCCCGCGTCTTGAAGATGGTGACGATCAGCTCGACCGCCGAGACGAGCGCAGAGATCTCCGTGAAGGTCACCGTCTGCGCCCACACGTCCACCCGCTTGCCCGGCGAGAATTCCGGCCCCGCCAGCGGGACGTAGCTGAACCAGCCGGTATCCGGCCCCGTGTTGAGGAAGAACATCACGTACAGGAAGGCGCCGCCGAAGAGGTACACCCAGTAGCCGTATGCGTTGAGCCGGTGAAAGGCCACGTTCCGGCCACCGATCATGAGCGGCACCAGATAGAGCCCCACCGCGTCCAT
>DATAHW010000170.1:0-6024 GCA_036262935.1 Gemmatimonadales bacterium | reverse complement strand
GCGCCGGCGCATGTTCGCGTGGGCGCGGCGAGTGGGCGAGGAGTGGGCGGACCGCACCCTCGCCCGGGCGCCGATCCCCCCGTCGCTCCTGCTGGCGCGTCATCTGGCCGACCGTCTCGTCTTCGCCCGGCTGCGGGCGCGTACCGGCGGCCGCATCCGGTTCTTCATCTCGGGCGGCGCGCCGCTCTCGGCGGAGATCGCACGCTTCTTCTACGCGGCCGGGATGCCGATCCTCGAGGGCTACGGGCTGACCGAGACCTCGCCGGTCATCGCGGTCAACACCCACCGGCATACGAAGCTCGGGACCGTCGGGCTCCCGATCCCGGGTGTCGAAGTGCGGATCGCGGATGACGGCGAGATCGTGACCCGCGGCCCCAACGTCATGCGCGGCTATTATGGCAAGCCCGCGGCGACGGCCGAGGCGCTCGATCCCGACGGCTGGTTCCACACCGGCGACATCGGGCTGATCGACGCCGAGGGGTATCTCCGCATCACCGATCGGAAGAAGGATCTCATCGTGACGGCGGGCGGGAAGAACATCGCGCCGCAGCCGATCGAGAACCTCGCCAAGGGCAGCAAGTACGTCTCCAACGTCCTGATGGTGGGCGACCGGCGGCCCTTTCCCATCATGCTCGTGGTTCCCAACCCCGAGCCGCTCCGCGTCTGGGCCTCGCGCCGTGGGCTGCCGTCCGACGATCTCGAGCACCTGGTGAGCGTCCCGGACGTGCACCTCAAGGTGGAGCGCGAGGTGCGGAAGATGCTCCGCGACCTGGCCCAGTTCGAGATGCCGAAGAAGTTCCTGCTGCTGCCGCGGGATTTCAGCGTGGAAGGTGGCGAGCTGACCCCGACCCTCAAGGTCCGCCGGCGGGTGGTGGAGGAGCGACACCGCGCCGCGATCGAGGCGCTGTACGCCGAGCCCCACGAGGGCCCGGGAGGGGGCTGAACATGGGCATCGGAATCATCGCGGCCGTCGTCATCGGCGTGCTGGGGGCGATCTGGGTGATCGCCTGGCTGCTGAAGCGGCGCCGGCGCTGATCAGCGGGGCGGGCTGCCGACCCAGACCCCATCCGCACTCGCCATCAGTTGGATCAGTGCGGGCGCGGGAGCAGCGCCTTCACCTACCACCCGCAACCCCGGCAGGACCACTCGCGCGCCCTCACGCACCCAGTGCGGATCCGCGCCGAACGGCTGCCCGAGCACCACGCCGCGCATCGAGCTCGTCTTGAGCGGGAGCCGCCCCGCCCGCACCACGCTGATGCCACCGCCATCGCGCACCTCGTCCGGGGGATTCACCGCCACCAGCGCCACGCCGGGGGCGAGTTCGGCGACGTCACGCCAGCCGGCCGCGGGCGGCCCCACCAGCACCAGATAGCCTCCCGGCCCACCGAGGCCGACGAGCGAGGTGAGGGCGTCGGCGCTCAGCGCCGTCGCCGCCGGAGGGGGTGCGGGCGCATCGCGCACGTGAAGCACACCCTCCGCGATCGTGAAGCGGCGGTCACAGATCGGACAGCCCAGCGTGCCGCTCCGAACCCAGCGTCCCTCGACCACGTCCGGGAGGAGCACCAGGAACGCCTCCTCGTGCTCCGCCGGACAGCGCAGATGGTCGGTCAGCTCGATGAACATTCAGGGGCGGAAGACGACCCAGGTGAGCTGCCCCGGCTCCACCGTCACCCGGCGATAGACCTTCTTCCCATCGATCTCGGTGCCGGTGACGTAGGTGCCTGCCGGCACGTCACTCACCGCGAAGTGCTCGCCGTAGAGCGGGTGGCCGTGGGCCTTGTCGCCGTAGGTTTCGGCGTACGAGAACGGGGTCTCGATCGGATCCCGCTTGGCCAGTCCGTAGATGCGCGCCTGCGGCACCGCCACGCCCGCGGAATCGAACACCTGTCCCGCGACGATGCCGGTGCCCGGGAGCGGCTCGATCCAGAGCTCCGGGTTGACGGTGTACGGTGGGAACCGCTGGAGCGAGTCCACGATGGCGCCGATCGAATCGGTCGGCGACGCCGCGAGCTCGAGATGGAGATGGTCGTTGGTGGCGCGGCCGGTATTGCCGACCCGCGAGATCACCTGGCCCGTCTTCACCCGGTCGCCCACCTTCACGGCCAGCGACGAGTTGTGGTAGTAGATGGAATAGAGCCGGAACCGCTGGCCGTGGGCGGTCACCGTCGTGTCGTGGCGGATGGCGACGGTGAGCGCCCCTTCCTCGGCGCGGCCGGCGTAGACCACGCGCCCGCCAAGCGCAGCCATCACGGGCGTCCCGTCGGGGTTGTTGAACTCCACCCCTTGATGCTGCTGGAAGAATCCCCCCATGGTGGAGCCGTAGCGGTACGTCTGGTCGATGTAGGCGTTGTCGCTTCGCGCGATCGGCCGCTGGAGCCAGACCGTGCGCGGGGGCTTGGGGGCTCCGGCGGACGGCGCGGCGTGCCGGATGCAGGGCAGCGTATCGGTCGCGGCCCGGAGCCCGCACCGCGTGCCCCGGAATTGCTGCCGGCCTATGAGGATCGCGTTGGCCGGCGGAAACGCGGCGGCGGCGATCGGCACCGCCTTCCAGCCGGCTTCGGTGTGGTAGATCCGCTGGTTGCCTCTGAGGGTGGTGACGTTCCAGCCGCGTCGGTCGGCCGCCAGTCGCCGCACGTACTCGTTCGTCAGGAGCGGAAGCGCGGTATCCGCCGGACCGCGCGCCGGCGGACCCACCGCGTCGCCGATGGCGGTCCAGTGCTCTCCGTCATCGGTGGTGATCTGGAGGCCGTCGGCGGTCGCGACTACGGTGGTGTCGCCGCGGGTGACGATCCCGTCCGGAATCACGTACTGCCACTCGGGCCCGAGCTGATCATAGGTCCAGTTCCGCCAGCTCTGGCCGCCGTCCGTCGAGAGCCCCCAGCCGTTGCCGACCGTGCCGTACCAGATCTCGCCCCGCGGCCCGAACGCGATCGCCTGCACGAAGTCCATCGAGATGGAGCCGGCCGTCGTGTCGTGACGGATCGGCTCCCAGGCGCCGGCGCCCGGGCGGAGCCGATAGATCCCCTGCCCATAGGTGCCCACCCAGAGCGCGCCGCCATGATCGCGGGCGACGGTGAGCACGTGCACGCCCCAGCCGCTGCTGTCCGGCAGCGCGGGCAGGGGAGGCGAGGCAGCGGTCTGGGCGGCGACCGGCCCGGCCGCGAGGACGAGCGCGGCGAGCAGTGGACGGCGCAGGAGAGAGGCGGGCATGAGGGTCTCGGCGGAGGAGGAGGTCAGTCAGGCTGGGCCGAGCCGGAGCCAATCGATGAGCACGTGCGGCGGCCGGGTGGCGACGAAGAGCACCGCATCGGCGACGTCGGCGGGCCGGAGCATGTCGGCTCGCCGGGGCAACCCCTCGCGGTGGTCGGGATCGACCGAGTTCCAGATTGCGGTGTCGGTCGCACCGGGTGAGACGAGCGTGAGCCGCACTCCCGTGCCTCGGTACTCCGCGAGAAGCGTCTCGTGCAGGCCGCGAAGTCCATATTTGCTGGCGGCATAGGCGGCGTTCTCGGGAAAGCCGACGTGGTCGGCCACGCTGCCGATGGTGACGTAGCAGCCCTGCCCCGCAGCCCGGAGCATCGGCAGAAAGGCGCGGGCCAGCGTGAACGCAGCCCGCAGGTTGAGATCCACCTGCGCATCGAAATCGGCGACCGTGGTCTCCTCGATGGGCCGGAGGAGGAAGCCGCCCGCATTGCTGACCACGATGTCGGGCGGCCCCAGCTCCCGGCGAACCCGGTCGGGCAGCGCCTCCACCTGCCGAGGGTCGGTGAGGTCCGCGGGCAGGTCGACGAACCCCTCCGCGGGCGGGAGGGAGCGCGCAACTCGCACCACCCGCGCTCCCGCCCGGCGCAGCGCCTCGGCCGTGGCGCCCCCGATGCCGCGCGATGCACCGGTGACCAGTGCCACGCGGCCGTCCAGCGGCGTCACTCGAGCAGCTTCCCCCCATGGGCCGCCAGCCGCAGGAACTCCGTGCGGGTCCTGGAATCGTCGCGGAAGATCCCCCGCAGGGCGCTCGTCACGGTGCGCGAGTTCTGCTTCTCGACGCCGCGCATCATCATGCAGAAATGCGCGGCCTCGATCACCACGCCGACACCGGTGGGAACGAGGACGTCCATGATCGCGTCGGCGATCTCGTCGGTGAGCCGTTCCTGCACCTGCAGCCGCCGGGCGAAGACATCGACGATCCGCGCCACCTTGGACAGCCCCAGGATCTTGCCGTTCGGGATGTAGGCGACGTGCGCCCGGCCGAAGAAGGGCAGGAGATGGTGCTCGCACAGCGAGTAGAGCTCGATGTCGCGCACCATGATCATGCTCTGGTGGCTCTCCTCGAATACGGCATCGCCGATGACATCGGCCACCGTCATATGATAGCCCTGGGTCAGAAACCTGAGCGACGACTCGACCCGGTCCGGTGTCTTGAGCAGCCCCTCGCGCCCCGGGTCCTCGCCCAGCGCCGCGAGCACCGCGCGAACCTTGTCCGCGAACGGCTCGAGGTGCGGCTCGGGAAGGCCGGCGTGTGTGACCGCGGTGCGGGCCGGCCGTGCCGGAACCTGGGCCGCGGGGTCACTCACCTTGGTAGTCGACATAGTTTCTCGGTGTCTCCCACAGGCGGAGGCTGAGCGCGAGCTCGGCCGGGAGCGCCGCCCGCAGCTCCCGCCAGCACACCACGGCGATGTTCTCTGACGTCGGGATCAGCTCGCGGAACCAGGGCACGTCGAGGTTCAGGTTCTTGTGATCCAGGTGACGCAGCAGCCGCTCCTGCGCCAGCTCCTTCAGTTGATTCAGGTCCAGCACGTACCCGGTCTCCGGGTTGACGTCCCCTTCGACCGAGAGGTCCAGTTCGTAGTTGTGCCCGTGATAGTTCGGATTGTTGCAGACCCCATAGGTCGTCCGGTTCCAGGCATCGGAAGCGGCGGGGTTGTGCAGGCGGTGCGCGGCATTGAAGTGCACGCGCCGCGTCACTCTGCATCGCGGCATGGCTGGTTCCGGTGACAAGGCCTGCGAGGAAGAAGGCGGGGGCCTTCGATCAGGTCAAGGTGGACACGACGAAACGTGCGCCGACCGGAGTCCGATCGGCGCACGAGAGTACGGCAGCGAGGAGGATTATTGAAGCCCAATGAGAACCTGCGGCGACCTCACCACGACTCCTGCCTTCCCCCGAGGGGCATGACATCGGCCCTGGCATTCGGCCCCATCACCGGACCTGTTGGCTCAATAATGTGGCTCCCCGCTCCCGCGTGCACTAAGATAGGAACCTCGCCTCCGAGAATCAACCGAGCCAAGGAGCCTTCATGCTGGCACTGACGTTGCTTGCGGCGGTGGCATCGCTGGTCGCGTGGGCGGTGCTCATCTTCGGCGGAGTGACCTCGCTGGGCGCCACCCACCTGCTGCTGGCCCTGGGTACGATCCTGCTCGTCCGCTGGTGGGCGCTCCGCGCTTGACGCTGTGGCACGATCCGGATTCCTTGTGGGCGGTCTACGACACGAATCCAGGCGAGCCGGTTTCACCTGCTGCTCCGCGAGGGACCAAGTCATTGCCGACAAGTGCCATAGATGAGTGCAAGAATGTGCCGCGTCACCAGGCCCGCACCGGCATGGATCGTGCGAATTGCGGCGCCGCGGCCGACGCGCAGCGGCCGCGTCCTCCGCAACCGCCCGGCCGCTGGTCAGTGCTGAGTGCGGTCCCCTCGAAAACCCGAGCCATACGGCGACGGACGACACACGTGATCCGATGGATGGAAGCGCTGGTTGAACGCACCGATTCGCCCGGCCGGCCGGCGACCCAGAGTCCCTGGACGGCCGACGCCGAGCGCCGGCCGGACGTCCCGCCCATCCCGATGGAGTTGCCACACAGGGCCCGGACCGTGCGGGCGCTTAATTTCGTGCTGGCGTTGCTGGCGGTGCTGGCGCTGCTGCCGGTCTTCGTGCTCCTGGCCGTGCTGGTCCGGCTCACCAGCCGCGGCCCGGTCTTCTATCTCCAGGAGCGCGTCGGGCTCGACCGCCGGCTGCCGGGGCCCGGGGCCCA
>DATAHW010000169.1:0-22199 GCA_036262935.1 Gemmatimonadales bacterium | reverse complement strand
CGCGCGGTCACGCGCGCCATGGCCGGAGCCGTGCCCCGGCCGGCAAGACTGAATCGCCCGGAGACTGGGAACAACGTGGTGTCGCCGGAAAGCCGGGCCAGATCGACACCGTCGATTCGACCCTGACGGAGCTGGTATCGGATGGTGTCCCCCAGCATGACGCGCCCCGCGGCGGTGACCCGTCCTCCTCCCACCAGCAGCTCGGGACCGAGGTCCAGCGCCCCCTGCGCCAATCGGATGCTGGCGTGACCGACCGCTATCCGCTCTCCGCCGTCGCGTACGGCACTAAGGTCTACCCGGCCCCGCAATCGCGCCGACCCTGCGGACTTCCCCGCGCCCGCCAGCCGGAAGTCGATCGCGAGTGCCGGATTTCCCGTCTGCCCTGCCAAGGCACGCGCGACGGCCGCGGTGCCGGGCATCCCCCGCGCCGAGCCGGCGAGCCGATAGCTCGGGATCGAGTCGAAGGGACGTGCCCGCCCCCGCACGTTCAGCATGCCCGTGTCGAGCGCGCCGCGCAGCGTCAGCTCGGCGGCACCCCCGGCCAGCACGGCGTCCAGGTCGAGCCGCCGCACGACCGTCGAACCGATCGTCGAGCTGCCGAGAGCGAGCCGCACACGGCCGTCGGCGCGGGCCAGGGGGCCGGCGACGTCGGCGTCGATCCGGCCATTGAGCTCCCCGGCGGGCGCCGAGCTGACCAGGCGGGACAGGTCCAGCCGGCGGGCCACGCCATGCACGCGGTATGATGTGGGCTTCCCCTGGCGAAGTCTGGTTCCGCCGTCGAGCGTGAGCCGCGCCCGATCGAGCGTGGCGGCCAGGTGAGTGGCGACGAAGTCTCCATCGGCGCGCGCGCTGGCATCGAACCGGAGCTTGCCGGTGTCGGGCACCGAGGGCACTACGGCCGCCAGGTCGGCCAGATCGAGCGGTTGCGCGCTCAGCCGGAGATCGAGCCGGCCCAGCTCGCGGGCGTCGTCGAAACGGCGGGGCACCACCGCGTGGGCGGTCAGCCGGCTCAGCTCAGTCTGGATGCGGAGGGGATCGAGCCGGATCTCATCCGCCGTCACCGCGCCGCGGGTAGCGACCGCGAACCAGCGGCCAGTCGCGGGCGGCTGCAGCGCGAGACTCAGCGAATCGATCGTCACCAGCGTGGTCCGCGCGACCACCAGTTGGCGGCCGGCAAGATCGATCACGCGCACGCGCGCGACCGAGTCGGGCGAGAGCGTCGCGGCCAGCGCGCCATCCTTCACCCGAAGCCGGCCCACGGCAAAGCCTCCGCCGCCAGTGGTGTCCGAGGACTTTCGGAGCACCTGGACGAGGTCCCAGCCGTCCGCGCCGCGGCGCGCCTTCAGCCGGGCGCCGTCCACGTCCAGCTCGTCGAGCCGCCGCACCGTCGCGAACAGTGCCGGCAGGCGGTACTCGATCCTGAGCCGCTCGATGTAAGCCAGCTCTCGTCCCGACTGCACGAGCCGTACGGCTTCGAGCGTGAGCTCGCCGAACGGGTTTCCCGAGACTCGTCCGACGAAGAGGCGATTGCCGGGGTTGAGCGGCGCCAGCGTGAGCAGCTTCCGCACGACGGCAGTTGCGACCGGCGGAAGCTGCAGCAGTGCCACGATGGTCACGGCGATCGTGAGCAGCGCGGTGCCCGCGATCCCGAGACGGCGGAGCCAGGTCATCATTGTTCAAAGTGCCGCTCGGCGGGCGTCGGGTACTATGACCGGCGTCACCCCGCCGTATACTTTCCCGCGTGCCGGCCGAACGATCGCTCCACTGCTTCGCCGTCGCGGCGCCGGGCCTCGAGCCGCTGGTCGCCGGTGAGCTCCGCGGCCTCACGGCGATGTGTCCGCTCGAAATCGCGGCGCCCGAGCCCGGCGGCGTCGAATTTCACGCCGGGCGGCGCGGGCTCTATGCCGCCAACCTCCACCTTCGCACGGCATCCCGGGTGCTCGTGCGGGTGGGGAACTTTCACGCGTCCGCCTTCCACGAGCTCGAGCGGCACGCCGCGCGGCTCCCGTGGGCGGCGTTCACCGCACCGGGACAGGCGATCACCTTCCGGGTGACCTCGCGGAAGTCGCGGCTCTATCATCAGGACGCGATTGCCGAGCGGCTGCTGGCCGCGGCGGGAGCGCCCGCTCTCCCCGCGTCAGCGGGCCTTCCGGCGCCCCAGGAGTTCATCGTCCGTCTCTTTCGCGACGAGTGTACCGTGAGCGCCGACGCCTCGGGGGAGCTCCTCCACCGGCGCGGGTACCGGCTGGCCGGGGGGAAGGCGCCGCTCAGGGAGACGCTCGCCGCCGCGATGCTCGCCGCGACGGGCTGGCGAGGCTCAGTGCCGCTGGTGGACCCGATGTGCGGCTCGGGCACGATCCCCATCGAGGCGGCGCTGTTGGCGCGGCGCATCCCGCCGGGCCTTCATCGCGGGTTCGCGTTCGAGCGCTGGCCGGAGTACGACGCTACGATCTGGGAGGAGCTGCTTGCCGCATCCCGCGCGCGCATCCTGCCGCGCGCGGAGGGCGCCATCGTGGGCTCCGACCGCGACGCGGGCGCCGTCGCCGCGGCGTCGGGCAACGCCACGCGGGCGGAGGTAGCGTCCGATATTGAATGGCTCCAGGCGGCGATCTCGGCCGTCGAGCCACCCGCCACACCCGGCTGGGTTATCACCAATCCCCCCTATGGTGTCCGGGTGGGCGAGCGCCAGCGCCTGCGGAACCTCTACGCGCAGCTCGGTAACGTGCTGCGCCGGCGCTGGCAGGGCTGGGACGTGGCGTTCCTCTCCGCGCACGCGGAGCTGGAGCGCCAGACGGCTCTGGCCCTCGAAACGGCGTTCACCACGGAGAACGGGGGAATCGGTGTGCGGCTGGTGCGCGGTCGGGTGGGAGGGCGCGCCGTCGAGCGCGGCCCTGATTGACAGGCGGCACCTGGCCCGGGCACTGTGTGTCTGTGCCCGGGTCAGGCCGTTCGACTACGCCGCCGCCCGCTTCGGCTTGGTCAGCGCTCCCGCCAGCATCTCCGAGAGGTAGCCGAGCACGGCGCCGGCCACCATCGCCACGATCGTCTTGCCCCAGGTGCCATTGGCACCCACCACCACGCTCACGGCCGTGGCCGCGCCGAGGAAGGCACCCGGAATGAAGCCCAGCGTCGGGATCTTGGCCTGGAGCACCATGAAGAGCGCCGCGAGCCCCACGAGAACCGACAGCACCGGCACGCCGCCCCCCAATTGGTTCCAGGCGGTGAGCGCGAGGAATGCCCAGAGCACGCCGCTCAGGTTCGAAACGATCGTCTTCGTCAGCCCCTGCACCTTGCCGCCGGCGGCGAAGAAGCATCCCCATGCCACGATGCCCGCCCAGACCGGCAGCGCGCCGGGACCGAGCGCGACGTAGGTCCAGCCCGCGATGAGGATCCCTATGCTGAGTCCCAGTGCGACGAGCGCGTCCATGTGCTACCTCCATCAGTGGAGAACTGAACAGCGTCTCTCCGGCCGAAGCGGTCGGCAGAGGAGACGGGCGAGAGGTAACCGGGAGTGCGGTGGGAGCGTCCTGGCAGCGACGTTACGGCGCAAATCGGCAGACGTCAAGCCGGCTCTGGCCGCCGCGCTCGCACTGGGCTGCCTGGCCCCGGTCGCGCTCGGGGCCCAGCAGCCTCCGTCCGCCGATACGATCCGCACGGTCGTGCTCGTGCCCGACGCGGTGTGGGATGGGGTGGCCGACGCGCCGCGGCGCGGCTGGGTCGTGGTGGTGCGGGGGTCGCGGATCGCCGCGGCCGGGCCGGAAGCCGGGCTCGCCGCGCCGCCCGGCGCCGAGCGGGTAGCGCTCGCCGGCACGACGCTCATCCCCGGCCTCATCGAAGGGCATTCGCACCTCTTCCTGCATCCCTACAACGAGACCCTGTGGGACGACCAGGTGCTGAAGGAGCCGCTCGGGCTGCGCATCGCGCGCGCCGTGGCGCACGCCGCGGCCACGCTCCGGGCCGGCATCACCACCGAGCGTGACCTCGGCACCGAAGGCGCGCTCGACAACGACGTTCAGCTCCGCCGCGCCATCGAGCAGGGCATCGTCCCCGGACCCCGACTCCTGGTCGTCACCCGCGCGATCGTCGCCACCGGCAGCTACGGGCCGCGCCGGAGCCGCTACGCGTTCGATCCGCCGCAGGGCGCGGAGGAGGCGGACGGCGATCAGGCCATCATGCGCGTCGTACGGAGCCAGATCGGCCGCGGCGCGGACTGGATCAAAGTGTACGCCGACTACGGCTGGGGTCCGGAGGGTGAGCTGCGGCCGACATTCACCCAGCACGAGCTCGACGTCCTGGTGGCCACGGCCCACGGGGCCGGCCGTCCGGTCTCGGCCCACGCGATGACGGCGGAGGGCATGCGGCGCGCGGTGCTCGCGGGGGTCGAGACCGTGGAGCACGGCGATCACGGCACGCCCGACGTCTTCCGGCTCATGCACCAGCGCGGCGTGGCACTCTGCCCCACGCTCGCGGCGAGCGAAGCGTATGCGACCTATTTCGATGGCTGGGTCAAGGGGCGGGACGCGCCGACGCCGGACCTCGTGGCCAAACGGGCGAGCTTCCGCGCGGCCCTCGACGCCGGGGTGCCGATCTGCTTCGGCGGAGATGTCGGCGTCTTCCCGCACGGCGAGAATGTCCGCGAGCTCGAGGCCATGGTCGAGTACGGCATGAGCCCGCTCGCCGCGCTCCGGGCGGCCACCAGCGGGAACGCGAAGATCCTCCATCTTGACGGGAGCGTGGGCCGCGTCACTCCCGGACTGCTCGCCGACCTGGTGGCCGTTGCGGGCGATCCCACGCGGGACATCGGCGCGCTCCGGCGGGTGATATTCGTGATGAAGGCAGGCCGTCGGGTAAGGTGACGAGAGGACGGAACGCTAGTCGGTGGCGGCTGCTCCTGTGATGCTTCCGTCCTTCGGCCCTTCCGTCCTTCCGTCCGAAGCGAGCGCTCTGACCAGCCGCTCGGTGAACTCGAGCCCCTGGTAGAAGGCCTCCACCCGGATCCGCTCGTCTCGTCCATGAGCGCGTACATCGCCGTCCTCGAGCGGCACCCCGCTCACGCCGTATACCGGAATGCCGGCGTTGCGCAGAAAGAGGCCGTCCGTGGCGCCGGTCTCCATGCTCGGGATGACGGCGGCGCCCGGCCACATGGATGCGGTGATGCTGTCCACCGGCTCGAGCACCTCGGCCACCAGTGGCGAGGGGGGCGAGGGCACTGCCGGCGAGGTCACCGTCACCCGCACGGCCGTATCGTCCACCACGCGGCGGATCGTCTCGACCACCGCCTCTGGACGCTCGTCCGGCAGCAGCCGGCAGTTGACATTGGCGGCGGCGGTCTGCGGCAGCGCGTTATTGGCGTGGCCCCCCTCGAGGCGCGTGGCCACGCAGGTGGTGCGGAGCACGGCGTTGTACCAGGCCGAGCCGGCGGCCAGCCGGCGCATGGCGGCGGTATCGCCGCTCTCGCCCACCATTCGCATCCGCGCCGCGATGGTATCGGGCTCCGCCGCCGCCGCCCGGGCAAAGTAGGCGCGCGTGATCTCGTTGAGCCGCATCGGGAACTGGTACGCGCCGAGCCGCGAGAGCGCGGCGGAGAGCCGGTAGATCGCGTTGTCCCGGACCGGCATCGAGCTGTGCCCACCCGGGTTGTCCACCTCGAGCCGGACGTCCATATACACCTTCTCGGCCGCCTGCACGTTGCGCGCGTGCACCTGGCCGTCCCGCATCATCGGGTCGCCCCCGTCGCCGTTGATCACGTAGGCCGCCTCGATGAGCGGCCGCCGGTTGGCCAGTAGCCACTGCACGCCGTTGTCTTCGCCCCCTTCTTCGTCGGCCGTGAGCGCCAGGACCACGTCGCGGTCGAGCGGCGCCCGCTCGCGCTTGAGGCGGATGAGGGTCTGTACGAAGATGGCCCCCATGTCCTTGATGTCGCTCGAGCCGCGGCCGTAGAAGTAGCCGTCCTTCTCGGTCAGGGTGAACGGATCGAGCGACCAGTCCTCACGCCGCGCCTCGACCACGTCGAGGTGTGCCAGGAGCAGGATCGGCGGGCGCGCCCCGCTTCCCCGGAGACGGGCGACGAGGTTCTGCCGCCTGGGCGAGGCGCCGACCACGACGACGTCCCGGGCCGGCAGCCCGGCCGCCACCAGTCGCCGCGCGACCGCCCGCGCCGCCAGCGTAGTACTCCCGTGCTCGTGGGTGGTATTGATGCCTACGAGCTCGGCGAAGATCGCGCGCGCCGAGCGCTCGTCGGGCGAGTCCTGGGCGGGCAGGGCACAGGGCACGGTGAGAAGCGCGAGCGTGAACAGGCCCGTGCGAGAGGAGAGGCGCGGCATCACGTGTCCGTTCCAGTGCGGGGAGCTGGAATATAGCCGGAAGGTGACCCAGCTCCCTGCCGCCCGGCGGCCGATGGGGCATGTTGCCTGCCGGCTATTAACCGCAGGAGAGGCTCATGTCACATGACAGACCCGCCGACCACAGTGGCACCTTCGTCATCGGCGGCGACCTGCCCGTCCACCGGCTCGGCTTTGGAGCGATGCGCCTCACGGGCAAGGGGATCTGGGGACCGCCCGAAGACCATGGCGAGGCGATCCGCGTCCTTCACCGGTGCCTCGAGCTGGGCATCGACTTCATCGACACCGCCGACTCGTACGGGCCGGAGGTGAGCGAGCGGCTCATCGCCGAGGCGCTGCATCCGTATCCGCCGGGGCTGGTGATCGCGACCAAGGCCGGATTGCGCCGGCCCGGCCCCGACCAGTGGCGCGAGGACGGCCGGCCCGAGTACCTGCGGGCGCAGGTGCTGTCCAGCCTGCGCCGGCTCAAGCTCGAGCGGATCGACCTGCTCCAGCTTCATCGCATCGACCCCAAGGTTCCGCTCGGCGACCAGATCGGGGCGCTCGCACGGCTGCAGCGCGAGGGAAAGATCCGGCACATCGGTCTGTCGGAGGTCTCGGTGGAACAGCTCCGTGCGGTGCGCGAGCTGGTCGAGGTCGTCACCGTTCAGAATCGCTACAACGCGGCGTATCGGAAGAGTGAGGACGTGCTCGAGTATTGCGAGACCCAGGGCATCGGGTTCATTCCCTGGTTCCCGCTGGCCACGGGCGATCTCGCCAAGCCCGGCGGACCGCTCGCCCGCGCGGCGGAACGCCTCGGGGCCACCCCGTCGCAGGTCGCACTGGCGTGGCTGCTGCGGCGATCGCCGGTGATGCTTCCGATTCCCGGGACGTCCCGGGTGACGCACCTGGAGGAAAACACCGCCGCAGCCCTGCTCGAGCTGGACGACGAGACGATGCGCGAGCTGGAGCTGCAGACGGCCTGACGCAAGACGACGAGGCCCGGCGATACCGCCGGGCCTCGTCGCCCACGTCTCTGCCGCGGATCAGAAGTTCCGGCTCCTGCCCACGTTCGATTCGCTCATCCGGTCAGCGTCCACGTCGTGCTGGCCGGTGACCCGATCCCAGGCATCGCGTACCGCATCCTTCACATGATCCCAGGTGGACTGGCCGCGTCCTTCGTACTTGTCCCAGCCGGTCCGCAGGTCCGATTCCACGTCGTTCCAGTTCCGACCCATGTTGTGGCGCCCCGACTCGTAGCCGTACTGGTACGCCGGGCGATAGTCGCTATAGGTGCGGCCGGAGGCGTAGGGGCGCGAGCTGAAGTTCTGCTCCCACCACTTGTCCTCCTGGGCCCAGGTGTGCTTGTCTGCCATCGTGTCCTCCTCGGCTGCGTGATGGAACTGCACCAGGGCGCATGGTAGCCGCTTCCCGAATCGGTCGACGTGATCCGGGTCACCGCGGGCGCGCGAGCCCGGCTCCGGAGCGCTGCCGATCCCGCGACCTGCCAAACGGCCCCGCAGGTCGCGATGCAGGCGAGTCGGCCGTCTCCGGTTCGGTGCGGCGCCGCGGCTGGTCCGGTCGGGCCATCCTGCGTGCCCGCCTGCGCTTGCGCCTGAACTTGGCGGCCCGGCCTGCCGCTGCCGGACGGCGCGCCGGCGCAGGCACATCCGTTGCACTCGGTCGCGTGGTCCGCCCCGTGTCAAGATCTTCACCACCGCGCGCCATCCGATCCGATGCGAAGTTCCCGCGCTCTTCCCTGGAGTACGCCATGGTCACGTTCCTGAAGGGCCGCCGCCGCAACGATGATTCCGTGGTCGCCGTGGACGAGAGCGGTACGAATGTCACGGCCGCGCTCGAAGCGCTCGTTGCGCGGGGAGAGGCAGCCGCGGAGCAGCTCCGCCTGCTGGCCCCCGTGATGGAGCGGGCGGCGGAGCTGGACACCCTTCGGGAGCGCTGCGCCGCCGTCGAACGGCAGGTCGAGGGCCTCGAGGCGCTGGGCGCCCGGCTTGCGGCGGCCGAACAGCAGGCGGAGCGGCTGGTGAATGCGGGAGCGGAGATGGACCGCATCCAAGACCGGATGGGCGACCTCGGGCACAAGGTCGAGAGCGCCCTCCACCTGCGCGACGATGTCGAACGGGTGCTGAGCCTCGAGGGGCCGGTGGCCGCGGTCCGGAGCGAGACCGAGGCACTGCGGGTCCAGATCTCCGAGATGTCGGAGGGCGTTGGCCGGATCCGGGCCCAGCACGACGATGCGCTCACCGCCCACCGGCACACCATCTCCCGGCTCGAGGCGATCGACCAGGAGCACCAGGCCGCGGCCGGCCGGCTCGAGGAGACCGAGCGGCGGCTGCAGTCGGTCGAACACTCGCTCGACCCGCTCACCCAGGCCACGGAGTCCATCCCCGCCGTTCAGCACCAGCTCGCCGTCATCAAGTCGCTCGCCGACCACCTGGCGCAGAAGTCCACCTCGCTCGAGCAGCAGCGCGAGGCGGTGGACCGGGCTGCGGGCCAGATCAGCAAGCTCACCGTGATGGATCGCGAGCTTGACACCTGGCTCCGGCGGCAGGAGGAGCAGATCCGGCGCTTCGGGGCGATCGAGACCAAGATCGCCGACGTGCAGGCACTCAATGTGAAGGTGATGGCGCGCGCAGAGGAGCTGCAGACCGCGCAGGCGGAGGCGGAGATGGCGCAGCAGGCGGCCCGGCAGGCGCTGGGCGACCTGCGGGAGCAGATGCGCAAGAGCAGCGAGGGATTCGAGCTCGAGAACCGCGGGCTGCACGCCGTCAGCGAGCGCGTGGCCGACCTCCGCGGCGCGGTGAAGGAGTGCGAGGCCCGGTTCGCCGTGCTCGACGCCGCGAGCCAGGGCGCCGCGGCGGTGCAGGCGCAGGTGCGCACGCTCAACGAGCAGTCGGCCGGGCTCTCGCAGGAGCTTGCGCGGCTGACCGAGGAAGCGCGCCGGATCGGCACCATGCGCGAGGACGCCGAGCGGCTCGAGGCGCTGGCGGGTGACACGGCCGAGCGCATGCACCGGGTGGAGGCGCTCCGGCCGCAGCTCGACGACGCGGTGCGGCAGCTCGCCACGCTCAAGAGCACCCACGAGATGATGGCGGACGGGCTCGAGCAGATGCGGCTGGCCCAGAGCGAGATGATCCGCGTGCGCGAGAGCCAGGCGGAGACGCAGAGCCGGCTCACCAGCACCGAGGAGTGGACCCGCAAGGTGGAAGCGCAGGTGCAGGAGCTCCGCGGGCTGGAGCCGGCGGTCGAGCGCATCCGCGCGGAGGTGGAGCAGGTGCGGGCGGGGATGACCGACGTGGAGAGCCGGCGTGGCGCAATCGAGGAGATGCACGGCCGGCTGCTCGAGCTCGGCGCCCTCAGCGCGGAGCTCAAGGATCGAGCGGAGGGACTCCGCGTCCGGATGGATGGCGCCGAGGGACGGTTCACCCAGATCGCCGGCCAGGCGGAGGCGGCCCAGCGCGTCGCCGAGACGATCGGGAGCGTCACCGAGTCGGTCGGGGCCGCCGAGCGCCGGCTCCTGAGCGTGGATGGATCGGTGCGTGCCCTCGAGGGCCGCACCGCCCAGCTCGACGAGCTCGAGGAGCGCATCCGCGTACTGGGCCAGGAGCTCGAGCAGCGTCAGGGCGCCCTCGACAAGGCGACGGAGCACCTGAACCGCGCGTCGGCGCTGCGGCAGGAGTCGGCGGAGATGGCGCAGCGGCTCGAGGAGCTCTCGCGCGGCATCGGCGCGATGCTGCAGAAGGCGGAAAGCCAGGCCGGCGGGCTCGACCGGCTCGCCGACCAGCTCGGATCGCGCGCCAACGCGCTCAAACCCGTCGAGCGCCAGCTCGCGCAGTTCGAAGCGCTGCTCGCGCAGTGGGACTCGGCCCAGGCGGAAGCGGCCCGGGCCCTGGAGCAGACCCTCGCGCGGCAGGGCGCCGTCGATGCGCTCGAGGCGCAGGTCAAGCACGTCTTCGACCTGGCCGAGCGGTCGGTCGAGCACGCGCAGGCGATCGGCGCGGCGCGGCGGGAAATCGAGGACACCCACGAGCTGCTGCAGGACACCCACGCGCAGCTCAAGTCGACGGAGGAATCGCTGCACGGGTTCGAGGCGCGCCGGCGCCAGCTCGAGCGCACCGAGCAGCGGCTGGCGCGGGCGGAAGCGCTGGCGCTCGAGGTCCGCGCGACGGTGGAATCGCTCCAGGCGCAGCGCGCCGTGGTGGAGCACGTGATCGAGCGGTCCGGGGCGCTGGCGCTCCAGATCAAGCAGGCGGAGGCCCTCGTCGATGCCATGCGGAGGGAACGCACCATGGCCTGCGACGTGAGCGCCGCAGTGGCGGCACTCAGGCAGGAGGACGGGGACGACAGGGGGGAGTGACGGAAGGACGGAAGGACGGAAGGCCGCATCCGGGGGCACTGTCATCCCGAGCGCAGCGAGGGATCTACTCGGCTGGAATCGACCCTCGTGCCGGAGGTCGAACTCGGCCCGGCCAGATCCCTCGCTGCGCTCGGGATGACAGTGCTGGCCCGATCACCGCCTTCCGACCTTCCGTCCTTCCGTCCTTCCATCATTCCCCCTTTCCGTCCTTCCTCAGCAGCCTCCCCACTCGCTTCAAATCCGCGAAGAACGCGCGCCGCGCCTCCTCACGGGCGTCGCCGGGGGCCCGCAGGACGGAGGACGGGTGGACCGTCGCGATCACGATCTCGGCCCACTCGGACGGGACCGCGAGGCCCCGCCGCTCGGTCACCTTGAACCTGGGCCCGAGCAGTGCCTGCGCGGCCGTGGCGCCGAGCGCCACGATCACGCGGGGCTTGATCAGCCGGATCTCCTCTTCCAGCCATGGATGGCAGGCCCGCACCTCCGCCGCGTTCGGCTTCTTGTGCAGCCGGCGCCGGGTCAACTCGATGCGGACGAATTTGAAGTGCTTCACCGCGTTGGTGACGTAGACCCGGCGTCGGTCGATCCCCGCCGCCTCGAGCCCCTCGTCGAGCAGGCGGCCCGAGGGCCCCACGAACGGGTGCCCTTGCCGATCCTCCTGGTCGCCCGGCTGCTCGCCGACGAGCATCACATCGGCCGTACGAGGCCCCTCGCCGAACACCGTCTGCGTCGCGTCGACCCACAGATGACAGCCGCGGCAGGCCGCCGCGGCCTCGCGAAGGCGGGAGAGCGTCGGGTGCGGCGGGACGAAGTCCGCCGCCGAGCCGGTTGCCGGCTGCGACGCCGCGTCAGTCGCCACCGAACACGCCTGCCCGGTCGAGCAGTGCCACGGCGGCGCCGGCGATCGCCAGCGCGAGCAGGGTCTCGCCGCGGTGAAGCCGCGCGCGCGTGTAGGCGCTCGTCCGCATCACGTGCCCCTGGTAGTGGCCACGTTCCCGTCCGTCGCCCGGACGCGGCCCGAACAGGATATCGCGCTCCTCGACGGGCCGCTCCGTGCGCTGGCCGGTGAACGCGGTCGCCTCCTTGAACCGGTCGCCGAGCCGGGGCGCGTACCGCTCGACGGCGTTGAAGAGCTTGGCCCCGCCGCCGACCAGCACGTTTCGCTCCGGATGCTCCGCGCTCCTCAGAATGGCCCGCGCCACGACCTCGGGTGCGTAGACCGGCGGGACGTGCGTCGGCTCTACCCCGAGATAGCTCTTGGCGTGCTCGGGATAGGGCGTGTCGATGGCGGCCGGCTGGATGAGCGTCACCGAGACCGGCGCGCCCTCCTGCTCCAATTCGAGCCGGAGCGAGTCCGTGAACCCCTTGACCGCGTGCTTGCTGGCCGCGTAGTGGCCCTGCAGCGGATAGCCGGTGTCCGAGAGAATG
Source organism: Gemmatimonadales bacterium (assembly GCA_036262935.1). Lineage (GTDB taxonomy): Bacteria > Gemmatimonadota > Gemmatimonadetes > Gemmatimonadales > GWC2-71-9 > CAVVWJ01. The sequence goes on along the minus strand of DATAHW010000169.1, from coordinate 10,076 downwards.
CTGCCGACGTTGATCAGCGCGCCGCCGCGGGCGCGGAGATGGGGCAAGGCGGCGAGCGTGCCGTGCACCACGCCCCAGTAGTTGGTCTCGAACAGCCGCCGCGCATCCATGGGGCCGACCTCCTCCAGCCGGCCGTAGATCGAAACACCCGCGTTGTTCACCCACGTATCCAGCGTGCCGAACTCGCGCACCGCGGTCTCGGCCACGCGCTTCATCGCCTCCAGATCGGCGACGTCGCCGGTCACGTACGTGGCATCGCCTCCATCCGCGCGGATCCGGTCGACGGCCTGTTCCAGATCCACCGCGTCGCGCGAGGTGAGCACCACGCGGGCGCCCATCCGCGCGGCCCGTCGCGCCGTCGCCAGGCCGATCCCGCTCGAGCCGCCCGTGATGACGACGACCTGCTCGTTGATCGGTTTGAGTCGTATCCGCATCCCGCCTCCCAGTCTCTTTCCGTGATGGTAAGCCCCGCACGCGTCCCGTGAGGTGGCGTGGGTCACCGTGGCGCGGCCGGCCTCGCTGCCTGCGCCGCGGCCCCGGCGAGGAACGCCGGGAAGAGCAGCGTCACGAGCACGAACGCCCAGGGCGGCAGACCGACCGCGCCGCCCACGCGCTGCGCCACCGCAGCCACCGACCCCTGCAGCGCGGTCCAGCCGAGGAGCAGCGCGCACCCGGCGGCCGCGGCGACGGTGCACGAGAGCACCGGCCTTCGATCGCGAGGAGCGACGCGCACCCAGATCGCGGCGACGATCGGCACCGCCCACCAGCCAGCCGCCGCTGTCGCGCCCGCGAATACGAGCGCCAGCAGGGGCGCGCGCCTCACGGCGCGCGCCGCAGCAGGAGCACCGAGGCGGCCGGCACCTCGGCGGGGGCACGAGGGAAGTGCAGCGGAGAGAGCCGACCCCGGGTCCACTCGGTGATCCGGTCGTCGTAGCGGCGGCTCACGGGGTTGCCGCTTTGCCCGCCCGGATAGGTCCCCCAGGCGCGCACCTCCCTCCCGAGCTCCACAACCATCCGCCAGCTCGCACCCTCGCCGCCGCCGGTCACGCTCGACGGACTGATCGTCGAAGGGCCGCCGCTCACGGCGATCCGCCGGGCCGACAGCGACGGGACGCGGAGCAGGTGCCAGATGTCGATCCGGTGCACCCGGGACCAGCCCCAGCCGAGCAGCTCGGGCGGACCGTATTCCCGGACGGTGGTGAGATACCCGTCCACCAGCGCCCGCGCGAGAATGGCGTCGCGCCGCTCGACCGCCGGGGTGCGGCGGTCGTCCCACCACCCGTTCGACGGGTCGTCGAGCAGGGCGACGAACGCCGCCCCGGACGGGGTGATCCCAGGCGGCAGCTCGTCCCACAGATCCTCGCTCGCGGCGCGCATGGCGGCTTCGAACAGGACGGGCCCGTCGCTCTCCGGATCGTACCGTCGATCCCACCGCGCGAGCAGCGTCGCCGCATGCCCGAGCGCCGTGTCGGCCGGCAGCGCCGCAGCGGCGCGCAGGAAATAGGGCAGGTACCAGTCGGCCCGCGCGCTCCGCGAATCGGTCTGCCATCGCCGCATCGTCTCCGGCGTCACCGCCGAGTCGCCGCGGAGCAGTTGATTGATGCGCAGGGCGCGCCAGGGCGGCGGCCAATCCGCCCCGAGATAGCGCGGCTGTTCGCGCGGGTCCTCCGGCTCCTGGTTGGCGGAGGCGAGGAATCCCTGGGGCGGCTCCAGCGACTGGGGATACTCCGCCACCGCCCAGTCGCCGATCCAGTCGGCGGCGCGGGTGGTGCCGTCGAGGACCCGGTCGCCGCGGCCGTCGCCGGGACGGATCGGAAAGCGGCCCGTGGTCCGGACGGCGATGCTGCCCGCACGGTCGGCCACCAGCATGTTCTGCGGCGGCGACTGGTAGGCCGCCATCGCGTCCAGCCACTCGTGCGCGCTGCTGGCGCGGGCGGCCCGGTGAAACCCTGCCGTTTCGCCGGCGCTCTCGAGCGCGGTCCAGCGGAGGGAGAGCCAGCGGCTGCCCGCGCGCCGCATCGGCCCCCGGTGGGTAAAGCGAAGCGTGTCTACCGCGAGCGTGTCGCCATGCGGGCCCCGATAGGTCTCGATCCGGCGCTCGAGTGGCACCCAGGCGCCGTCGAGCCGGTAGCGCGTGGGACGCAGGCTGTCGTCCACCACCTCGGCCCAGGAATCCATCAGGTCCGCTTCGCTGTTGGTGAACGTCCAAGCCACGTCGCGGTTGAACCCGATCACGATGGCCGGAAGCCCCGGTATGGTGACGCCGTATACGTCCAACACCCCGGGCACGACCAGGTGCGCCTCGTACCAGATCGAGGGCAGCGTCAGGTCCAGATGCGGATCTCCCGCGAGGAGCGCTGCGTGCCCCAGCGTGCGCCACGGAGCGACCGCCCAGTTATTGCTGCCGAGATCCGCGTCCGTGCTGCCGCGGGGACGATCGGACCGGCGAGGGAAGAAGGCCAGGAAGGCTCCGGCTGACGTGTCGGGTGCGGCGGGCGGCGGGACTACGAGGGGCAGCCGGCGCGGCTCACCGGGCGAAGGTTGAACCGGCTCCTGGATGGGCCAGTGCGGCGGGAAGAGCGCGGCCGCGGCCTCGTCGCCGACAGCCGCGGCGGCCCGGAGGTAGTCGAGCTCGGTGCTGTTCCGCGAGAGCGTGTAGTTCATCTGGAGCAGGACCGCGAGGGTCCGGACCGGACTCCAGCGGGCGGGTCGGCGCCCCAGCAGCCGGTATTCGAGGGGGAGCTCCCAGGCCGGCATGTCGTCGAGATAGGCATTGACGCCCGCGGCATAGGCCTCGAGCGAAGCGCGCGTGTCGCCGGTATCTGGCAGGGATGCCAGCAGGCGCTCGGCCGCGCGCGCCATCCCCAGTCCGCGGGTCTCCCGGTCGAGCGGCAGTGCCCGCGCCCCAAGCAGGCTCGTCAGCGTGCCGCCGCCCGCACGGGCCTGCAGGTCGAGCTGGAACAGCCGGTCGCGCGCGGTGACGTAACCCAGCGCACGCCAGCCATCGGCCTCGTTTGCCGCGAAAATGTGCGGAACGGCGCGCTCGTCGTAGTCCACCCGCACGGTGGCGCCGAGCCCGGGCAGGACTGCTTCCCATCGGCCGGGAAGATCGGCCGACCGGGCGAGCCCCCACGCCCCGCGGATCGGGTCAACCAGCGGACCCAGGGGCGGGAGTGCTCCAGCGCCCAGCGCGCCGGTCCACACCAGCGCGGCCAGCAGCAGGAGCGCTGCCGCACGGGTCACCGGCCGGGGGTGAGTGAGTGGACGTCTCGAGCGCATTGGGCGTAATGTGCCGGCGCCGGTCCGGGACGGAAAGCACGGCGGTGCCGCGCGGCACTTGCTCCCCCGCCCCCAAGGGTGTACGTTGCGCGTCCAACAAGGGCGGATCCAATGACCGAGGTGAGGCTGCGCGACGAGGACAACCTTGAGCGTGCACTCAAGCTGTTCAAGCGGAAGCTGCAGAAGTCCGGACTGTTCGGCGAGCTACGCCGGCGCCGGCACTACGTGAAGCCGAGTGAGGCGCGCGCGATCAAGACCGCCGCGGCCCAGCGGCGAAAGCGGAAGAAGAAGGCAGTCAAAAGCGAGTGGTAAGAGGTTGGTGCCCCGGCTGAGCGGATCCCGCTCAGCCGGTTTGTTTGTGCGACCTAGTGGTTGTCCTTGATGTGGTCGGTCTGCTTGGTCGTGTCCACGTCGATATTGGTGTCGGCCTTCACCACCGTCGTGTCCTTGACGCGGCTCGACTGAATCATCGTATCCGTGCCGGAGCGGTCCCGGTCCGCCGCCCCCGTTTCGCGGTCCGCTGGCCGGTTGCACCCGCCAACAAGTGCCAGCACCGCGAGTCCCGCTGCAAGCTTCGTAACCATGGTTGCGCTCCTGTCGCGAAGGGTCGGTCTCGCCTCAGACGTATCGCAATCTCCTCGCGACGGGCCACCTTGGCGGTGATCACACTCACACCGGCGTCCATTGGTGATCCTCATCACCTCTCGGCTCACCGCCCGGGGGTACACTGGAGCGCTGTGGGTCGGCACAACGTGCACCGAGGGGGACACATGGGTAGGCAATTCTGGACACACGGAGCACCCTGCACCGCGCTGGCGCTTGCGGCCCTGCTGGCCGGTTGCAACGGCAAGCGGAACGACATGGCGAACACCGCGGAAACCGGTGCCGGGGCAGCGGCCACGACGATGGACAGCGCGGCCACATCCACGATGGCTGATACCGGGAGCATGAGCGCCAGCGCGTCCAAACTGAGCGACGCCAACATCGTCGCCCTGCTGGACGAGGCCAACAAGGCCGACAGCGCCGCAGGTGCGCTCGCCGCGACCAAGGGCACCTCAGCTGACGTGAAGCAGTTCGCGAAGTTGATGATGGGGGAGCATCACGCGTTGCGGGTACAGGGGCAGCAGCTCGCCAAGAAGCTTGGCGTCACTCCTGAGGCGCCGGCAAACGACCCCGTGGCTCCGATGGCCCAGCAGGAGATGAGCTCGCTCCAGTCCACTCCCAAGGGCGCCGAATTCGACCGGGCGTACATCAACCAGGAAGTGACCGTCCACAAGGCGGTAAAGGACCTCCTGAACACGGCGAAGAGCGACGCACAGAACGAGGAACTCAAGGCCCTCATCGCGAAGGCTCAGCCGGTCATCCAGAAGCACCTGGACAAGGCAGAGTCGATCCAGAAGAAGCTGTCGCCCAGCGCGTAGGCGCGGAGCGAAGGATGCTGCATTGACAGCGAGGGACCCTCATCGGGTCCCTCGCCTGTTTTCATCTGCCCGTCCAGCCGCTCCGCCGCTGGTGTACCACCCTGGCCGGCCGAGCGTCGCGCTCGCGGGCGCCACCGTCCCAGATCTCGGGGTGCTGGTCGAACCACTCACGCTCGTCCTCGGGCGCGTCGTTCCACCCGTTGTAGTCGCAGGTCAGCATAAGCCACCCAACTTTCCTCGCCTCGTTCCGATCGCTCCAGGGTGGAGCGAAGGGGTCTGGGTCCGCACGCTTCGTGCCACCCCGTGCCGAGGGCAGCAGGCGGGTTCCACACCCGCGTGACGTGTGACCACGCGAGTTTCCGGCGAAGTGGTTACTAGGAGGAGCCAGGAATTCTGTCGGCAGGCGGTGAGCGCGCCGAGGAGAGGGAACCCGAGGACCCGCCGGCCTGTTGGGTAACGTGTGCAACGATCGGGGCTTGCTGGTCATCAACGCGGTGATGGCGAGGGTTTGTCCCCCCCGGGCAGTGATGGTCAAGTAGTTGCCTTAGCGAAAGATAGGAGTGTATAAGTGCCAGCCAAGAAGCGGACCCGCCGGACCGGGCGCCGGAGCGCGGCCCAGCTCCCCCGAGCGGTCGACGAAGGCCGCGAGAGCCTGGATTTCTATCTCCAGGAGATCAGCCGGATTCCCCTGCTCACCGTGCAGGAAGAGACGGCGCTGGCGCGCCGTGCCTTCCGTGGAGACGAGGAAGCGCAGGAGAAGCTGGCGCGGCACAACGTGCGTTTCGTCGTCTCGGTGGCCAAGAAGTTCCAGAATCGGGGGGTCCCGCTCATGGATCTCATCGGGGAGGGGAACCTCGGGCTCATGACGGCCGCGCGGAAGTTCGACCCCGACCGGGGTGTCAAGTTCATCTCGTACGCCGTCTGGTGGATCCGGCAGGCGATTCAGGCGGCCATTGCGCGTCACGGCCGCCCGGTCCGGGTGCCGCTCAATCGGACGGCCGACCTCAACCGGCTTGGACGGGCCACGACGCTGCTCGCCGAGCGGCTCGGGCGGGCGCCGACCACGGAGGAGCTGGTCAAGGCTACCGGGCTGACGCGTGACGCGGTGCGGGCGCTGAGCGCGCTCCACATCGAGGCGATGCGGCTTGATCACCCGGTCCGGGAGGCGGACGAGCGCGGGCGGATGGAGCGGTTCGTCCCGATCACGCAGGAGGCGACGGACGCGACCACGATGGCCAACAGCCGGACGACCGATCTCGACACGGCGCTCGCCGCCCTCCCGGCACGAGACGCCAAGGTCATCCGGCTCTACTTCGGTCTGGACGACGGTAAGACCCGGACGCTGGAGGAAATCGGCCGGATGATGGGGGTCACCCGCGAGCGCATCCGCCAGCTCCGCGATCGGGCGCTCCGGCAGCTCCGTGAGCAGCATGGAGACAAGCTGCGGGATCTCGCCGCGTAGGAGCCAGATCGAGGGAATATCCCTTCGACCCCGCCAGGTGTTGCACCTGGCGGGGTCGATTTTTTGGGGTGTCCAGTTCCTGCCACTGGACGGCGTGAGTGCTTTCTTCGACATTGGATCTGGCTGATCCCCCGGCCGCCACTCGTCCCGAGGTCGTCGTGTCTCCGTCCAGCAAGCTGTCCCACGCCCTGCGGGCGAGGCTCGCCGAGCACTTCGAGCTGGTCCTCACCGCCGCCGGCGTGTTCGTCGCCGTTGCCCTGACCTTCGCGCAGCTTGACCAGGGCACCCAGGGCCGCGCCCTCACGTTTCTGGTCTGGTTGCAGGGCTTCCTGATCTGGGCGGTGCGCCGCCATTCCCGGCTGGCACGCGCCCGGCTCATCCGGAAGCTCAGGGCCATGCTCCAGGACCGGGTCAATAACCAGCTCACCGTCCTGGTCGGGGTGGCCGAGCTGGGCGGCAACGCCCGGGGCGCCCCTCGCCTAGACGATGTCGAGACGGCGCTGACCGCCGCCCGGGCGGTGTCCCAGGAGCTCGAGGGCCTCTCGCTCGAGTCGCTCCGCGTCTGGGAGAGCCGCTACGCCCGTCACCTGCCGACGCCGCTTCGCTGACGCCGGGGGTCTGCCAGTTCCGGCGCGTATTGCATCGTCGTTTCCTCACGCCAGGCCGCCGGACTCCCACTGGAGAAACGACTTGCGCGAGCCGGTCGGGAGGACGGGGCAGGGACCGGATATTGCGGCGGTGCACGCGTCATGACGGTTCCCAGCCGGATGTCACTCCGCCGCATCCCCGACGCGCTTCACCTCCCGGTCCGGGTCGCCTACGCGGCGAGCTGGGAGGCGCTGATCGACGTCCACACCCGCGAGGCCCATCAGTTCGTCACCGAGTTCGCGCCGCGGGTCGCGGCGCTCGAGGCGCTGGACCTCTACTTCCGCGTCACGGCGGTGCCCGAGGCCATGCACGAGGTAGTGCGCGCGCGGACGCTGACGGCGCTCGACCTCAAGACGCTCCCGTGTCCCACCGAGCCGCCCGTGCTCACCGGGTGGGCGCGGCTCCGGCTCGATCTCGTCCTCGACCTCAATCGCTATCGGCGGGTGTACCAGGAGCGCACGGTGGCGCTCGCCCGGATGGCGGGTGCCCGAGCGTCGGAGGCGGTGATCGCCACCCACGTCGAGAACGCGCTGGAGCTCGCCTGGCTCCTCAAGGGGTTGATGCCGGTGAATGTGGCGGCAGACCACTATGTCCGTGAGTTCGCCCTGGCGGCAGGCCCGGCGCAGATGGTAATGCAGCGGGTGCAGGCGCGGGTGGCGAGCGACGAGTTGTCGGCCCACTTCGACGAGCCGCCGCCCCGGCTCGAATCGCCGGGTACCGGGACTGCGGCCGGCTTCCCCGCGGCTGCGGCCGGCGGAGTGTAGGACCAATCGGGCAGAACGCCCGTACCGGATCGCGGAAGATTAGCGTAACCCGCTGAAACACGGTCACTTACACGGTGGCTCGGCGCTTGCCGCTGACCCGGCGAGCGAGTCCTGTCCGTCGCCCTCTCTTTCATCCGCATTCACCGCGAGCCACCTATGCCCCGCTCTTTGCTCGGGACGCTGGTCGGAGCTTTCCTGTGCGGTGCTTTCGGGTCATCGCCGGCGACCGCGCAGACCCTCGCGCCCGCGGAGCGGGCAGCGCTCGACGCATGGTATCGGAGCGCGACGGAGCGCACCGGCGCCCACGGCCAGTGGGGCGTGGCGATCGGCACCATGGACGGCCGGATTCTCTGGAGCGTGAGTCCCGAGCTCGCGCTGATCCCGGCGTCCACCGCCAAGCTGTTCACCACGGGCTTCACCCGCGCGCGGGTCGGCGGCGACTCCCGGCTCACCACCCGGGTGGTGGGCGATGGAGTGCTGGACTCCGCGACCGGGCGGTGGCAAGGGAAGTGGGCGCTCGAGCTGGGCGGCGATCCGACGCTCGATCGCACCGGCCGGAGCGGGCCGACGCTGCGCGAGCTGGCCCGGCGGCTCCGGGACCGGGGCGTGCGGCAGTTGCAGGGCCCGCTCGCGCTCATGAGTCCCACCGGCCCCGCCGCCTCGAGCTACCCTACGGTCTGGGCGGCGGACTTCGAGGGCCAGCTCTACGCCCCGCCGATCGGTCCCGTCACCCTGCATGAGAACACCATCTCGCTCACCTACCGGCCGGGCCGAGATACCGGCGCGCCGCCGATGCTGGTGAGCGCGTATCCGGATGGCGTCGAGCGTCTGGTGCGGATGGAGGCCGCCACGGTGAGCGGCAGCGGCGGCCGCCTCCGGCTCCGCCCCAATGCCGACGGCGGCTGGACGCTGAGCGGAACCATCGGGCTGTTCCGCCGCCCGGTGGGATTCTCGGCCGTTGCCTACGACCCATCCCGGGTGCTGGCCGTGGCCTGGGCCGCGGCCCTGGAGCGCGCCGGCATTCAGTGGGTCGCGCCGGGAGGGCCGGTTGTGATGGCAGGGGGTGCGCCGCTGGTGCTCGCACAGGTCGAGTCGGCCACCTTCGACAGCATGGCCACGGAAGTGAATCGCCGGAGCCTCAACATCGGCGCTGAGCTGATGCTCCAGTGGGGCGCCGGCAGCCAGACCACGGGACCCGCGCTCGTCACCGATCATGTGCGGCGCGTCGTCGGGCCGTCGGCGCGGGTGTCCCTTGTTGACGGGAGCGGGCTGAGCGAGCTCAACCGGATCAGTCCGCTCACCCAGGTCCTGTACCTCGCCCGCTACCCCCAGCTCGCGGGCAATCAGCAGTTCCCGCTCCTGCTGCCGGCCAACGGCACCGGTACTCTGCGCCGCCTGCGGCAGGGAATGACCCGGGGCGTGGTGCACGCCAAGACCGGTACTCTGGATGACGCTGCGACGCTCGCGGGCTATCTTGGGCGATCCGACGGCATCCTGGTGCTCTCGCTGATGTACAACGGCCGCCGCATCCACCAGGCTCGGGCCGCGGAGTGGGAGCTGTTCCGGCTCCTCGGCGCCGAGGGCGTGGACCTCCGCGGCGCGCTCGAGACGCACATGGGAGGCACCAGCACTCCGAGTGACCAATAGGCCCCTCCGCCGTCTGCTTCAGGCCGGCATCGCCCTCGCCGTCATCGCTGCGCTCTACCTCTTCCGCTCCGCTCCGTCCCCTGCACCCGTTACTGCCACTCGTTCCATGGTCACGCAAGCGTTTCGGGCGGGCCGGTCGAACGTGGAGGTGGAGACGGGCGGCCGGGTGACGCGCGTGCTGAAGGACGATGTGGCGGGGTCGCCGCACGAGCGCTTTCTCCTGCGAGTGGACGGCGGGACGAGCGTGCTGGTGGCGCACAACCTCGCGCTCGCGCCGCGGGTTCCGCTGGCGCCGGGTGATTCGGTGGAGATTCGGGGCGTGTACGAGTGGAACGACAAGGGCGGCGTGATTCACTGGACCCATCGTGACCCCGACGGGCGGCACGAGGCGGGGTGGATCAGGCACGAGGGACGGGTTTACCAGTAGCGCCCACCAGGCCCGATCTCCGGACCCGATCCGCACGGGCTCAGGTCGCGGGACGGCCTCCGTTCAGCGCCGCCAGCACCAGCTCGACGACGCCGTCGAGCGCCTTCGCGTCGCCGACGTTTCCCTGCGCCAGTCGCGCGTTGCCGCCGCCGCGTCCGCCGGCCCGTTGGAGCGCGGCCTTGAGCATCCGTCCCGCGTCCGCTCCCGCATCTGCGGCCGCGCCGAGGATGACCGCGGGCGGAGCTGCGGTTGACGCCAGCAGCACTCCGGCCGGCAGTCCGGCGAACGCCAGTGCGAGGGGGCGGAGGCGCTCCACCGGACCGTGCGCCTCGCGCAAGACCGCTACACGCCGGCCGGCCGCGTCCGGCGTAACCGAGGCGTAGAGCTCCCGCGCGCGATACCCGGCCAGCATCTCCTCGAGCTCGTGG
>DATAHW010000168.1:0-9717 GCA_036262935.1 Gemmatimonadales bacterium | reverse complement strand
GGCGGATCTCAACGGGAACGGCGCCGTCCGCGACACGCTGCCCGTCGTGGTGGTGCGCGCCCCCGACGGCTGGGTGCTGTTCGCGGACACCGACGGCGACGGCTCGCTCGCCAACGAGCGTCCGGTCCACGATTACCTCGTTGGCCGGGAGACGTTCGGCTGGGCGCGGCGCGGCGCCCGGCCGCGCGTGAACGTCGCCGCCAATTTCAGCGAGGGCGCCGGCGCGCCCCGGCTCGACCTGGTATTCGACACCGGCGCGCACGGCACCCACGTCTCCGGCATCGCGGCGGCCCACGACCTTTACGGCGTCACCGGGTTCGACGGCGTGGCTCCGGGGGCCCAGCTTCTCGGGCTCAAGATCGCCAACAGCGCCAACGGGGGAATCTCGACCACCGGCAGCATGCTCCGCGCGCTGGACTACGCGATTCGTTTCGCGACGGCACGCCGGCTGCCGCTCGTACTCAATATGAGCTTCGGCGTGGGCAACGAGATCGAGGGCCAGGCGCGGATCGATGGGATCGTGGACTCCGTGCTCGCGGCGCACCCCGACGTCGTGATGGCCATCAGCGCGGGCAATGACGGACCCGGGCTCTCGACGATCGGCTTCCCGGGCAGTGCCGCCCGCGCGATGAGCGTGGGCGCCACGCTGCCCGGCAGCCTCCTCCCCCCTGGCCCCGCGGGCGCCCCCTCCGCCGACCTGCTCGCCTACTTCAGCTCTCGCGGCGGCGAGGTGGCGCGCCCCGACCTGGTGACGCCCGGCGTGGCGTACAGCAGCGTGCCGCTCTGGAATGCGGGCGACGAGGTCGAACAGGGCACCAGCATGGCCTCGCCTCACGCGGCCGGCCTGGCCGCGCTGCTCGTTTCGGCGATGACGCAGGAACGCCGGCCGATCGTGGCGCGCGCCGTTCGCCACGCATTGATGGTGACGGCTCAGCCCACACCGGGCGCCACCTTCGTCGATGAGGGCGCGGGCCTGCCCGACGTGGACAAGGCCTACCGGTGGCTCGGCGGCGGGTACCCCGTTCCCGACATCCAGGTGCGCGCGCTGGGCGCCGGCGATGCGACCGCCGCCGTCCAGCGAGTGGCCGGCGCGGCCGCGGATACGACGCAGGAGTTCGAGCTGCTGCGCGCGGCCGACGCGCCGGCCGCGAACTACACGCTCCGGAGCGACTCGCCCTGGCTCACCGCGCCGCCCACCCTGGCCCTGCGCGGACCGCGCACGCCGGTGCAACTGAAGGTGGCCCGGCGCGGGCTCGCCGTCCCGGGCGCCTACGTGGGCACGATCACGGGATGGACCGCGGACACGATGGCCGGCCCGGCGTTCCGACTGGTCACGACGGTAGTGACCGCCGTGCCGGTCGCGGCCACCACGACGACGCTCCGGCAGGGCGCGGCCGTGCCAGGTGGCGGCACGCTCCGTACCTTCTTCGAGGCGGACAGCAGCCGGCCGTTCCAGCTCACGGTCGAGACCGGGGGCCGCGCGGAGCGGGGTCTGGCGTTTCTCCACGAGCCCGACGGCATGCCGTTCCGGGACGAGAGCGCGCGCGCCGCCGCCTACGGGCCGCAGGGCGCGGAGTACGAGGCCGATTCGCGGGACGTGGTGACGGGAGCGTACGAGTGCGTCGTCGTCGCGCCGCCGGGCCAGCCCCTCACCACGACGGTCCGGCTCACCCAGTCGCCGCTCATGCTGCACGCGGCCCGGCAGGGCGACGTGGTCCACGCCACCTTCCACAATGTGACGGGCGCACCGGTCGCAGCCGAGCTCGGTATGCACCTTGGCGGGGCCGCGCGGTCGGATTCCGTCTCCGCCACCGGTTCTGCCGCCCGGCGCATTCCCTTCGTCGTCCCCGCCTGGTCCCGCGGCGTCGTCGTGGACGTAACGATGGATCGCGCGCAGTGGGGAAAGTTCACGGACTTCGGTCTCACCCTGTTCGACTCGCTCGGCCGGCAGCTCGGGAAGCAGCCGCTCAACTACGCCTTCGGCCGGCTGCAGGTGGAGCTGCCGGAAGGCCACGGTGACATGCCGGTCACCCTCGGGTTCTTCCCCGGCTTCGCCGATCCGTCAGGCGGTCAGCAGTGGTCGCTCCGCGCCGCGATCCGGGTGTACGCGGACACCACCGTCGTGCTCGCGCGTGCAGACAGTGGCAGCCGGACGATCCCCCCGCGGGGCGCCGTCACCGCCGACTTCACCCTGCCGAACAGTCCATGGCCGCTGGGCGAGAAGTTCGTACCCCTGGGCCTGCTGGTGGCGCGGACCGACGGCCGGAGCTGGACCCGCGAGGTGGAGCTCGGCCCCGCGGCCGGGCCGCTCGTTCCATGACACCGGTCGGCGGCCGCACCGTCCGGATCGCCGCCGGGCAGGGCTTCTGGGGCGACTGGCTCGAGGCACCGGTACGCCAGGTGCGGGGCGGGCCGATCGACTACCTGATGATGGATTATCTGGCCGAAGTCACCATGTCCATCATGCAGAAACAGAAGTCCCGCGACCCCGCCGCGGGCTACGCGCGGGACTTCGTGCCGCTCATGGAGCGCGTCCTGCCTGACCTGGTCGAGCGCGGGGTGCGCGTCACCACCAACGCCGGAGGCGTGAATCCGCGCGGGTGCGCCGAGGCGGTCCTCGCCGTCGCCCGAAAGCTCGGCCTGCCAAGGCGGGTGCGGGTCGGCCTGGTCTCGGGCGACGACATCCTGGGCCGCCTGGACGAGCTGATGGCGCGCGGTCACGACCTGAGCGACATGGAGACCGGCCGCCCGCTGAGCGACATCCGCGAGCGGGTCCTCTCCGCCAACGCGTATCTCGGGATGGGGCCGATCGTCGAGGCGCTCCGCGGCGGGGCCGACGTGGTGGTCACCGGCCGGGTCACCGACACGGGGCTCACCCTCGGCCCCATCGTCCACGAGTTCGGCTGGTCGGCCGACGACTGGGACAAGGTGGCGGCGGGCACGGTCGCGGGCCATATCATCGAATGTGGCGCGCAGGCCTCCGGCGGCAATCTGCTGAAGGGGTGGCGGTCGGTGAAGGGACTTGCCGACCCGGGCTTCCCGATCATCGAGGCCTCGGACGACGGGACATTCGTCGTGACCAAGCATGCCGGCACCGGCGGCGTGGTCTCGGTGGCCTCGGTCACCGAGCAGCTCGTCTACGAGATGGGCGATCCGCGAGGCTACATCACCCCGGATGGCGTGGCCGACTTCACCACCATCCGGCTCCGCCCGGCCGGACGGAACCGGGTGCGCGTGAGCGGCATTCACGGCGGCCCGCGCACGCCGATGCTCAAGGTGTCGATCGCCTACTTCTGGGGCTACAAGGCCGTGGGCACGCTGGTGTACGCCTGGCCCGAGGCGTACGACAAGGCCCGCGCGGCCGACGCGGTGCTCCGCCGCCGCCTCAGCGATCTCGGGCTCGAGTTCGACCAGATCCTCACCGAATTCGTCGGCGTGAACGCGACGCACGGGCGGCTCAGCGGCCCGCCGGACCCCGACATTCCCGAGGTGCAGCTCCGCGTGGGTGTGCGGGCGCACGAGCGGGCGCCGGTCGAGCGCTTCACCCGCGAGATCGCGCCGCTGGTGCTCACCGGCCCGCCCAGCGTCACCGGCTTCGCGGGCGGCCGGCCCGCCGTCGAAGAGGTGGTGGCCTACTGGCCGGCGCTCATCGACCGCCGCGAGATCGAGCCGCACGTGCGGGTCGAGATTCTGGAGGCGTGAGGGTGCCCAAAACCGCCAAACGCCCCGTGACCCGAATGGTTCAGCTCCGGTACCTGGCGCATGCCCGCTCGGGCGACAAGGGCAACACGGCGAACGTCGGGCTCATCGCGCTCGAGCCCGAGTACTATCCGATTCTGGAGCGCGAGGTGACGACGGCGCGGGTGGGCCGGCATTTCCGGGGCATGGTGAGCGGGGTGGAACGGTTCGAGCTGCCCAACCTCAACGCGCTGAACTTCCTGTTGCACGACGCCCTCGACGGCGGGGGAACCATCTCGCTCAAGACGGATGCCCAGGGCAAGGTGTACTCGACGGCGCTCCTCCGGATGGAGATCCCGGCGCCCGCGGCACTCGCCCGTCGCCTGGCGCGCGCGTGAGCGCCGGCGGGCCGCCGCTCCGGCTCGAGCTCGCTGACGGCGTCCTCGGACTCACGCTCGATCGTCCCGAGAAGCGGAATGCCCTCGACGCCGGTCTGATCGAGGCGCTCCATGCGGCGCTCGACCGCGCGGATCTGGATCCGGACGTTCACGTGGTCGTGCTCCGCGGCGCGGGCCGGGACTTCTGCGCCGGGGCGGATCTCGACGAGCTGCTGGCCTCCGCCGATCTCGAGCCGGCGCGGAACGAGGCCTCGGCGCTTCGGCTGGGAACGCTGTTCACGCGGATCCGGAGTATTCCCAAGCCGGTCCTGGCCGGCGTCCAGGGACGTGCCCTGGCCGGGGGAGCCGGGCTGGTGACCGCGTGCGACCTCGCGATCGCCGGGGAGGGCGCACGGATGGGCTACCCCGAGATCCAGCGCGGCTTCGTCCCGGCCATGGTGCTGACTCTGCTCCGGCGTGCCACGGGCGAGAAGACCGCGCTCGACCTGGCGCTCACCGGCCGCGTGCTCACCGCCAGCGAGGCGCGCGAGGCCGGGCTGGTGGCGCGGGTGGTGGCGGACGAGGTGCTTGAGCGGGAAGTCTCCACGCTTGCGGAGGCGCTGGCTCGCTCCAGCCCGTCGGCCATGGCGCTAACCAAACAGCTCTTCTACCGCCTCGACGGCTGCCCGCTGGAAGAAGGCATCGCCATCGGCGCCCGGGTGAACGCCCTGGCCCGCCAGACACCGGACTTCCGCGCCGCCATCGGGCAGTTCCTCAAAAAGTGATGCTCCCGCCCCGCACGGTCGCATTGCTGCGGATCGGCCTGGCGGTTGCGGGCTTCGCGGTGGCGCTTCTGGCCGTGGCGCTCGGCGACCGGCAGCTCGGCTGGGGCGCGATCGCGCTGCTCATCGGATCGCTCATCGTTCGACTGCTCCAGCGGGGCCGCCACGACTCGGTGTGATGCCCCTCACATGGTCCGCCGCCGGGCTCCGCTAGCTTGGGCCTCGACCCGTCCAGACGGCGGGTGGGCCGGCGGCTTCCGACGCGCCGCGTCTTTATGGGAACCACATTGAAGGAGGCGGTATGCGGGTACCGAAGGCGGTCACGATGCTGCTCGTTGGGTCGCTGGCCGGCGCGCCTGCGCTGTACGCGCAGGGGGCCGAGTTTTCGCTGGGCGGCGGACTGAGCATACCGTCGAGCACGTTCAACGACGTGGCGAAGCTCGGCTGGCATGGCCTGGTGGGGGTGTCGTTCGTGCCGACAAACTGGCCGGTAGGCATCCAGGTCGACGGGCAGTACCACCAGTTCAAGCTCGACAACGACGTCGTGGGGCCAGGGAGCCTCAAGGACCGCATCATCATGGGAACCGGGGACATCGTCTACAAGTTCAAGACATCTGAGACGACGAAGTTCCGTCCATACATCCTCGGCGGCGGCGGTGTGTATAACCTGAAGACCACCGGCAGCAGTGATCTGGGCACGATCGCCAGCACGACGGGCTCGACCACCAAGTTCGGCTTGAACGCCGGGGCCGGATTCGACTTCAAGGCGGGGAGCGCCGGTCTGTTTGTGGAGGGGCGCTTCCACGACGTGTTCACTACGGGCAAGGACCTGCAGTTCATTCCGATCACGATCGGCGTCCGGCTGGGCGGGCACTAAGTCCGGTTGCCTGGGCCAGCTAGTCCGGGGGCCGCCTCGCCGCAACGGGGCGGCCTCCGCGCGTAAGCGGGATCATGCGGGCGGCGGCTCGATGTCGGTCGGCTCCTGGGGCGTCCACATCCTGCCGGATGCCCGGGCCGCTCGACGAGGCGCGCCGCCTCCTCCACCATCACTTCGGTCACGCCGACTTCCGCCCCGCGCAGCTTCCGGTGCTCCGGTCGGTCCTGGCAGGCTCGGACACCCTGGCCGTGCTCCCCACGGGCGGTGGCAAGTCCGTCTGCTTCCAGGTGCCCGCGCTCGTCCTCGGCGGCTTCACGGTGGTGGTCTCCCCGCTTATCGCGCTCATGCAGGACCAGGTCACCGCGGCCGTGGCGCGCGGCATCGCCGCCGCGGCACTCCACAGCGGCATCGAGGACGAGGAGCGGACGCGGATCTGGAGGGCGCTCGAGTCCGGCGCGCTCCGGCTGCTCTATGCCTCGCCCGAACGGCTCACCCGGCTCGCGCCGGAGCTGCAGCAGCGGGGCCTCCGCCCCAGTCTCCTGGCGGTTGACGAGGCGCACTGCATCGCCGAGTGGGGGCACGATTTCCGGCCGAGCTACCGGACGCTGGGCGCGGCCCGGTACCGGCTCGGGCGCCCGCCCGTGGTGGCGCTCACTGGCAGCGCCACGCCGGACGTGCGGCAGGACATCGCCCGCACGCTCGGCTTCCGGCCGGGCCGGTTCGCCGAGCATCTGGGCTCCTTCGATCGGGCCAATCTCTGGTTTGGCGTGGTGCCGGTCCGGAGCGAGCGCGAGCGGCTCGAGGCACTGGTGCGGCTCCTTGGCGATGACGATCGCATGGTCATCGTCTACGCGCCCACCCGCAGCGTCACGGAGGGGATCGCGCGGGCGCTCCACCATGCGGGCCACCGCGCCGCGCCATACCACGCCGGGCTCTCGCGCGAGCGCCGCGGCCGTACGCTCGATGCCTTCCTCGAGGATCGTCTCGACGTCATCGTCGCCACCTGCGCGTTCGGCATGGGGATCGACAAGCCGCAGATCCGCCTCGTCGTGCACTGGACGCTTCCGGCCACGCCCGAGGCGTACTATCAGGAGGCCGGCCGCGCCGGCCGGGACGGCGAGTTCGCTCGCTGCGTACTCCTCTGGCGGCCCGGCGACGCCACGCTGCACCGCCGCCAGCTCGACGTCACCTTCCCGCCCCGCGGCGTGCTCGAGCGCGTCTGGCGCGAGGGCGAGCGCTGCACGGGCGTGGCGGCCAACGTCCGTGCCTCCGCCGAACGGCTCCGGCACGAGCTGCATCCGGAGCGCGGCCCGGTCGACTGGGCCCCGATAGCCGAGCGCCGCCGCCGCGCCGAGGCGCGTATCGCTGCCGTCGAGGCGTACGCGCGCGGCTGGGGCTGCCGGCGGAAGGCGCTGGTGGGCTACTTCGGCGAGCGGCTGGCACGCTGTTCGGGGTGCGACCGCTGCCGCGACCGGCCGCTCTCCGCGCCCCGCGATCCGGCCATCGCCGCCCGGCTCGTGCGCCTCCGGGCCGCGGTGGCTACGCGTTCTGGCCCCTGGGGCGGCGCGCTCCTCGAACCGGAGGTACTGCTGGCGCTCGCCCGGCATCCGCCACCCGATCCTGCGGCACTGGCTGACGTGCCAGGGGTGGGCAGCGCGCTGGCGGCGCGATGGGGCGGCATCATCCTGCAGGCGCTCGGGCCCGTGGCCGCCACGCCGCCGGAGGGGCCGGCCGGATCGCGGCACCGGGCGCTCGAGGATTGGCGCCGCCGTGTCGCCACGGAGCTCGGGGTGCCACCCTACGTCGTGCTTGGCGATGCAACGCTCGGCCGCCTGGCGGCGGCCGGCGTGAAGGATGCCGCGGCCCTCGCCGCCACGCCCGGCGTTGGTCCTCGCGTGCTCGCGAAGTTCGGTGCCGACCTCCTTCGTCTGATCGCGGGCACGGGAGGCGACCGTTATCTTGGGCGCATGGACCAGGGCGACGCCGACATCCTGGAGCGCATCGACGCCGGAGAACGGGTCTTTCGTCCGGGCCCGACCGGCGACCGCGCGCGACAGACGTTCGAGGCGCTCGTGGGTCATCTGCGTGACCTCCGGCAGCGCGGCTTGATCGACATGCCCGAGCGGAGCGTGGCCTACGCCGCCGAAGAGATGGCGGGGGCCTATCTCATGGCCGGTCCGTGCTACGTCACCGAGCTCGGCCGCGACGCGCTGCAGGAGTTCCGCCGCGGCGACCGGCGGACCAGCGAGCGCCGCGGCGGCGATCGTCGGACCGGGGCGCCGATGCGGCCGGCCGAGCAGGAGCGCCGCCAGCGTGAGCGGCGCCGGGGCGACCGCCGGAGCTGACCGCCGCCTATATTGCAGCCATTCCCCTTCGCCGGCGCGCGCATGGACGATTCACTCTACTTCACCGAGCACCACCATCAGGTCCGGGAGATGGTGCGCGAGTTCTCCCGCACGCAGATCGCGCCCGTCGCCCGCGAGCTCGACCGCACGTCGACATTCCCCTGGGAAAACATCAAGGCGATGGGCGAGCTCGGGCTGCTGGGCGTGCCCTGGAGCGAGGAGCTGGGGGGCGCCGGGATGGACCAGCTCTCGTACTACATCACCATCCACGAGATGGCCAAGGTGGACGCGAGCCACGCGCTCACCATCAGCGCCCACACCAATCTCGGCACCTCGCCCATCGTCGAGTTCGGCACCGAGGAGCAGAAGCGCCGCTACGTCCCGCTGCTCGCCTCGGGGAAGGTGCTGGGCGGCTTCGGCCTCACGGAGCCGGGCGCCGGCAGCGATGCCGGCGGCACCGCGACCACCGCCGTGGACAAGGGCGACCACTACCTGCTCAACGGCTCCAAGATCTTCATCACTCACGCGGGCGTGGGCGAGATCTTCTCGGTCACGGCGCGTACCGAGCCCGGCCAGGGGAACAAGGGCATCACCAGCTTCATCGTCACCAAGGACACGGTGGATCTCGACACCGCCCGCGCGCTCGGCGTAGGCCACGCCGCCGACCTCCCCAAGACACGCGGCGTGCGCGCGGGCAAGAAGGAGGACAAGATGGGCTGGCGCGCGAGCGACACGCGCGAGCTCATCTTCGAAGACGCGGTCGTACCCAAGGAGAATCTCCTCGGCCGGCCTGGCTACGGGTTCATCAACTTCCTCAAGACCCTCGATGCCGGCCGCATTGGCATCGCGGCGCTCTCGCTCGGCATCGCCGAGGGGGCCTACGACGAGGCGCTCCGGTACGCCGGCGTGCGGAAACAGTTCGGCCGGCTGATCGGAAGCTTTCAGGGCGTCAACTTTCAGCTCGCGGACATGGCCCTGGAGCTCGAAGCCGGTACGCACCTGCTGTATCACGCCGCCTGGCTCAAGCAGCACGGCAAGCCGTTCAAGAAGGAAGCGGCGATGGCCAAGCTGTTCTGCTCGGAGCTGGCCATGCGGAACACCACCAAGGCGGTCCAGATTTTCGGCGGGTATGGGTACACGACGGATTACCCCGTCGAGCGGATGATGCGGGACGCCAAGGTCTGTGAGATCGGCGAGGGGACGAGCGAGATCCAGCGCCTGGTCATCGCCCGCCAGATTCTCGGGCAGGTGGTGGACTGAGTTGCCCTAAGCCTCATCGCGACATATAATTGGCGCGAGTGCGGACGCGCCGCGCCACGGGTCGAACGTGTGTTCCATGTCGGGCACGTTCCCGGGTCGGCGCGTTTCTGTGGTGCGGATTCTCATTCCAGCATGCTGCGGCAGGTCGGTGCGGGGGCGCGGGGTCGCGTTCCGCCCGTCGCGGCCGAGGTCATCCAGAATTTGAAGCGTGAGATCCTGATCAACGGGAGCCAGCGGGAAACCCGCCTGGCCATCCTGGAAGACGATCGCCTC
This sequence comes from Gemmatimonadales bacterium, assembly GCA_036262935.1. GTDB lineage: Bacteria > Gemmatimonadota > Gemmatimonadetes > Gemmatimonadales > GWC2-71-9 > CAVVWJ01. Next base: position 125 of record DATAHW010000168.1, on the reverse strand, counting down.
GTCGAGCTCCTCGTGGACCGGCCCGACCATCGCCGCACCGTCGGCGACATCTACCTGGGTCGGGTCGAGGCCGTGCTGCCCGGCATTCAGGCCGCGTTCGTGGACATCGGGCAGGAGAAGAGCGC